>JBJMPK010000218.1:0-11511 GCA_045803245.1 Gemmatimonadales bacterium
ACCGTGACGATGTTCACGCCCTCGCCCTGGACCACCCGGAGCGACGAGTAAAGCGTCGTCGTCTTTCCGGATCCGGTCGGTCCGGTCACCAGGATGATGCCTTCCTTATTGCTGAGCAGAGTCCTGATCGACTTCTGCTCGTCATCCGCCAGGCCCAGGCTGTCGAGCGACAGCGAGGTGGCCTTCTGGTTCAGAATCCGGATGACCACCTTCTCGCCGTGGGACGCCGGGAGGGTGGAAACTCGAAGATCGACCGGCTCCCCATTGACCGACACTCTGGTCCGGCCGTCCTGGGGCCGGAGCCGGTCGGCGATGTCGAGACCGGACATGATCTTCACCCGTGAGATGAGTGGCACCCCGGCGCTGCGGGGAATCTTCATCGCCTGCCGGAGCACGCCATCGATCCGGTAGCGCACGATGACGCCACCCTCAACCGGCTCGATGTGAATGTCGCTCGCCCGGTTGGAGACCCCGTCCGCGATCATGCCGTCCACCAGGCGGAGAATAGGCCGCTGGCTGGCCTGTTCAGCGCTGGCGGCGCTTTCTTCCTCCTCCTTGATCTGCTCCACCTCGAAGTCGGCGGTGATACCCTCGAGCAGCTTCGATACGACGCTTTCCGTCTCCCGGTAGAGCTCGTCGAGCTTTTCCCGGATTTTCGAGGGAGAGCCGAGGAGCATGCGGACCTCGCGGCCGGTGGCGAACGCCAGCATCTTCTCGGCATCGATATCGAACGGGTTGGCTGTCGCCACTTCGAGGTAGGAGTCGGTCTGCCCGACCGGGACCACGTTGAACCGGCGGGCCAGCTGCTCCGGCACGGTGCTGATCAGCTTGTGATCCAGCTTGCCGAGGTCGGCGACGGGAAAGCGAAATCGACTGGAGATGGCCCCGAGCACCTGTTCATCGGTGGCCAGCTTGCGGCCCACCAGCAGCTCCCACAACGACGCGGGTGGTCCCGCCTCCTGCCGCAGTGGCTGGAGGGCCTCCGCGGGCAGAAGAGCTTCTATGGATGGAACCAGCCACTCGTCGGTGAACTGCATGCGCGACTCTTTTGAGCGATCGGATGAGCTGAACGGGGCCAGGGGAGCTGCCCGAAATTAAAAACGCTAGAGCAGGCCCCACCAGTCCCGATTCACATCGACGGTCAGGCCCAGCTCTCCGCTCCGGAGCCCCACCCCCAGCTCAACCCGAATCAGGCGCATGAACCATTCGACCGCCAGCCCCGCGACCGGCCGGATCCCATCAGTACCGGTCCAGGGCAGTCCACTCAGGGGCCGTCCGGCGTACCCCAGAGCCACGAACGGTGCCAGCGTCGCGCTCGACCCGGTGGAGGCAAACGAGCCGAGTGACACCGCCGGAACCGGCACGTCGAAGCGCCACTCCAGGTGCAGCAGACCCGCCGTCCGGCCGCCGTAGGCCCGGAAGGGCTCGCCGACCAGCGTTCCACGACCGCCGAGGACGAAACTGCGGTGCGGTGGCAGCGCGCCGGTGCCGGACCCCAAGTATGTCTCGGCGAGCAGCTCGGTTCTACCCAGACGGGCGGACCAGCGCAGGGCCGCGGTAGCCCGGAGGTAGTCTTCCGTGCCAGCGCCGCCTTCGAGTGACAAGCTGCCGCTGAGGTCGCGCCGGAGAGCGATGCCGCCACTGCTCCGCTCCAATCCCAGCCGCGCGATCCGGTGGGTTCCCGAGCCGAGAGCCGGGTTAGCGCGGTACCCGCCCCGGGCCGGCGACGCAGTGGTGCTTACCGAGCGGCTCTCCTCTACCCCCATTTCCAACCCCAGGGCGGTACGC
Organism: Gemmatimonadales bacterium; assembly: GCA_045803245.1. Lineage (GTDB taxonomy): Bacteria > Gemmatimonadota > Gemmatimonadetes > Gemmatimonadales > GWC2-71-9 > CAVVWJ01. Next base: position 1,789 of record JBJMPK010000218.1, read on the forward strand.
CCTCCGAGCCGGCGGCGGACCCCTGCCCCCGCCCAGTGGAGGAGAACGTAGTCACCATGGTCATGGCCACTCTCCTGCGAGAGGATCGAGTTCACCAGCGGTGCAATGACGGGGAGATCGCTGAAATCGGTGACCTTCCGCGATGCCAGCAGTCTCAGCTCGGTAGCCCCGACGTTCCAGGTAGCCGACAACGATCCGGTGAGCCGCTCATCCGACGTGCCGTACGAAAGGGTGGGGCGAAACGCGATCCGGTTTTCCTTCACTCCGATCTCCCCACCGAATCCCAGAGTTAGGCCCTGCACCCGGTTCACATGCGCCAGATCGCTGAGCGACCCTGCCGCCAGTCTGGTAGTAGGAAGGCCGGCCAGGGTTCGCGAGGCTGCAATCCGCTCCACCTCGACCCTGAGCGCATCCATATCCTGCCGGTTGACCGGTTGTGCCACACCGGCGATGGCCCGCTCCAGCGGCTCGCTCCAGATCGAATCCGGTCCTCCCGGCCGTCCCAAGCCACCGATCGCGGGGCCGACGAAGGTATCGGGCGGCAGAATCCCGTTGAGATCGTACTCCCCGATTTCCCAGCGGCCTCGAATGATCCCGCGCGCTGGAAAGTCGAGCCAGGTGGATCGGCGGCGAATCTCGATCTCCTGCCGGTGCGGGAGCCAGTATCGATTCTCGTATAGCGCGTTCTCGAGCACGACACTGATGTCCTCCAACTGCCGGTCCAGATACGCCGCCGGCGTGAAGCTGAAACGAAACCGTACCAGCTCGGCAGTGGCCACATCGAGGTAGAGGGTTCCAACCACCAGGGGCTGCGCGAAGGACCGGGGCCGCACCTGGATCTGGTACACGGTCACCGCACCCTCCGCGGTCCGGATCGTGGCCGAATCCGCCAGGGCAAAGTCGTAGGCCAAGAGTCCCTGGGGCGAGAGGGGGTGCACCGCGTCGCGCACCTCGTCACCCTCACCGATACGGATGGTGTTGCCGAAGTTGTTGGTGACGATCCCGAGGTGGTCGCGGTGGTAGTTGATATCGGTCGGCAGGAAGGCACCGTCCCGCCAGCCGAGAATGACCTGTTTGCTCCGGTTGGGGGCCTGCCAATACACTTCGACCTCGAGCTCGTCGGCTTTCACTAACCGTGGCGGCGCAGTCAGCCCCTCTCCCACCTGTGCCAGAAAGAACACGAATCCATGAGCTCGGGTCCGATAGCTCGCCAGAGTCGAATCGGCCTGGACCGCCAACCGGCGTTGAACCGCCCGGCCGACCAGTGCCAGGGTCTCGGGCGAATTCCAGCTTTGAGCCCCGAGGGATGAAACGGTAAGAGGTAAGAGGCTACAGGTAAGAAGGATGGTGCCGAGCCGAAGAGCCGGCTGGTGTGGTCTCCCGGCCTGAAGCATCCCCCTCTTACTTCTCACCTCTCACCTCTTACTTTCTCGCATGACCTCGCTCACCCCTCAGCTCCCACCGTTCTGATGCGCGGAATATCCCGTTGCTCGCGAGGAGCGGCAACCACGCTGACTCTCGCGTGCGCAGCGGCCGGGTGGGGTTGCGGGGCACACCGACCGGTCTCGGCCTCGACCGCTCCGCCGGCCATGACCAGGCCCCGCATGGTGCCACTCGCACGAGCCCTGATACTTGAAACCTCAGGACCCCCTCCCTCCGATACGTCGGTCAGCTTCGCGGCCGGCGAGCCTCGCACTATCGTGCTGCGGCATGGGCCTCCAGAGAATATCGTTTTCGCAAGATTGTCGTTCGCGGCTGGCGCGTTTGCCGACAGTGGGCAAACCGTGCGAGTCGACGTGCACCCGCGTCCCGGAGTTTATGGCCTCGACTTCACGACCAGCCTTCCGTTCCGTGAATCCGGCGCGTCCCTGGTCTTCGAGTATGCTCGGTTCTTCTCCGCCCCCACCCGGGCGCGACAGGTGTACGGCAGCGATTTTGCCTACGAGCGGGCGCTCGCGATCGGCCGCGTACTCCCCGACAATCAGCTCGAGCTACTCCCCTCCTCCCGGCCGGCAGCGGATAACCTCGCCGCGGCGCTCCCGGCGGCCGGAAGCTACCTGGTGGCGGCACCCCAGTGATTTCGACGTTCGAGCTGTTCGCCGACCGGGCCCGTCTTGGCGGGATGGTGCCCATCACCCGCCAGGTGGTGCTCGACGGCGACACGCCGGTCAGCGCCTTCGCCAAGCTGCATCAGGGCGGGTACGGTTTTCTCCTCGAGTCACTGGAAGGAGGCGAGCGCTGGGCAAGGTACACCTTCATGGCCACGGATCCGGAGGAAGTGTTCCGCTATCGCGGTCGTGAGTGCTCGCGCTGGACCAGTAGCACCGGATGGTCGGTAGTGGAAAAAGACATCGCGCCCCTGGAGCACCTCGGGCGAACGATGCGGCGGCACCCGCCGGTGGAGGTGCCGGGCCTTCCTCGCTTCACCGGGGGTGCCGTCGGCTATCTGGGCTACGATATCGTCCGCACCATCGAGGCCTTGCCTTCGGCACCACCCGATGACCGCGACCTTCCCGATGCCATTCTCATGGTGGCGGGCACCCTGCTGGTGCTGGACAATCTCTTCAACCGTGCAACCGTCATCGCCAACGTCGAGGTGCCTCCCACCGCGACAGCCGTCGAGCTGCGCCGACTGTATGCGGACGCGGAGGCACGAATCGAATGCTGGCTCTCACGGCTGGCCGGTCCCGGCGCCGGCACGCCGCTGGAAATCGATCCGCTGCCCGAGCTGCCGGCCTCGGTCTCCATCTATTCCGCTGATCGGTTCCAGGACGGGGTGCGGCGGATCAAGGAGTACATCGGCGCCGGGGACACCTTTCAGACCGTGCTGTCCCGCCGGCTGGATCTGCCGGCGCCGGATCCCTTTCTTACCTATCGATACCTCCGTGCGCTGAACCCGGCTCCTTACCTCTATTACTTGCACTGCGATGATACCCACATCATCGGGAGCTCACCCGAGGTCCTGGTGCGGGTGGAGGACTCCGAGATCACCCTGCGCCCCATCGCCGGCACCCGTCCCCGTGGTCTGACGCCTGAATCGGACGCTGCGCTGGCCCAGGAGCTTGCCGATGATCCCAAGGAGCGTGCGGAGCATCTCATGCTGGTGGATCTCGGCCGTAACGACGTTGGCCGGGTGGCGGAGTTCGGGTCGGTGCGGCTCACCGCGTTCATGGCAATCGAGCGGTACTCCCATGTCATGCACCTGGTGAGCGAGGTTCGGGGCCGGCTTCGGCCGGGGCTCGACGCCATCGCTGCCCTGGCCGCCTGTTTTCCGGCCGGCACGGTGTCCGGCGCTCCGAAAGTGCGCGCCATGCAGATCATCGACGAGCTCGAGCCAACCCGCCGCGGCCCTTATGCGGGTGCGGTCGGATACGTCGGGTGGGGCGCCCGCACCCTCGACACCGCCATCTCGATCCGCACCTGCGTCATGAAGGGCGGCCGCGCCTGGGTCCAGGCTGGCGCCGGCATCGTGGCCGATTCCGATCCCGCCTCCGAGTGGCAGGAGACCGAGGCGAAGGCCCGGGCGGTGCTGCTGGCGCTGGCGCTGGCAGGCCAAGAGGAGGGGAGGCGGGGAGGCGGGGAGGCAAAGATGTGACGCCTCTCTTCCCAGGCTTCCCTGCTTCCCCGCGTTCCCGCTTCCCCGCATCTTTCCTTCATGCCCTATCGCCTCGTCAGCTTCTCCGGCGACCAGAGCTTCGAGCTCCCGCCCGGCCGCAGTCTGGTGGTGGGCCGGGGACTGAGCAGCGACATCGCCATCTACGATCCGACCATCTCGCGGCGGCACGCGGAGTTGACCGCCGGCAACGACGGCGTCCAGGTGAAGGACCTGGGCAGCTCCAACGGCACCTGCATCAATGGCACCCGGGTCAAGGCGGGCCGGCTGAGTCCCAAGGATTCGGTCACTTTCGGCAAGGTGTTGTTCCAGCTGGAGGAGCTGAGCCCCGGAGCGCGCCGGTCGGAAGGGGTAACACCGATCTCCGTGACCCCGAGCCAGAGCCAGAGCGACACCATCATCCGCCAACTCATGGTGAGCGGCGGAGGTCCCCCGGGTATCACCAGCCGCAGCCGCACCTCCGGACTCGGCCAACTGAGAGTGGCCGCCGATTCGGCCGAGGAGCGTCAGGCCAAGAAGCTGTCACTGCTGCTGGACATATCGCAGAAGCTCTCCAGCGAGTTCGATCTGAATCGGCTCCTGGGCAACGCGGTCGACATGGTCTTCGAAGTGATGAACGTCGACCGGGTCTCCATCCTCCTGCGGGATGAGACGACCGGAGAGCTGGTGCCCTCGATCTCCCGGAGCCGGCTGGGCGACACCGACCAGCAGGTGCCTCGCTCGATCGCCGAGAAGGTGGTGGCGGAGCGGGTGGCGGTGGTGTCCGACAACACCCGCACCGATAGCCGGTTCAAGGGCCATTCGATCGTCACCCAGAGCGTCCGCAGCGCCATGTGCTCGCCCTTGATGGCCTCGGGAGATCAGGTGCTCGGCCTGCTGTACGTCGACAGCGTGACCGCGGCCAACTCTTTCAGCGACGAGGATCTCCAGTTTCTGGTGGCATTCAGCGGGCTTGCGGCCATTGGGATCCGGAACAGCAGATACGCGGAGCAGGTGCGGCGGGAAGCCCAGGTGCGCTCCAACTTCGAACGCTACTTCGCCCCCAACATCGCCGCCGAGATCGCGCAGCAGGATACGGTCGTCCCGCTGGGAGGAGAGCGGCGGCCGATCACCATTCTCTTTAGCGACATCCGTGGGTTCACCGCCATGGCGGAGTCGCTCGGGCCGGACGCCATCGCGCAGCTACTGACCGAGTACTTCAGCGAGATGGTGGAGATCATCTTCGAGCATGGCGGCACGTTGGACAAATTTGTGGGCGACGCGATCATGGCGCTCTGGGGCGCTCCCATTGCGCACGAGGACGACGCCGACCGCGCGCTTCGCGCCGCCGTAGCCATGCAACGGGGCATCACCCGCCTCAACCAGGAATGGGCCAGCAGCGGCCGCCCCGAGATCGGGGTGGGGATCGGCATCAACTACGGCGAGGTCTTCGCCGGTAACATCGGGAGCCACCGGCGGCTCGAGTACACCGTCATCGGCGATGCGGTGAACGTCGCCCACCGGCTGTGCTCGGAGGCAGGTCCGGGGGAGATCCTGGTCAGCGAGGCACTCTGCCAGGTCGTGAAGGATCAGGCCGACTATGAGTACCTGCCGGCCATGTCGCTCCGGGGCATGACGCGCTCGGTGCAGGTGTATCGGTTGAAGCAAGGCGGAAAAGAAGAGCCGGTAGAAAAGAAGCGGTAGAGCTTTATCTTCCGCCGCTTTATTTACCTCCCAAACCGGTACTCCCTGCCAGCCTCCCGCATCAGATTCAGCACCAGCCGTACCGGCAGGCCCATCACACTGAAGAAGTCTCCCTCGATACGCTCCACCAGCGCCGCACCGTATCCTTGAATCCCATACGCCCCGGCCTTGTCCATCGGCTCGCCGGTGGTGATGTAGGCCTGGAGGAAATCGTCGTCGACGCGCCGAAAGGTCACGTTGGTGACGTCGGTGGCCTGGTGGACGGTCTCGTCCGCGACCAGCGCCACCGACGTGACGACCTGGTGGGTGCGGCCCTGGAGACGCTGCAGCATGCGCAGAGCATCGGCGGCATCGGCGGGCTTCTCCAATACGGCGTCACGCACGACGACCGTCGTGTCGGCACCCAGCACCAGCTCCCCCGTCACGCTCAGCGCCTTCTCCCGGGCCAGACGCTCGACGTAGTCCACCGGTGTCTCCAGCGGCCGCCGCACCTCGGGCACGTTCGGAGCGACCACGCGAAGGGGGATGCCAAGCATCTCCAGCAACTGTCGGCGGCGCGGCGAGGACGACGCGAGCGTGAGGGGAGCCGGAGTCATGGAGCGCGGTCCAGGATGAGGGTGACGGGCCCATCGTTGTGAATCTCGACCAGCATGTCAGCGCCGAACTCGCCCGCGGCGACAGTGAGGCGACGGGCCCGCAGCGACTCGAGAAACCGCTGATACAACGGAATGGCCAGCTCCGGCCGCGCGGCATCGATGAACGAGGGTCTGCGACCCTTGGATGTATCGCCGTACAGCGTGAACTGCGAGATCACGAGAAGCGCACCGCCCACGTCTTCCAATCCCAGATTCATCTTTCCATCGGCATCGCTGAAGAGCCGGAGTCCGGCCACCTTCTCGGCCATCCAATCTACCTGCGCCGGCGTGTCGTCATGGGCGAACCCGACGAGGAGGCAGTACCCCCGGTCAATGGCACCGGCTACCCTGCCGGCGATTGCCACCGAAGCGCGAGAGACTCGTTGGAGAACCACTCTCATAGAAGAGACATCATACCCTTCCGGAGTCGCGAGTCTAGAGTCGCGAGTCGCGGCCCTGCCCGGCTAGACTACACTAGATGCCCCGTACCGCAATCGCTCCTGCACCCCAACGTCCGGACCCGCGCTCCTGGGCCGACGACCGTCTGACAGCGGCATGGCTGGGACATGCAACCGTACTGCTCAACATTCATGGCTCGTGGGTGCTGACTGATCCGGTCCTCGAGCGCCGGATCGGGATTGGGCGGGGCCTGGCCAAACTGGGACCGCGCCGCCTGGTCCAGCCCGCGCTACGGGCGCGCGAGCTACCGCCGTTGAGCCTGATCCTCCTCTCCCACGCCCACATGGATCACACCGATCTGGGAACGTTAAGGCAATTTCCCACCGATGTGCCGGTCGTGGTGCAAGCCGGGAATCGCGATCTGGTCCGGCGGTTCGACGAGGTGCACGAGTTGGAATGGGGACAGGAGATCGAGTTGAACGGCCTCAGCATCGAGGCCACCGAGGCCCAGCATTGGGGCGCCCGCATGGTGACCGACCGCCACCGGGGCTACGGAGGCTATCTGCTTCGGAAGGCGGGCCACACGGTGCTCTTCGCCGGCGACACGGCCTACACCGATGCGCTCACTCACCTCGGGCGCCGCACCCCCATAGACCTGGCGATTCTGCCGATCGGCGCGTATGACCCGTGGATTGCCAATCACGCATCGCCGGAACAGGCCTGGCTCATGTCTCGTCGACTCGGAGCCGGGTGGGTCCTTCCGGTACATCATTCGACCTTCCGTCTGAGCCGTGAACCGACCGATGAGCCGATTCGCCGGTTCCTGGCCGCGGCCGGCCCCGAAGCCTGGCGGGTTGCCACTACCGAGGTAGGAGGGACTTGGACGCTCGCTCCCGGCTGAACGGCAATTCTTGCATGACGGCGCTGTGGCTCACGCGCCTCGATATGCGCTTTCTTTCCCCCAGTTTTCTCCCCTAACCCCAAGCGGACACAGCGGGTGTCGGCGCTCGGCGCTGGCCTTTGTCTTGCACCCGCGGCTCTCCGGTAAACTGTCCATTCACCGGTCGGCGCCTCCTCAGGCTTGCACTCCCAGAGCCAGGCGCACCTCACCTCTCTGAGGCCTGCATGCGCGTCCGCACGCGTCTGTTCCTGTGCATCCTGCTTTTTGCCGCTACCACCGCCTCGGCCCAGGCCCCAGTCATCACCCCGGCAGGTGATCCGTCGGTTCGAAACGACACCCTCTATAGTCTGGCAGTAAAACCTGCGGACCATCCCGACGAATCAGTGGTACTCCTGCTCGACGATGGGGTGGTACGCTACGAGACCGATGGGTCCGGCCAGCGGACTTACCGCCAGGTCACCCAGATTCTTTCCGCCGATGCGGTCGAGGACTACGCCGAGCACGAGTTCTCTTACGCGCCCGGACATCAGCGCATGACGGTAAACTGGATCCGGGTGGTTCGGCCTGATGGCAGCGTTGTGAGCGATGCGCCTGCCCAGGTACAGGATGCGGACATTCCCGCCGCGTTAGGCAATCCGGTCTACGCCGATACCAAGGTACGCCGCTATTCGCTGAGTGGCGTTGCGCCCGGCACGATCGTGGACTGGAGCTACACGGTCGAGGAGCGGAAGCCATTCCTCGCAAACGACTTCTCCGCCAGCTGGAGCGTTCACACCGGACGCTTTACCCGGAGGTCCCGGTACCTCGTCGACCTCCCGGCATCGATGCACCCTCACATGATCGAGCGCAACCTGAACTTCCGGCGCCAGGAACGAGTGGCCCGCGGACGGCGAACCCTGGTCTGGGCTGCGCAGGACGTCCCTCGGGTTGCTCCCGAGGAGTTCATGGCCGACTCCAACGGCGTGTTCATGAGCATCGGGTTGGCGGGACCGGTCGATTGGGCAACCATCGGACGCTGGTATGCGGGGCTGGCCCGCGATCGATACTCGGTCGATCCGGATATCAAGGCCAAGCTGGCCACGCTGCTCACCGGCGCGCGCACGGCTGACGATACCCTGCGTGCCGTGCAGCGCTGGGTCGCGCAGGACGTGCGGTACGTGTCCATCGCGCTCGGTCTGGGAGGCTATCAGCCGCGCACGCCGGCACAGGTGGTGTCCACCGGCTACGGAGACTGCAAGGACAAGGCAACCCTCTTCGTGGCTGCTGTTGGCTCGCTCGGATTCCGAGCCTTCCCCGTTCTGCTGAACAGTGGCGACCGGGTGGAGCGTGCTCTGCCGTCGATCGAGCAGTTTGATCATGCCATAGCCGTAGTAGAGCGGCCCGGCGGCAGAGTGTACGTCGACCTGACGGCCGATCTGGTTCCCTACGGTGAGCTTCCGGCCGGAGATCAGGGCCAGTTCGCGCTGGTGGTGCATCCCGATGGAGCGTCGGAGCAGGTCACCATACCCGAGACGCTCCCGGGCACCAATCTCCAGGAAACCCGCATCATCGGCACGCTGGCCGCGAACGGATACGTTACCGCCTCCTATCAGGAACGCGGCCTGGGCAGCCGGCAATACGGCTTCCGCCAGCTCTTTCTTGGCCCCATCGATTCCATTCACCGAGCCGACTTCGCCCGCTCCATCCCAACCAAGCTGTACCCCGGGGCCGAGGCGGATAGCCTGCAGATCTTCGATGGCCGCGATCTCACGGCCGATCCCAAGGTCGCGCTACGCATTGTGCACGGCTTGGCCGCGCGGCCCGCCGGGGCCGGTCGCACGGTTATTCTCACCCTGCCGTTTTCCAGCATGCGGAGCATGGCAGACGCAGCCGCAATCCTCGAGTCGAAACTTCCTCGGAAGTTCCCCATCGACGCCGCCAAGATCATCGGTCCTGTGGCGGGTCAGACCGAAATGGAGTTGACCTTGCCGGATGGTTGGAGGGTGCAGTTGCCGCCCGCGGTCGAAGTCGCCGGCAAATGGGGAAATTATGCGGCAAAGTACACTCAGGAGGGCACTACCCTGCGGGTAACTCGGCGAATCGAAGGCGCTCGCGGGATCTATCCTCCTGATTCGGCGCCTGATTTGGCGGCGTGGCTCCGAGCCATCGGGAAGGACGACGTACCCTACCTGGTGATCGAGCCCAGCCCGACCCCCTGAGGGAGGTCCCTCTGTCAGAGAAACGCCCGCTCCGGCTTCCTGCTTCCGCCTTGACATTCGTGTTATAACAGATATCGTGCAGTGATGTCGCCCCGATTGCAGCAGGAGCTGAAGCAGACCAAGCCCTTTCCCCGGCCCAGCGCCGAAGCGCTCCTGGGAGTTTTGCGGACCGCGGCTCTGCTCGACCACCAGATCAGCGAAGCCCTCCGACCTGCCGGCATAACCAGCACCCAATACAACGTGCTCCGGATCCTGCGGGGCGCCGGACCCGATGGACTTTGCGGTCGAGAGATA
>JBJMPK010000219.1:0-8744 GCA_045803245.1 Gemmatimonadales bacterium
ATGCATCGTGGACCCTGGCACGGTCCCGGGGGACCGCGCGACCGTGAGTTCCGGGATCGCTTTGCCAAGGAAGTGGGGCTTTCGCCCGACCAGCGGACCCGGATCGACTCCATCATGGAGCGGCGGGGGCGCGAATTGCGGGCGGTACGCGAGCAGGTTCAGCCGCAGCTCGATTCGATCGTGACCCAGACCCGCCGGGCCCTCGATTCCGTGCTCACGCCGGAGCAGCGGAAGAAGGCCGAGGCCATACGGAAGCGGCACCCTCACCCTCCGGGTCCGCCGCCGGGCGAGTTCCCACCCCCGCGGTGAGCGAAGAGGGTGGTAGGTAAAGAGGCGGTAGGTAAAGAGGCGGTAGGTAGAGAGGCGGTAGGTAGAGAGGCGGAAAGAGCGGAAGGAGTCGCAGCCTGAGCTGTGGTCTTCCGCTTCTACCGCCTCAGTATCTTCCGCCTCAGTATCTTCCGCCTCTCCATTACCGCCGAGACAACTACCAGGTCAGTATGTCGAGCTCGTCGAGGTAGACTGCGACTGACACCAGCGAAGTGAGACTGGGAGAGGCTCTGAACTGGTAAGCCGCCTCCCGCACCGCCGGCGCGACCGGCTCGCCGGTCTGGCGGCGATACTGCCGGTACGAGACGCCCAGATCGCGGAAGACGGTCTTGAGCGATTCGAACTCCCGCAGCTCCTGGGCGCTCGGCCCATCGGATAACGATTCGACGGGCTTCTGGCGGCGGCGCTTGGACTTGGGCCGGGTGGCGCCTTCCCGGCGATCGACCGCGCTGCGGGCATCGACCACCCGCGCCATGACTCGTTCGGTCAACGACTGGGAAAGCTCTTCAGGGTCGGAACCGGCGGAACGGGCCGGAGAATTGGGCATGAGGACCTGCCAGGAGGGTGAAGGGAGCGCCTCCCGATGTGCTGGAGGGTAACTGAAGAGTAATCGCAAAGACACCGATTAGCGAGCCGCGGTTTGTGTTCCTCCCAGCGGGCGGGTAGGTTGTACCCGTGGGGCGCCACCGCACCCCTCTCTTTTTCCTCCCCTCCAGAGATCCCATGCTTCTGCTCACCCTGGCATTCTTTGCCGTGTCCTCCGATAGTGCCGTGGTCCGCGACATCCAGGTCGCGCCCGGCGAGATCCTCCGCACCACCAGCGCCGGCACCGGCGAACCGCTCGTCCTCATCCCCGGCATCTTCGGCGCGGCCTACGGCTATCGCCTGATCACCGGCCCGTTGGTCGCCCGCGGCTACCGCACCATCGTGATCGAGCCGCTAGGCTACGGCTGGTCGTCGCATCCCAAGAAGGCGGACTATTCGTTCACCGCCCAGACCCGGCGCGTCAGCCACGCGCTCGACCAGCTCGGCGTCAAGCAGGCGCTCTTCGTGGCCCAGTCCAGCGGGGCAGCGATCGCGTTCCGGCTGGCCATTCTCCGGCCCGATCTGGTACGTGGCCTCCTCTCGATCGACGGCGGCCCGGCGGAAAGCGCGGCCACGCCGGGGATGAAGAAGGCGTTCAAGTTCGGTGGTATGGTCACCAAGTTCGCGGTCGACGAATCGAAGCTCCGGCACGACGTGCGCCGGGAGATCGTTCGCAACTCCGGCGACACCAGTTGGGTGACCGATGCCGTGATTCGAGGCTACACCGCGGGCCAGACGGCGGACATGAGCGGATCGATCGACGCGTTTCATAACATGTCGAAGTCGAAGGAGACCGGCTCGCTCGCCGGGAGCCTGCACGAGCTGGAACAACCGGTGCGGCTGCTGGTGGGAACGGTGCCTCACCCCTCGGAAGTGACCAGCGATCAGCGGGAGCTGTTGAGCGAGAAGCTGCCGAATTTCAAGACCGACAGCGTGCGGGGATCGGGCCAGTACATCCAGGAGGAACAGCCCGCCGCGGTAGTGGAAGCGGTGACTCAGTTGGATCAGGCGTCGCGCTAGCCAGTCGCCAGTCGCCAGTTACCAGTTACCAGTCGACAGTCACCAGTCACCAGTCACCAGTCACCAGTCACTAGTCGGGAGTCTTGAGCGTGACTACCGGCTGGCGACTGGTGACTGCTCACCCGCCTACCAGCCAGCGAGCAAACGCCATCCACGCCGGCGTCCCCGAAATGATCAGCCGGAGCGGCTGCGACGCCACGATGAGCAGGCCACCCCAGATGGTCGCCGGATGGATCTTCTTGCGGGTGCTCAGATCAAACACCAGCATCGCCACGATGAAGAGATCGGTCAGTCCGAAGAACGTCGGCGGACCAGGTGGGAGTATGGGGAAATGCAGCCGGGCGATCGGTGCGCTGGTCAAGGCGATCATTCCCAGCGTCATCAGCCGCTTGTGAGCCTCGAGCCGGTGGCGGAAGTAGAGCGCCGAGCCCACCAGAATCGCAAACACCAGCATGTCGAACAGAGGGATGGCCAGGAATGAGAGAGGGGGCACCCCGATGATCGGAGCGCTGCCGTGTTTGACCCGGACGATCGCGACGGTGGTCCCCACGATCAGCACCAGCAGGGCGAGCACCGCGCCGGCGACGCCCATCCGCCGGTGGAGGTAGGTCCTGCCGCTCGCGACCAGGGTGGTCTGCATTAGAAAGAAGAGGACCCAGGCGGTGAAAACGAAGCCGTGGATGTGGAGCAGGGGACTGAGCGCCGGAGAGCCGAACTCGGCTTTGAGGAAGTAGGTCCTGGAGAAGCCGGCGAAGACCGTGATGACGATCGCGATCGCCATGCCTACATAGAAGCGCCGAGTCCGCCGCCGAACCGCGATGGCGGATGTGCTCACTGCGTCCCCGCCTCCCCGCTTCCCTGCTTCCCGTCCGCTTCCAGCCCCCGTTCCTTCAGCAGCGGCTCGATCCGGGGATCCCGTCCCCGGAACGCGCGGAAGAGCTCGCCCGCATCGCTGGTGCTTCCGCGCGAGAGGATCAGGTCCCGGTAGCGCTGGCCGTTCTCCCGGGTCATCCCCCCGTGCTCCTCGAACCAGGCGAAGGCATCGTCGTCCAGCACCTCGCTCCAGAGGTAGGCGTAGTACGACGCCGAATACCCTCCGCCCCAGATGTGGGCGAAGTAGGGCGTCCGGTAGCGGGGCGGGACCTCGGGCACGCCGACCTTGTAGCGCTTGAGGGCCTCGCGCTCGAAAGCCTCCACGTCCTGCTGGGGCGCGCTTGCCGGCAGCGTGTGCCAGGCCAGGTCCAGCAGCGCGGCGGCGATGTATTCGGTGGTGGCGAAGCCCTGGTTGAAGGTGCGGGCCTTCTTGATCTTCTCCACCAGCTCCGGGGGCATGACCTCGCCGGTCTGATAGTGCTTGGCGTAGTTGGCGAAGACCGCCGGCTCCAGCGCCCAGTGCTCGTTGAACTGGGAAGGGAACTCCACGAAGTCGCGCGGCACGTTGAGGAGCGCCGGATACTGGACCTGGGCGAACATTCCGTGCAACGCGTGACCGAATTCGTGGAACATCGTGGTGACGTCGTTGAACGTCAGCAGCGCCGGCTGGCCCGGTGCGGGCTTGGTGAAGTTGCACACGTTGTAGACCACCGGTCTGGTTCCCATCAGGCCGGATGGATCGACAAAGCTGTCCTGCCACGCCCCCCCGCTCTTGTTGTCCCGCTTGAAGTAATCGGTGTAGAACAGCGCCATCGACTTCCCATCCTGGTCGAACACCTCGTAGACCCGCATATCCGGATGGTAAACCGGAATGTCCTTCCGCTCCTTGAAGGTGAGGCCGTAGAGCCGGTTGGCGGCGTAGAACACGCCGTCCTGCAGCACCCGATTGAGCTCCAGGTACGGCTTGATCTGCTTCTCATCCAGATTGTACTCGGCCTGGCGCACCCGCTCCGCGTAGTACTGCCAGTCCCAGGGCGCCAGCTTGAACCCGCCCTGCTGCCGGTCGATCAGCGCCTGCATCTTCTCCGCCTCGGCGCGAGCTCGTCTCGTGGCGGGAAGCACCAGCTGATCGACCAAGCCGACGGCCGCTTCCGGAGTCTTCGCCATCTGGTTGTCGAGCGCGTAGGCGGCATACGTGGGGAAGCCGAGCAGGGCAGCGCGCTCGGGGCGAAGCCGGGCCAGCCGCTGAATCGTCGCCCGGGTGTCGTTGGTGTCGCCCTTGTCGGCCCGGCGAGTCGAGGCCTCGAACAGGCGCTGGCGGACCGAGCGGTTGGCCAGCGAGGCCTGGGGTGGCTGCTGGGTGGTGTTCTGGAGGACCAGCACGTACTTGCCCGGCAGCTTCCGTTCCTTGGCCGCCTCCGCCGCGGCGGCGACCTCGCCCTCGCTCAGACCCTCGAGCTGCGCCTTGTCGTCGATGACGAGGGCTCCCGCCTTGGTCGCCGCCAGCAGCTTGTTCTCAAACGCGGTGGTAAGCCGGGCCTCTTCCTGGTTGAGGGCCCGGAGCCGGGTCTTGTCGGCCTCGGAGAGCTGAGCCCCGGCGCGGATGAAGTCGCGGTGGTAGCGGTCGACCAGCACCTGCTGCTCCGGGGTGAGTCGGAGGGCGGCGCGACGCTGATAGAGGCTCTCCACCCGGTGGAACAGCCGGTCGTTCAGATAAATCGCATCGGTCTGCGCCGCCAGCTTGGGCGCCTCGTCGGTCTGAATCTGTTGCAGGGTGTCGTTGGTGTTGGCGCCCACCACTCCGCCGAACACCTTCAGCGCCCGGGTGAGCAGCACGCCGCTTCGCTCCATCGCGGCGATGGTGTTCTCGAACGTCGGCTCCGCCTTCTGGTCGGCGATCGCGGCGATCTCCCGGAGCTGCTGCCGCATCCCTTCCTCGATCGCCGGCTGGTAGTCGGTGTCGTGGATCCGGTTGAAGGGAGGGGCCTGGTAGAGCAGGGAGCTGGGGCGGGCGAAGGGGTTGTCACTGGTGAACGAGTGGCCGCCCGCCGGAGCAGCCGCGTTGTGTCCCACCGATGACGAGGGCGTCCTGGCGCAGCTGAGAACCGCCAGGAGAAGGATCCAGCCGGGGGAGTGGGACCGGGTCAAGGGTGGGGCTCCTGTTTCTGGGTTCAAGTCGGCAGTGTCCAATCGCAGGCGATCCAGGCACCCTCCGCCGTCGCCGCAAAGCGGTGGGATGAGGTGCGGCAGACCGACCCATCGTCCGCAACCAGTGTGGCGGGGGCATCCTTTCCCCCGACGCGCTTCATCGCGTAGCCGGGCTGAGGTCCGCCCGTCATGCTAAGCCGGCCGGACCGCGCCTCGCCGTAATCGGCCCGGGCGCAGCCGGCCAGCACCAGGACGGCGATCGATAGCAGTCTGAGCGGCATGGCATCCTCCGAGTAGTGGAGTGTTCCCATGCAGACGGGGGAACCGGCTTGTCGAACACATAAGCTACCGTCTTCCGGAGAGCCCGAAAGAGGATGATGGGTCTCAGCCCATCAGATCGAAAACCGGCCGCCAGCGCCGATCGAAGAGGCGGTAAATGTCCCACTCGCCCGCCGGCAGCGGCTCGTAGGGATCGTAGACCAAATAGAGTGGCCCCATGCGCACCACTACGACTTTTCGGGGAGGATCGCCGGGGTGGCCATAGAGCTTCGCTGCCCGAAGACAGGTCTTCTCGTCTCGAACCAGAGTGACCTGGGTCGAATCAAAACGGGGCAACCGGAAAGTCTTCTGCTCTTCCGGTTGGGCGTATCGCAGCGCACGATCCAATACGAAGGAGCTTTCCAGGCTGTCGGTGACACAGGCCAACTCTCCTGCCTGCCGGAATCCTCGCGGCCGGCAGTTATAGTTGTTGCGGTACTCATCATCGAAGTGCCTGAGCCAGACTACGATCGTATCGGAATATCCGGTGCGCGGCGTGAGGGTATCGAGAAAGCGTCCGTAGCCCATTCCCTGGACATGGAGCACGTGGGCACCCGTGGTGTCGGTCTCCACCACCCGCACCGGCGCCGTATCGAGGGTACCGGCTCCCGGCATCTTACCGAGCGGACTGGTGACCGGTGTTAGAGCGGCCCGAACGTAGGAAAGGTTGGCTGGCGCGCCGAGGATCCGCAGCAGCACTATCAGCCGGGCTCGTCCCGCGCGATGGAGTGTGGAATCCGGAACTGGGGAGAGTCGGAGCTGAGGCTCACACTCGGGCGCCGGTGGGAAGCGGCCGGCCCAGTCCTGAGCCCAGAGCGATCCCTGGAAGGCCCCGAGTAGCCCGACGGCGAGAACGGCCCGAGCGAGTATCACCCTTTCATCACTCTCCGCTCCCTTCCACCTCTTCCAGATGGAGTCTATGAATCAGCCGGTGCAGCACCGGAGCCAACGCCAGCGCCGCAGCGCCGATAAAGACTAACCCGGCATACAACGCGTAGGCGGCCGCAAAGAGCTTGCCGCCCGTGCCGCGGATGACTCCGATGGGTCCCTGTCCGCCGAGCAGCATCGCGGCGTTGAGCAGCGCATCGAGACCCGATTGGCCGGCCAGCCAGTGGAATCCGGCGACACCGATGGCGAGCGAGACTGCCAGCAGCGCGGCCGCATATCCGGCATACGTCATCAGGTGCTGCTTGAACAGAGCCCAGGGAAGGAGCGGGCGCGAAGAGAGCGCGCCCACTACTTCTCGTAACCCTTCACCTTCAGGTCCGCCAGCACATCCGCCGCCGCCCGCTGCCCGGTCTCGACCGCGCCGTTGAGATAGCCCTGCGAGTCGATCGAGGTATGCTCGCCGCAGAAGTGGCAGTTGTTGGAGCGCAGGTACTCCGAGCCGGCAAAACGGGTGTACTGTCCCACCCGCCAGTAGGAGTAGGCCCCGTGGGTCCAGACGTTGCCCGGCCAGTAATCCATCGTTGCCTTGTTGTTCCACTTCGTAGTGAGACCGGGGAGCACCGGCCCCACCTGGGTCAGGAAGCGGTGGGCCGCTTGATCGGCGCTGAGACCCGCCTGACTCCGCGTGGTGTCACCGCCGGTGTAGTTCACCAGGATGCCGGACCCGCCGGCCTGGCCGCGGCTGACCTCCCAGGTGTCCTGGTAGCCGGTGTCGGCGTAGCTGTCGCCGTTGTTGCCCAGTGAGCGCCAGTGCCGGGTGCTGAATTGCAGGTGCAGCTTGGCGTTGGCGCCGATCGGCATCTCCTTGATCGCGAGCGTCTTCGGCTCGACGAACCCGGCCTTTCTGTAGTCCACCTCCCGGAGCTTGGAGAAGGGCAGGGCGAGTACCACCTGGTCCACGGTTTTGCTCCGCCTGGCGCTGCCGCTGCCGAAGGTGAGCGTGTACCGCCCGTCCGAGTTGCGGACGATGGCCGACAGGGCGACATCTCTCTCGATCTGGTCGGCCACCGCTGCGGCCAGCCGGTCCACGATCTGATCGTTCCCGCCCCGGACGTGATACTTCTCATTCGACGGGCCGAAGATCCGGAACTGCCCCTGGCCGGAGTAGCCCAGCAGGTACAGCAGGTTGAGCGAGCTCTGATCGGCGATCTCGGCGCCGTACTCGATGTTGTAGGCCACGTCGAGCAGTTGCCCCAGCGGGGAGGCGTGCCCGCCCGGGACCCGGCTGTTGATCCAGTCCAGGATCGACATGTGATCGAGCGCGACTCCGGCGGCGGTGGAGTTGTCGAACGTGGTGGGGTAGCTGGCGGCGGACAGATCGGCGTGCACCGCCTGCCAGATCTGTTTGACCGAATCGGTGGTCTCGGCGAAGGTCTGCCGCCGGCCGGCGAAGTAATAGAACGGCTCAGTGCCGTTCTGCTCCGCGGCCAGGAGATTATCGAGGTTGAGGCCCAGCCCCTGGGCCAGCTGGCGGATCTCGGTGTGCGACTGGTCGATCAGCTCCCCCCCGTGCTCGGCGATCTGGCCGTCGCTGAAGGCGTCGCGGAGCGACCAGCAGCGGCCGCCCAGCCGGGTGCTGCCCTCGTAGACCGTCGCGAACACGCCCGCCTGTCTCAGGCGATAGGCGCAGGTGAGGCCGGCCAGGCCCGCGCCCACGATGGCGACGCTGGGTGTGGTGATGACCCGGAACCGGCGCATCACGTCGGGCACGCCGGTGAGGGCAACGCCCGCGAGCGTGCCGGCCTCGAGAAACTCGCGCCGGCTGAGCCGGTCGCGCGACTGTTGCTCCAGGATGGCGTCTATCGGCTTTCCGGTGGTGACCGACTCTCCGGCCACCCGGAACGAATGGATGAGCTTCTCGAACAGCGGGGTGTGCGCCATGGGAATTCCAGACCGGATAAAAAGGGGTCTGCTATGCTAGCCTGTGGGGGCGTTCTCTGCCAGATCATGGGATGACCACTGGCAGGCTGCCGATAAAACAGTATACTCAGCGCGGTTCCTCTACACCGTCCTGCACCGCTCGCTCCAGAGGCCTGAATGCGCTCGTCCTCCCAGACTCTGCTTGGAGTCCTGGCCGCGCTGTCGCTAGTCGGGGGCTGCTCCCCCGATCCGGTATCACCTCCCAACACTGAGCGCGGGACGTCCGGTACCTCGATTCTCACGTCGTTCGACCGGCTGACGCTCTCCCGGGGCCAGTCGTCCAGCTTCCGGGCGTCACTGGTCGGTGCGGGGGCGGCGCTCAGCTCGTCCGGACTCACCTTCGCTTCCCGGACGACATCGGTGGCGGCGGTGACTTTGGCCAACGGCCGGGCCCAGGTGCAGGGGTTGTCGGCGGGGCGGACCTGGGTGGTGGTGCGCGGTGGGGCGATGACGGATTCAGTGGAGGTAGTCGTAGAGTAAGTTAGCGCAGGTCACCAATAATCGTTTGAGAGGAGTTGGCCGATGACACAGGTGAGACGAATTCCGGTAAAAACCCTGGTGCTTGCCGCCGCGGCCCTGGTGGCCGTAGCATGCTCCGATAACTC
>JBJMPK010000220.1:0-3685 GCA_045803245.1 Gemmatimonadales bacterium
CCGGTGGCGTTCTCCTCCGCTTCCCGGGGCGACCTTCGCGGCCCACTGCTCTGGATGGCCCTGGCGGTAGGGCTGATGGAGACCGGCCTCGCGAGTGCCTGGAGACGGCGGGCGTGAGTCTCAAACCGGTGCTCGATGCGTTAGAGCGGGCTCCCGCCGTGCGAGAGCTGGCCGGCCGGCTGCCCGGGCGGCGTGCCACCCTCGCGCTTGGTGGGCTTCCGGGCTCCAGCGCCGCCGCGCTCACGGCATGGCTGGCGCAGGCGTTCCCTCAACGGCTCTTCACCATCGTCGCCCCGACGCCCGCGGACGCGGAACGCTGGCTTACCGACCTGGCCCAGCTCACTGACGTCCCCACCGCGCTGTATCCGCAGCGTGAAGCGCTCGGGGAAGACGAGCCGCACTACGAGATCGCCGGTGAGCGGGCGGAGACCATCCAGGCGCTCCTCGGCGGGCAGCTCCGGATCCTGGTCACCACCGCCCGGGCGACGTCAGAGCGGACCTTGCTGCCTACCGCCTTGGAGCGGATGAGCCTCAAACTCACGGTGGGAGAACGCCGTGCCCCGGCGGTGGTTACTGAAGCGCTGGAAGCGATGGGGTACCGCCGAGTGGCGACTGTGACCGAAGTCGCCGAGTTCAGTCTGAGAGGCGGCATCCTGGATCTGTACGGGTTCGGCATGGCCGCGCCGGCCCGCCTGGAGTGGTGGGGAGACGATATCACCTCCCTTCGTGGGTTCGATCTCACGACCCAGCGGTCGCTCGAGGAGCTGAGCGACATTACGGTGCTGCCGGTCACGACCACGGCGGTGAGGGACGAGGCCGACGGGTCGAAAATGATAGTAGACCGACCGTCCGACCGTCCGACCGCCCGTCGAACCGTCCTCGAGCTCCTCCCGGCCGACACTCTCGTCATCCAGGAAGCGTTCGGCCCCGATCTGGACGAAGTAACTCGAGCCTGGAACGAAGCTGCCCACCATCTCGACGTCGCTCGCCGGCTGGGTGAGGAGGTCCCCAGTCGCGAGGCGATCTTTCAGTCACCCGAAGAATGGCGTGCTTTACTCGAGCAGTTCCCCCGGCTCCTCCTCCGGGACGACAGAGTCGATCTTCAGTTCGGCTTCTTTCCGCCGGAGCGAATCGATCGAGATCTGAACCGGCTTCGCGCCCTCCTGGGTCCCGCTCTTCCCACGCTGATTCTCTGTGATAACGAGGGACAGCTCGAACGCATGGAGGAGCTGCTCGATCCCTCCATATCGGGCCAGGGCCGTCCCATGCCGTTGGGCACCACGCTCGCGATCGGCGCATTGGACGGCGGTTTTGTGCTGCCGTCGCTGCGAGTGCTCACCGATCACGAGATCTTTCGCCGGGCCCGCCGTCTGCGACGTCCCCGGCGCTATCGTGAAGCCGCACCTTCCTCCGCCACCGGCGCTCTGACCCTGGGTGACTATGTCGTTCACCTGGAGCATGGGATCGGTATCTACCGGGGCATCGAGACGATTACCGCGGGCGATGCCACGCTGGAAGTGGCGATCGTCGAGTACGAGGGCGGAGACCGCCTCAACGTTCCCCTGTACCGGCTGGACCAGCTGGAGCGCTACCGCGCTGCGGGTGATGATGGCGACCGGCCGCCACCTCGAATCCACCGCTTGGGCGGCTCGACCTGGCAGCGGGTTCGCGAGAAGACCCGGCAGGCCATCAAGCAGATGGCGGCGGAGCTGCTCGATCTGTATGCCAGGCGAACGGTCAGCGGCGGCTACGCTTTTCCGCCTGACACCAAGTGGCAGCGGGAGCTGGAGTCGAGCTTTCTCTACGAGGACACACCCGATCAGCGCAAGGCGACGGAAGAGGTCAAGCGGGACATGGAGCGGCCGCTCCCCATGGATCGTCTGCTGGTGGGAGACGTCGGCTACGGGAAAACCGAGGTTGCGGTGCGGGCGGCCTTCAAGGCCGTCCAGGGCGGCAAACAGGTAGCGGTGCTGGTACCCACGACCATTCTCGCGGAGCAGCATGGTCGCACCTTCCTCGAACGATTGGCCGACTTCCCGGTCAAGATCGAGGTCCTGTCGCGTTTCCGGACGGCCAAGGAGCAAAAGGCGGTTTTGGAGCGTCTCGCCAGTGGCCAGATCGACATCGTCATCGGCACCCATCGGTTGCTGTCGAAGGACGTGCTTTTCAAGGACCTCGGACTGCTGGTGGTGGACGAGGAGCACCGGTTCGGGGTCAGGCACAAAGAACGGCTGAAAGCGCTGCGGCTCTCGGTCGACGTTTTGACCCTCACGGCAACGCCCATTCCCCGAACCCTGCACCTCTCGCTCGCGGGTCTCCGGGATATGACCCTTATCGAGACCGCGCCCCGAGACCGTTCTCCCATCCTGACCTTCGTCGAGCCGTGGGACGATGCCCTTCTGGACGAGGCGTTTGCCCGCGAGATCGACCGGGGCGGACAAGTGTTCGTGGTCCACAACCGGATCGAGACCATCGACACCATCGCGGCGCGGGTCCGCGCGCTCGCGCCCCGGGCCCGGGTCGAAGTGGCCCACGGACAGATGCCGGCCGAAGACCTGGAGCGGGTCATGCGTTGCTTTGTGGCCGGCGAGGTGGACATCCTCGTCTCCACCATGATCGTAGAATCCGGACTGGACGTTCCGAACGCGAATACGATGGTGGTGCACGACGCCCACCGGTTCGGCCTGGCACAGCTGTACCAGCTGCGAGGCAGGGTAGGTCGAAGCCACCGGCGCGCCTACTGCTACCTGCTGGTGCCCGACTCGATCGATGCCGAGGCGGAGGAACGACTCAGGGTGCTGGAGCATCATACCGATCTGGGAGCCGGCTACCGGATTGCGCTGCGGGATCTGGAGCTCCGGGGAGCCGGCAACCTGCTCGGGGCGGAGCAGTCCGGCCACGCCCAGGCGGTAGGGTTCGACCTGTATCTACGCTGGCTGGAGGAGACCGTGCGGGCCCTCCGAGGTCAGGGTACCGTGGCGCAGCCGGCGCCTCCGGATGTGGTGCTGGATCGTGCCGCACACCTGCCGGACGGCTATGTCCCGGATGATGACATCAAGCTCGATGTCTACCGGCGACTAGCGCGGTCCGCCTCATCCGGCGAAATTGACGGGCTTCGCGATGAGCTGCGGGAACGCTTCGGCCCCCTCCCGAACACCGCTGAGACCCTGCTCGACATGGCGCGCCTGCGGGTCATGGGAGCGACCCTGGGCCTGCAGAACGTCATCGTCCGGGGGGACGAAGCTCGTCTCACCTTCCGGCCCGGCACGACGCCCAGGCTGGCCGGACTCACCTCGGCGCTGGACGACGTGCAGCTCGCGGCCGAAGTCCGTCGGACGGTGCCGCTTTCGCTGCGCTTGATCCGGCTCGGCGGAGAACCGATCGTGCCGGCGTTGGTGAGGGCTTTGCGCAAGGCTTCATGAAGTCTAGGGTCGAAGGTCGAGGGTCTAGTCCTAGACCCGACTCTCGACTTCGACTCTAGACTCTAGACCCTAGACCTTTTTTACGGAGCACCGATGGCTCGCATCTCCCGGCTCGTGTTCCTCGTTTCCGTTGCCGCCCTCGCCGGCTGCTCCGGTTTCCGTGATCTCTTTTCGGCCCATGCCGATGTCGTCGCCGAGGCCGGGGGCCAGCGGCTGACACCCCAGCGACTGAGCCAGATCATGACGGGCGGCAAGGCCATGCG
>JBJMPK010000221.1:0-4534 GCA_045803245.1 Gemmatimonadales bacterium
AAACACTTTCAAAACACGACCCTCAACCCATATATTCAGGCCGATGCCGCTCGAGGGTTGCACGAACAGCTTGTCCGCCACGTCGTAGCCCAGCACGGCCACCGGCCGGCGCCCCCGCACGTCTATGTCGCTGAGCGGGTCGCCGGCCAGGAAGCGATAGTCCTGCACGATCTGATACGGCGGGGTGACGCCGAAGACGAGCACATTGCCGACGGTGCGGTTGCGATAGCTGACATCGCTGACCGGCGTGGGCCACCCGGACTGGAGCGACACCGCCTGGGCGTCGGGCACCGCGCGCCGAACCGTCTCCGCGTCCGTGGCGGTGATGATGGGACGCTTCTGAATGGCCTTCACCTGCTCTTCGTCGAGCAACCCGACCGAGATGGGCGTTCGTCGAACCTGGAAGGCATTGGTGCCGATCATGGCGCCGGTCAGATTCTCCTTGACGTAGGCGTTCATCCCCTGAATCACCGCGACGACCACCACCAGAAATCCGACCGATACGATGATGCCGAGGAGGGTGAAGAAAGAGCGCAGCTTGCTGTGCCAGATAGCCTGGAGGGCGAGACGGATGGCTTCGGTGAAGGGCATTTCAGAATATAGAACGGCGAGGGCGGCAAGGGCGGCGAATTGTCACCCTGAGCGCAGCGAAGGGGCCATAGCTTCAATCGCCGTCATTCATACCGAAGCGCCTCCACCGGATCCAGCCGCGACGCTTTGCTGGCAGGGTAGAGTCCAAAGAGAACCCCGGTCAGGATCGCGGCGACCACGGCCGCTACCACCGAGATGAGCGGGACCGTAGCGGGGATCGGGGTGAACGAGCGGATCGCCCAGGCGATCAGCGCGCCTACTGCCATCCCGGCGATGCAGCCGACCAGCGTCAGCGTCGCAGCCTCGACCAGAAACTGAAACATGATCTCGCGCCGGGTGGCGCCCAGCGCTTTGCGGACGCCGATCTCCCGGGTGCGCTCGGTGACCGAGATCATCATAATCGCGACCACCCCAACGCCGCCGACCATAAGTCCGACACTGGAGAGCGCGATCATCGCGATGAAGAACGCCGCGGTGATCTTGTTGAACGTGTCGAGCACCCGGTCCTGGGTCACGATGGCAAAGTTGTCGGCTTGCCCCGGCCGGAGTCCGCGCGACGTACGGAGCGCGCCCGTCACCTGGTCCTGAGCGTTCTGCACCGTCGCCGTTGCGGTCGGCAGCACCGCGATCTCCATCCACCCCTTCTCGTAGTCCGTCACCTTGGTGAACGTCGTGTGGGGAATGGCCAGCCGGGGCTCGTCGGCGTTGCTGAACAGCGACGCCGCCTCGGCGTGCATACCGATCACTTCGAACGGTTGTCCAAAGACCTTGATCCGCTTGCCGATGGGGTCCCGCCGGGGAAAGAGCGACTCCGCCAGCTTGTCGTTGATCACAGCTACCCGGGCGCCCGCCGCGTACTCCATGGGGGTGAAGTTGCGGCCGGCCAGAATGTCCCCTCCGTTGACCAGATTCCACGCGGGGCTCATCCCAGCCATGGGTACACTCTTCAGCTCGACGCCTTCGAAGCTGACTGGCCCGTTGGTATACTCACCGATGTTGACGTCACGCACCGACGAGAGATTCCGGATCAGCTCCGCTTCATCCTCCGTGATCCAGGGCATGTGACGCCAGGGTGACATCTCCTCCGATCCGTCGGAGACGTCGAGCCCGCCCGAGAAGTAACGCTGCACGAAGAATGTCTTCGGCCCGGCCGACTCCAGAATGTGGGTGATACTCTGATTGATCCCGGTAATCGCCGAGGCCATGGCGATGACCACGGTGACGCCGATCGCCACGCCCAGGATAGTGAGGATGGCTCGGACTTTGTTGGCCCGAATCGAGTCCAGCGCGATGGCCGATCCCTCGAACATGCGGGAGAGGACGCTCCCCGTCATTCGGCCCTCAACGCGACGATCGGATCCAGCCGCGACGCTCGGCTGGCCGGGTACACCCCGGCCGCGACCCCGACGCTGACGCCGAGCACGACCCCCACCGCGATGGACCAGGGAGCCACCGCCGCCGGCAACGGGGTCACCGCCTTGACCACGAACGCGAGCGCGATACCCAGCCCAATCCCGAACATCGCGCCTACCGCCGAGAGGGTGGCCGCCTCGACCACGAACTGGGCCAGGATATCGTGCCGCCTCGCGCCCAGGGCCTTCCGGATCCCGATCTCCCGGGTGCGCTCGCTGACCGCCATGAGCATGATGTTCATGATCACGATGCCGCCTACCACCAGAGAGATCGCCACCAGACCGGGAAGCGCCACGATCAGCACCCGCGAGATCTTTTGCCAGCTCCCCAGTGCCCCTTCCGCCGTCTGAAATGCAAAGTTGTTTCCCTGCCACGGCTTCAGGTGCCGCCGGCTGCGCATCAGCGCCTCGGCCTCGTTCATGGCCTGCTGCATGCTGGTGGGGTCGGCGCTTTGCACGATCAGTGCATCGAGGATGTTGATGGGGCAGATGAGCCGCCGGCCCTGGGCGCTGAACGGCATGACGGCGAACTTGTCGAGTGAGATTCCAAAGAGCGTGCCCTGCTTGGCCACCACGCCGACCACCCGGTAGGGAAGACCGCCGATGACGAGGTTCTTGTCGAGCGGATCGACGCCCTTCAGCAGCTTGTTCGCCAGCTCGTGGCCGATGACCACGACCGGCAGGGCCGTGCGGACTTCCTGGGCGGTGAAGGCGCGCCCCGCCTCGATCTCGTAGTTCCTGATCTGGAAGTAGCTCTCTTCCGTCCCGACGAGATTGATGTCCTTCGCCGTCTTCCCGGCGTAGTGCACCGCCACCCGGTCCTCGCAAAACTTGGCAAACATCGCCGGGGTCTGGATGCGCTCGCGGACGTAATCGGCGTCGTCGTAGCTGATCCGCGGCCGCCGGCGCCAGGCGAGCCAGACGTCATCGGGGATGTTTCCGGTGGTGATGCTGGGACGCTGGCGCAGCTCGAACGTGTTGGCCCCGACCAGAGTGTTGGCGAACCGGTCGACCATGTACCGGTTCATCCCCTGGACGATCGATACCACCGCAATCAAAAAGGTCACGCCGATCAGCACGCCGATGAGTGAAAAGAAGCTCTTGAGCTTCTGCCCCCGGATGGTTCTCAGCGCCATCCGGATCGCTTCGATCAGGCGCACTCAGGACTTCACTTCCCGGGTCTTGGTGGTGTCGGCCGCCCGCACCCGGGCCCCATCCTTGAGATCGCGAATAGCCTGATAGGTTCCCGCCACGATGGTCTCGCCCTCGCGCAGTCCGTCGACCACCTCGAAATATTCGTCGCCCGGAATGCCCGTCTTGACTGGCCGGAAAGTGGCGATGCCACCGCGTACCACGAAGACACCCTCGGCCTCCTTCTTCCTGAACCGGGCCCGGAGCGTGTCCACCGGCGGACCCGAGTCGGCCTCATTGGGGATCCTCTCGTGATCCCGCACGGTGAGCGCAATGATGGGAATGCTCAGCGCATTGCCCCGGGTATCGGTGACGATGCGCGCGGTGCAGCTGAGATCGGGACGGATGTCCTCCGGCGGCTGCTTCAGCGTGATCTCGACGTCGAAGTCCACCGCCCGGTCGCTCGAGCCCGACGCGGTCTGCGTCGGTGTCAGCTTGGCGCTGTGACTGATCTTGGTGACTCGGCCGGTGAAGGTGGTGTCGGGGTAGGCGTCGATCGTGATCTCGGCCGAGTCCTTCTGGGTCAGACGCACCACGTCGGTCTCGTCGACCTGAACCTTCGCCAGGATCACCGACAGGTCGGCGATGGTCATCAGCAGGCCGGTCTCGCGCGAAAAGGTGCCCGGCACCGCCACTTCACCCTGCTCGACCGCCAGCCGCACGACCCGTCCCGAGATCGGAGCGGTCAACCGGGTCTTGCCCAGGTTGTCCCTTGCCTCCTGCAGGCCGGCCCGGGCCTGTTCCAGCTGCGCCTTGGTCGACTGGTAGTTCGCCTCCGCTACTTCGAGCGCGGTCTGGGCCTGCTCCGCCGTCTCCGGCGAGATCAGGTTGTCGCCCAGCTGAATCAACTGGCGCGCCCGGTTCCAGGCCCGCTGCGCCTGGTCCCGGCTGGCTTTGGTCTGGAGCAGGACGGCTTCGGTCGATGCGACGACGCCCTGCGCCCGGGCAACCGCCGCCTGGTACTGGGCTGGATCGATCTGAAGCAGAAACTGGCCTTGCTTGACCAGGTCGCCCTCGCGCACCGCGATCTGGATGATCCGTCCGGTGATGTCGGCGCTGATATCCACCGAGGTCTTGGCCTCGATCTTCCCGCTCGCGGTCACCGCGCTGACGAGGTCTCGTCGCGCCACGCGCTCGAAGCGGACTTCGGTGGCGGCGTTCTTCTTCTTGTGGATCCGGAACCCGATCGCACCGCCGGCCACGAGTGCCACGACCGCTATGATCAGACCGATTTTCATCCGGCGCGACATGTCCGTTCCTCGTTAGCGAAGAGAGCGGCCGACCGCGGCCTCGAGTGCCGCCATGGCCTTGTGGTAATCGTAGACCGCGTTCACGTAGTC
>JBJMPK010000222.1:0-5045 GCA_045803245.1 Gemmatimonadales bacterium
ACGAGCGGCTGGAGATGCTGCGGGCAGCGGTGGGAGACGACAAGCGGGTATCGTTCGAGTCGTTCGACGGGCTCCTGGCTGACTTCGCCAAGCGGGTCGGCGCCACCATCATCGTCCGCGGACTGCGGGCGGTAAGCGACTTCGAATACGAGTTTCAGATGGCGCTGATGAACCGCCAGCTCCATCCCTCGCTCGAGACCGTGTTCCTGGTTCCTGCCGTCGACTTGACCTATCTCAGCTCGAGTCTGGTCCGGGAAGTCGCCCGGTTCGGCGGTGACGTCAAGCCGCTGGTACACCCGGTGGTAGCAAAGGCGCTGGAGCGGCGGTTCCGCGCGTGAGCTTCCGCAGCGATCTCCTGGTGCGCGCCGCGCGCCGCCGGGCACGCATAGTTCTGTGTGAAGGCGACGACCCCCGGGTCCGGGCCGCGGCGAAGAGACTTCGGCTGGAGAACGTCGCCGATCCGATCGTCCTCGGCGGGACCGGCCTGAATCCCGCCCAAGACCCGCGCCTGGGGCGGATCGCACAGCTCTTGAGAGAGCGCCGCCCGGAACGCATTCGCGATGGGGTCCACGCACTCGACGTCGCCGCCGAACCGATGAACTTCGGGGCCGCGTTGGTGGCGCTGGGAGAGGCGGAGGGATGTGTGGCGGGGGCGGTGTATCCCTCGGCGGATGTGGTGCGAGCCGCCCTTTGGGCCATCGGCACCGCTCCGGGTGTGAGTCTGGTGAGCTCGGCGTTTTACATGATCCTGGCGGACGATTCAGTGCTGACTTTCACCGACTGCGCCGTCGTGCCCGAGCCCACCCCGGGCCAACTGGCAGAGATCGCGCTGGCCGCGGCTCGAGACCGCTCGCGACTGGTGGGCGACACGCCCCGGGTCGCCTTCCTCTCCTACAGCACCAAGGGCAGTGCCCGAGGCCCCCACGTGGCCCGGGTGCAGGAGGCAGCGGCCCACTTTCAGCAGCTGGCACCGAACATCGCCTCCGACGGTGAGCTCCAGGCGGATGCGGCACTGAACGTCGAGGTGGGACAGCGGAAGGCGCCCGGCTCCGCCCTCGCGGGCCGGGCCAACGTTCTTGTCTTCCCCGATCTCGATGCCGGGAACATCAGCTACAAGCTGGTCCAGCGGCTCGCGGGCGCGGTGGCGATCGGTCCCATCCTTCAGGGCCTGGCGCATCCCATGGCCGACCTGTCGCGCGGCGCCAGCCCCGACGATATTGTCGATGCGACGGCAATGGTGGCGTTGCAGTCCGACCCGAACCCGGCCTAATGGAGCGAGCCGATGGCCTTCAGTCAGACCAAGGGAAGCGGTGGCGTCACGGTAGTTCAGGTGGACGGCCAGCTGATCGTGGGCAACCGGCACGAGCTCAAGGATCTGGTCCAGGCCGCGCTGGATCGGGGGGATCGCCGGCTGCTGATCGATTTTTCGCGCACCGGCTACATCGACTCCTCGGGGCTCGGTGCTCTCGTCTCCATCTCCAAGCGGATCCGTGAGAGCGGTGGCGAGTTGCGGCTCGCGGGACTGAACGAAGACCTGCGCTCGCTGTTCGAGCTGACCAAACTGGACACGCTGTTCACCATCACCGAGACGCCCGAGCAGGCCCTGGCCACCTTCTAGCTCGATCCGGATGACTTCGCCGCTTCGTCTGTGTGTGCGCCGGAGCTCGGCATCCGATACCGGGGGTGCTGCCACCCTGGTAACGCTCCGCCTTCCCAGTGATGTAAACTGCATCGAAGAAGCCGTGGAGCTGGTGACCCGGCACTGCCTCGCGGGCCATCAGGCTACGCAAACAACCCGATTCCGGCTTCGGGTGGTACTCTCCGAGGCGCTCAGCAATGCCATCGTGCAAGGGAACCGGGAAGACCGGGGCAAGTCGGTCGATGTCCGCGCCGAGCTGATGGCGGACGCCATCCGGGTCTGGGTGACCGACCAGGGGGCCGGGTTCGATCCCGATGCTGTTCCGGAGCCCACCCAGCCGGGACAGCTGGACGCGGCGAGGGGACGGGGACTCTATCTCATCCGCAAGCTCGTCGATGCGGTGCAATTCAACGAGCAAGGGAACTCCATCTGCATGATATTGCGCCGCCAGTAGGGCGGTTGGATCACGTGCTGGACGGACTCGGTGCCCTCATCGGAGGACGAGTCCGCCTCTGGCGCGCACACGATCAGACTCTCCAGCTCGTCGCGGGTGGTGAGCCGGGCTGGTCCTTGTCTACTCCTGATGGCGCGGGACTCAGGTCGACCCCGGAGGGGCTCTCGTGGCTCGAGCCGGTGGTCGGCGAGCCGGGCTACTGGCTGGAGCTTGCGGGCAGACAGGAAGACAATCTCCGCCGGGCCGCACCCAGCGTGCTGCCGATCGTCGGCGCTATGCTCGATGCCGAACGGCAGCGCGCATATGTGGCGGAGGAGCTGGCCGGGCGCTACGAGGAAATCGACCTCCTATACGCCATCAGTGAGATCCTCGGGCGCACCGTGCGGCTGGATGAGGCAGCTCAGATCATCGTACGCGAGGTGAGCGCCGTGGTGGGAGCGCGGCGCGCTTCCATTATGGTGTACGATGAAATCAGCCGGACCCTCAAGACGGTGGCGGCCCGGGGCTTCGAGCCTGAGGGACTGGTCGCGGTGGACGTCAATGATGCCGGCTCGGTAGCGGCGCGGGTCTTCCGGGAACAGCGCATCGCCACCTTCGACCCTACCGATCAGGCTCGGGCCCCTGCCGGCACGCGCGCCACCCGGGGCTACCGGGGCCATTCCTTCGTCAGTGTGCCGATCTGCTATGCCGCTCCCGGCGCGGAGCTTCGCTGCGTTGGGGTCATGAACTTGACCGATCGCATCGGCGGGGATCGCTTCACTCTGGACGATCGGAAGCTGGTGAGCGCCGTGGCCAACCAGATCGGGGCGGCAATAGAGAACGCCCGTCTGGTGGACCGCGACCTCCAGCAGCAACGGCTGCAGCGGGAGCTGGAGCTGGCCCACGATCTCCAGCTCAAGCTGCTGCCCTCGCCATCAGTCCTGGGCGGAGATGCGGAGGTCGCGGCGCGGTGTCTCCCGGCGGATTCGGTGGGAGGCGACTTCTATACCTTCAGTCGTCTCGGCGGGGGCCGGGTGGGTGTCATGTTGGGTGATGTGGCGTCTCACGGCTTCTCAGCGGCACTGGTAATGGCGCTGATCATGTCCGCCGCCGGGATCCACGCTGCCACGGCGCTGACCCCCGACGAGACGCTCAGCGCGCTCCTCGAGAGCCTGGCCACCGAGCTCGCGAAGACGGAAATGCATTTCAGCGTTTTCTATGGGGTACTCGACCCGCGGGGAGAACGGCTGTCGTATGCCAGCGCTGGACATCCTCACGCGTTCCGCGTGCCCCGGACCGGCTCCCCCGAGCGCCTCGAGGCTACCTCACCGCCATTGGGCCTCGCGGGAGCGGGCACTATCCAGCGGCGGCAAGTGCCGTGGACCAGCGGCAGCGATTTGCTCGTGCTCTGGACCGATGGGCTGGTGGATGCCCGAAACGACGCGGGAGAGCCGTTCGGCGAACAGCGGCTGCTCGATGAGGTATGCGCCCGTCGCGGTGCCAGCGCCGAGACAATCGTGAATGCCGTGCTGGCCCGAGCCGACGAGTTTGGGGCGCGACCGGTGGACGATCGCACGCTGCTGGTGCTCCGGATTTAGCGGTGCCGCGGGCCAAGCGCCGTCTGGGACAGCATTTCCTCGCCGATCCCAGAATTTTGGCGCGCATCGCCGATGCCCTCGAGGCGGATGCGGCCGCCACCGTGCTGGAGATCGGGCCGGGGCCCGGCACGCTCACGGAAGCACTGGCGACGCGCGCGGGCCGGGTGGTCGCGATCGAGAAGGACCCGGACCTCATCGCTCCACTGCGCCGGCGCCTTCCCGGTGTCGAAGTCGTCGCCGGGGATGCGCTCGATCTCGATTGGCATCGCTTGGTGGAGCCGCCTTTCCTCATCGCCGGCAACATCCCCTACAACATCACGTCACCCCTTCTCGATAAGGCGCTCCAGCCGCCGTACCCCGATCGAATCGTCTTTCTGGTACAGAAGGAGGGGGCCGACCGGGTGATCGCCGAGGCCGGCACCTCGGAGTATGGGGCACTTACGGTCGGAATCCAGGTCGTCGCGCGAGCAGAACGCCTGTTCACCGTCCCGGCAGGTGCGTTTCATCCCCGGCCCAAAGTGGATTCGGCGGTGCTCCGTCTGACACCCAGGAGCGATCCATTGGTGAGCGGGGCCGAGCATAGTGGCTTCCGCGCTCTGGTAGTCGGACTGTTTGGTTTCCGCCGAAAGCAGATGCTTCGGGCGCTGCGGGAGCTCACTGGCTGGGATCCGGCGCGGGCGGGAGCGATCCTGGACACCAGCGGCATCGCCCGAAGCGTGCGCCCGGAGGCGGTGCGGCCGCTGGAGTTCGTGCGACTGCACCGCGCACTCGTTGACGAGGGATGGGCCGCGGGCTAGCTTTGTGAAACATTTCACATAAGCAAAGGCCGCATGCGCAAGGTCGCCGAGTCCACCGTTCGCCGTTTGTCGCTCTATCTCCGATTTCTGGAGGAGTTCGAGGGGCAGGGCATCGATACGGTGAGCTCTGGGGCGCTCGCATCTCGGGGCGGCACCACCTCCGCGCAGGTGCGGAAGGACCTCTCGTTCTTCGGTTCTTTCGGTAAACGAGGTTTGGGTTATCCGGTCCCCGAGCTGGCCAACCGCCTCCGCGAGATCCTCGGGCTTAAGCGCCGGTATCGGGTAGGCATGATCGGAGCGGGGAAGATCGGCAGCGCGCTGGTGCAGTATCGCGGGTTTAAGCAGCGCGGGTTCGATATCGTGGCCATCTTCGATAGCGATGCAGCCAAAATCGGCCGCCAGTGGAATGGGCTTACCGTGCTCGACATCGGCACGCTGGAGCGCGAGCTGGCCCGGCATCCTCTGGATATGGCCGTCCTGGTGGTCCCTGCCGATGTCGCCCAGGCGGTCACCGATCGATTAGTGGGCCTCAATGTCAAAGCCATCCTTAATTTTGCCCCGGTGCAGCTCTCAGTTCC
>JBJMPK010000223.1:0-9289 GCA_045803245.1 Gemmatimonadales bacterium
CCGGTTCAGCGCCACCGAGTTCGTGGAAGAGGCGCGGCTCGACACCAAGTCGCTTCAGGTTCTCTACCGCGACGCCAATGGGGTCCACGTCATGGATGCCGACACGTACGACCAGTATACCCACGACCAGGAAACGGTCGGAGACCAGGGACAGTGGCTGGAGCCGGGCATGAACTTCCAGGCCGAATGGCTGCACGGGCGTCCCATCGCGATCGAGCTGCCGGCAGTGACGGAGCTGGAGATCGTGGAAACGGCGCCGGTGATGAGGACAGCCACCAAAACCGCGAGCACCAAACCGGCTCGCCTGAGCAACGGGGTGACGATCCAGGTGCCGGAGTTCATCAGCGAGGGCGAACGGGTCCGGGTCAACCCCCGGGACGGCGTGTACCTCGAGCGGGCAAAATAGGATCGGCTCGAGTCTCACCATGGATGCAATTTCCGCGATTCAGAGCCGCACCTCCGTCCGGAGCTTCCGCCCCGATCCGGTGTCCCGCTCCACCATCGAGCAGCTGCTCGACTGTGCCGTGCGCGCTCCGAATCACAAGCTCACCGAACCCTGGCGCTTCGCGGTTCTCACTGGGGCCGCACGGGACCGACTGGCCGAGATCCGGGTGGCCCACCGCCTGAAGCGATTCGAGAATCCGTCGAGTCCTGAGGCGCTGGCATCGGCCGATAAGCAGCGGCGGGAAGCGCAAGGGACACCGGTCTTCATCGTAGTCATGGCGGCGGTGAACCCGGACGAAACCACGCGGGAGGAGGATTACGCTGCGACTATGATGGCGGTGGCGAACGTGATGACCGCGGCTCAGTCCCTGGGACTGGGCACCAACCTCAAGACTGGCGGCGTCATGACGGAGCCGGCCCTGTTACAGCTGGCGGGCGTTCCCGAAGGGTTTCGAATTGTGGGGCTTGTCTCCTTGGGCTATCCCGCGGAAGCCGAGGCACGCAGGCGGCGCAAGCCGGCTTCGGCGATGACGACCTGGGTGGAGGGCTGAGCCGGTCAGCCCCGCACCGCGCTGGGCGTCAGCATCTCCTCGAGTCTCAGAGCGTCCCTGATCGCCAGGCCACCCCAATCGTTGTTGAAGTACACATACACGTCCTTGCCCGCTGTCTCCAGGGCGTGAATCCGTCCGGCCCAGGTTCTCAACTCCTCCAGCGAAAAGCCCCCGTCAGGCTCCTGACCGCGGTGCATCCTGACGTAGGTGAAGGGCGCCGTCGTGATCCGGTCCGGGTGCATGCCGCCGCCCACCGGAATGCAGAGCGCTACCCCGTGTTCCGCGAGAAATTGGTAGGCCTCAGCGGTGTGCCAGCTGGGGTGCCGGAACTCGATGACCCAACGCCACGCAGGCGCGAGCAAGGCCAGGAAATCCCGCAACCGCGGAAGATCGATCTGCTGGGTTGGTGGCAGCTGAAACAGGATGGGACCCAGCTTCGGCCCCAGCAGTGCCGCCCTCTCCATGAAGAGCTCGATCGAGTCGGAGACATCGCGAAGGCGCTTGATGTGGGTAATGAACCGGCTGGCCTTGACGGAGAAATCGAAGTCGTCCGGCGTGCTTTCCCGCCAGCGCACGAACATCTCGGGTGTGGGCAGCCGGTAAAATGGATTGTTGAGCTCGACAGTGTGAAACCGGTCCGCGTAATACGTCAACTCCTGCTTCGCCGGAAGTCCCGTGGGGTAGAACGTTCCCTTCCGCCAGTGCGGATAGACATACCCCGACGTGCCTATGCGGACATCACCTATCCGCGACATGGATCCATATACCGTTGCAGGTCGTCGACTTCCGAGGTAAACTTGCGCACCCCTTCCAGGGCCACGTCGGAGGTGGCGTGACAGCCATCACCGCACAGGCAACCCGGTAAGTGACAAGGTGCTCGGCTGGCGCCCCAGTGTTGAATTGGATTGTTCCGACTGGGGGCCAAAAGTGTGCATACTCACTAGGGAGGGTGAAATGAAGACGGTACTCACAGGACTAGCGCTTCTGGCCGGGTTGACTGCATGCAATACCAGCCGCGACCGGGAGTCGGGCCGGGTGACCGCTGATACCACCGTCACGCCGGTGCAGACGCAGGACACGACGATTGTCAAGAAACAGACCACCGTAAACACTGACGTCGACACGGTCCATAAGGAAGGCGACGTGAACAGGGATTCGACGAAGCACTAGCCGTCGCCCGCTCATCTCGTGAACGCTCGGCGGCGCCGGCCACGTTTGCCGCAGCAGAGACAATTCGTGAAAGGCAGAGCGTCTCAACGTGCCCGCACAGAGCACTTCGCGTTCCGGACAGCTGCTGCTCTTCGGTCGCAACTTCATCAAACATCCCCGTATGCTCGGGAGCCTGATCCCAAGCTCACGATTCCTCGTCAACCACGTACTGTCCGAAGTCGATTGGAGCTGCGCCCGGGTTTTCCTCGAATATGGCCCCGGTGTGGGCACGTTCACCACCGAAATCCTCCGGCGCATGCGGTCCGATGCGGTGCTGGTCGTGTTGGAGACCAACACCGACTTCGTCCGGTTCCTGCGCCGCCGGTTAACGGACGAGCGGCTTCACGTGATTCATGGTTCGGCGGCTGAGGCCGATGCCGCCCTGGCCGCCTTGAAACTGGGCCATGCCGACTACGTCATTTCCGGTATCCCGTACACCACTATGCCACCGGAGCTGCGCCAGACCATACTTCGCAAGACTCATGCGGTACTCGATCCCGACGGCGCGTTCCTGGTCTACCAGTTCACTCGTGCGGTACTCCCCTATCTCCAGCAGGTATTCCGCCGGGTGGATCAGGATTTCGAGCCGCTCAACGTGATGCCGGCCCGCCTGTTCTACTGCCGGCACCACGAGAACGGCAATGGACGGAGGTCTAACGGTTCTGCGCGACCGAAGTCTCATCAGCCCGCGGGGCCTGACCCGATTGGGAGCGCCACACCTCCTCGATAGTCCGGCTGATCTCCGGGAGAACATCCTCCCGCACCGGCAGCCCATCCTCCCGAAGAAATCGCACTACCGCTCCCGGCACCACGTTGTGAAGCAGCGTCACCGCATGGGCGTAATCGGCGAAGTGCTGGTGCGCCAGATCCCCAACCTCCCGGTCGTCGAGGGCGAGCGCGGTGGTGTTCAGCATCACGTACCCGATGGTAGCGAGACTGAACGCGGTATAGTCGTCGCGCAGGTTTTTGGGCAGGCCCTCGTTTCGAACCAGATCGACGGCCGCGGCTCCCAGGCCGAGCAACATCGAGCCCACGCGCTTGATGGCGTCTGTCGGCGTCCGGGCATTGCGTCGCTGGCTCAACTGCCTGAGATCGGAAATGTGGTGCTCGACCGTACGGTGGACCTGCTTCAGTTCCTGAATGACCTCCGGATAGTCCTTCAAATCCTCCAGCTGCCCCCGGAGTGCCTTCTCGATGTGCTCCTCCAGCGAAAGCATGTCGGTGAGGTAGCTGTTGATCGCTTCATCCTTGTCCCGTGCCACATTAACCTCCTCATCAATGGGGGTCGTCGCTGGGCCGGCCAACACTGCGCCAGGCCAGGATCGCACAGTGATGATCCGTCACCCGTGGGTCTGTGCGGAGTGTCACCGAACCGCCCCTTTGGAGGGAGTTTCTCGTGAGCCGATTCATCGGTGCCCACACCGTCTTCAACGGTGGCATCCACATGGCCGCGCTGCGGGCTGGCAACGCGGGCATGTCCGCCCTGCAAATCTTCACCGTCCCACCGCAGTACTACGGTGACAAGGCGACCATGCGGCCGGATCGGGTGCAACGGTTTCGCGCCGCGCTGGAGCAGGCGGGGATTGCACTGCCCAATGTGGTCGTGCATGGCGCGTACGTGCTGAATACCGCCACTGAAGATGAGACCAAGTGGGCCCGGGCTCGCGCCGGCCTGCTGAAGGAGCTGGAGCGCTCAACCGCGCTGGGCGTGGGCAGCGTCTGCTTTCACCCGGGGGCGGCCATCGGTGGCAATAGGGAAGTGGCAACCGAACGAGTGGCGCGGGCGATTCGAGAGGCCCTCGAGGCGGTGCCGGGCACGACCCGTCTCCTGGTCGAGAACACTGCCGGAGCGGGCCAGACAGTCGGCCGCACGCCGGCCGAGATCGGCGCCATACTCCATGCGGTTCCGGAACCTCTGCGGCATCGCACCGGCTATGGTTTGGACACGTGCCACTTATTCGCGTCCGGCTGCGACATCTCGGCGTCCGAATCGAGCCTTAGAGAAACGCTCGACCGCTTCGAGGCGGCGGTGGGAGCACCACCCTCGTTTTTCCATCTGAACGACAGCGAGGGTGGTCTGGGGTCCAACAAGGACCGACACATGCTCATTGGCGAGGGGCGGATCGGGAAGGAAGCGTTTCGCTGGCTTCTGCGGGACCAGCGAACCGAGGGAGTCCCGCTGATTCTGGAAACGCCGGAGAAGCACTACGACATCGCAGATGACGACCCCACGCCGGATCCTTACGACGTTGCCATGATGGAGCTGCTCGGCTCCTTGATCTGACCGCCTCATTCCCCCGCCGCCCGCTGCACCTCGCATGTCTTCCCGCATGGAGTTGACCGGCCGCGGGGCCGGCTGCTTCGGGAGGCCGTAGAGATATCGCGCAGCCAGCAGGTAAGTCGTTGATACGCGCAACCTGCATTGTCTGTCGCCTTTCTGTACAGCCATCGTGCCCGCTTCTTGCGTAGCGCCGTCCTTGCGAGACGAACACCCTCGTCTCAAAGAGGAGCGGGCATGCGAGTGACAACCGAATCGCCGGCATCACGCAGACGAACGGGGCCCAGTCGGGAATTTCTCACATTCGTGGCTGCCGCGGCCTTCGTCGCCGCGTTGCTGCTTACACCCGCACTTGAGACCGGCGTGCCGATCTTACCGGATGTGGCCTCCATGCAAGCAACCGAAGCGGTACTGCCGCTCGCCGGCCAGCCCGCCGACAGCGTTACGCTCGAGCGAGAGGTCGTGGATCGGTACGACCATCTGCCGCTGGCGCAGATCCTCCGGCGCACGGCGGAGCCGGCGATCGCGAATCGGGTGGCCCGAGCCATTGTGAAGGAAGCGAGGCAGCTCCAGCTGTCCCCCAGTCTTCTGGCGGGTGTGCTTCTCACCGAGAACTCGAGACTCGAGCCGACATCGGTGAGCAGCAGAGGTGCCATCGGTCTAATGCAGGTGATGCGGTTTCACGCCGGGGTATTCGACTGCGACTCCGACGATCTGCTTCAGGTGGAAGCCAACATCTGCCACGGGGCCCGGGTGTTCGCTGGCTACCTCAAGCGGTCGCAAGATGTCCGGTCGGCTTTGCTGCGCTACAACGGGTGCATGCGGAGCAGAGCCACAGCGAGCTGCCGGCGTTATCCCTCGAAGGTGCTCCACGAAGCAGAAGAGATCCGGCACCAGCTCTTGCAGTACTTACCCCGGGCCAGAATATCCGCCCTGAACCGGGGCCCAATTCCTACCTCCTAAAACGTTCTTATAGCTCGTCCAGCACCCCTTTCAGCACCTTTCCGAGCTTCCTCCCCAGTTCTTCCAGCTGATCGAGTAACGGCGCGTCATGGTCGCGGCAAAGCCGGGTGGGCTCGGTACCCGGCTTGAACCACTCTCGTTGCGTTACCGGACACCACTCATTGGCGAGGTCGCCGTTGAAGGCATCGATTCGGCGCTCCACCAGCGTCGGCGGCGGGTCCCAGGCCCGTGGCGGTGACCGCTCGCGCCACCCGTTGAGGTAGAACATTGCCCAGGCCGGAGCCGCCAGGCGGCCCCCCGATGCGCCGGGAGCTATGGGTCGCGGGGAGTCGTAGCCGAACCATACGCCCGCGATAATTGTCGGGGTGTAGCCGATGAACCAGACATCGGCTCCGTTGTTGGTGGTACCGGTCTTCCCGGCCACCGGTCCTCGCACCCCGAGTTCACGGACGACCCGCCCGGTACCGGCGTCGACAACCGAGCGGAGCATCGAGGTGATCTGAAACGCCTCCGCGTCACCCAAGACCCGCTGGGGCTGGCTGACGGGCGGTCGCCAGAGAATGCTGCCGTCGCCGGTTTCGATCCGATCGATGAGATAGGGTTGGACACTGAGTCCCCCGTTGGCGAACGGTGCGTACGCCGCCACCAGCTCGATGGGTGTGACTTCAAGGGCCCCGAGCGCCAACGCGGGGACGGCATCCATGCGGCTCCGTATTCCCGAGCGGTGGGCCAGAGCAACTACCCGACTCTCGCCCACGGCCTGGCTCAAGCGCACGGTGGCGGCATTGGCCGAGCGCATCAGCGCGCGACGGAGCGTGAGCGGCCCGCCGTATTCGCCCCCGAAGTTCTCGGGACGCCAGACCCGGCCCTGATCCTCGATCTCGATGGGAGAGTCGTCCACCACCGACGCGGGAGTGTATCCCGCCGAGAGAGCCGCGGCGTAGACGAACGGCTTGAAGGCCGATCCCGGTTGGCGTCGGGCCTCGAGCGCCCGGTTGAATCCGCGCTGCACCGTTCGTCTTCCGCCTACCAGGGCGCGAATCGCCCCGGTCCGAGGGTCCAGCGCGATGAGCGCACCCTCGAGCTCCCCGGAAGGCTGGTGCCGGCGCGAGCCACTTCCCTGAATCGCCGCCGCCTGAATCGCGATAGCCCGCTCGGCAGCTCGCTGCGCGGCGGCATCGAGCGTGGTGTGCACGATCAGATCACCGGCAGTGGCAGCGGCATCGCCCAGCACGGAATCCACGACCGCCCGAACCGGATCGAGGGCATAGGATCCGTTCTGCTGAGGTCGCCATTCGGCCGGGGCCAGCCGGAGCGGCTCGGAGCTCGCCCGGGCAGCCTTCTGGGCCGATACGTAGCCCTCCCGCACCATGAGCGTAAGGACGAGGTTGCGGCGCGCGATGGCCCGCTCGGGGTGGCGGCGGGGGGCGTAAACCGAAGGCCCCTTGGCCAAGCCGGCCAGCGTTGCTGCCTCGGCCAAGGAGAGCCGGCTCACGCTTTTGCCAAAGAGATCCCGGCTGGCGGCCTCGATCCCATACGTGCCGTTGCCGAGATAGATGATGTTCAGGTAAGTCTCGAGGATCTGCTGCTTGGTGAGGGTGGCTTCCAGTCGCCGGGCCAGCTCCAGCTCGATCAGCTTCCGTCGCAAAGTGCGCTCACTGGAGAGGTGAGGCAGAAAGGCGTTCCGCACCACCTGCATGGTGATGGTGCTGAACCCTTCACGAAAGCTGAAGTGGGAAAGATTCTGGACCGTGGCTCGTCCAGCGCTACGCCAATCCACCCCTGCGTGATAGTAAAATCGGCGATCCTCGGTCGCGATGAATGCCGCGCGAACCGTCCGGGGAACTCGGGCCAACGGCAGGTTGACCCTGCGGATGTAGGTGAGCCGACCGATCCGGGTCCCCGACCGGTCGAGTACCTGACTCCCCTCGCTGGGCCGGAAGGCCTGGATCTGAGCCGTGGAAGGGCAACCGTAGAAGCCGCACGTCTCTACCCAGAAGATCAGCCACACCACAGCGGCGGCGAATAAAGCCAGAGTAAGAAGGGTGGGCCGGCGCCATCGGGTTCTACCACCTAGCAGCCATGCGAGCGCCCGATCCCAGATTGCCATGTAGCCTCGTCGGACATAGAAACGGCCCCGTGTCCCGGGGCCGTTTTGCTGGATCAGCCGTGCCAGCCGCGTCAGCTTGCCTCGGGGGCCTCATCCGACGGAGTGGAGCTCGCTCGGGTTTCGGACCGGCCTTCCTGGCTGCCGGAGCTACCGCGACGCCGAATGCCACCACGCTGGAACCGGTCCCACTCGTCCGTAGCACGCCGCTTCACGTCGATCGCGGCATGCTGAACCCGTGACCGGACCGGTGCCGCGCGGTCGCTGGTCAGGAAGTACGTTGCCGCGATCCCCGCCGCGATAGCGAGAATGGTTCCCACCGGGCTCGAGCTATCGTCGTCGAGATCGAGGTCCCGGAGCTTCCGCTTGGCGCTCTGCCAGCGGTCCTCGACATCCTCCCAGCCTTCTTCGGCGTCGCCGCGCAGCTGGGATAGCCGCTTCCGCGCCTTCTTGCGGGCTTTCGAGGTCAGGTCCTGGACGTCCTCGAGCGTGTCGCCCGCTCCTTCGCCCAGGGCGGCCAAGCGCTGCAACAGCAGCTTGCGGGTCTTGGTGCCCGGCTGGGGCGCCGCGAGGAAGCCGATGCCGATGCCGAGCAGGGTCCCCAGGAGTACTCCAGTCGTGGTTGAGCCACCACCGGAACGGCTTGTCGACCAAGGGTCCAGCGGATCGTCGATTCTGCGCTGCTGTGTGGCCATGAAGCCTCCAATCGCCGCCGGCAGGGGGCGAGCACTGGGCTGATCTGGGCTTGTCAGCTCCGGACCTGCCAGCCCGGAACAGAAACGTTTCAGACTCTAATCAATCGCACCGAGGAAGGAAACATCTTGCATTACACCTTCTGCGGTCGAAAAACGCACCGGGGCCTCGCCGGGGGACGGTCCGTGAAATCTCGACCGTCGGCGATGAGCGCCGGGCAGACAGTCAGGGAATCTGCAGTAAACCCGCTGTGGTGATTGAGCTTAGACTCGTCGAGCCAAGCCCATTAGCAGCCAATATGTCGATCCCGGCCAGATAAGCACGGAATTGGCACCTCCAAGGATAAAACATCGGTGACGGCACCGATGGTCCCCTTCACCCAGGGTTCCTGGCCGGTGTGCCTGGGGCTCGCGAAACGATCGAGTGTTATCCATGTATCTCGTGGAACTCAGGCCCGGCAAGGAAGAGCTCTACCGGTCAAGCGACGAGCTCGCGCTGGCCATCCGCAACGGCGACGTGGACGCGCGCTCCCGGATTTATCACCGGGCCACCGCCAAGTGGATCTCGATCACCCTGCACCCCCAATACAAAGCAATCATCACCACGCCGAAGGATGAGCCGGTGACGCGTTCGGGCCGGAAGGGATGGACCTTCCTGGGCGGTATCACCCCGACGCCGGAGCCCGCTGCCGAAGCGACTGCCTCCAACGGGAGTCTGCTGCAGCGCTTGCGGGGGCCGCTGGCGCTGGGGATCTCCGGCGTGCTGCTGATTCTCGGCATCCAGCTCGCCTTTTCCGGACCCCGCCCGCCCTGGTCCGGGCGTGGACGTACGGTGGTCACTCGAGAGACGGTTCGCCCGAGTCAGCCGGCGGCAGTCGAACCTCGGCTCGAGAGCCGCGAGGAGGTCGTTTCACTGGCCAGTACCGCAACCGCGTGGCCGATCGAGGTACCCTCGGTGCCTGACAGTGTCATCGCGATCGAGCCCAAGAGCAGGAAGGCTTCAGTGCTCCCCCGCGCGCCACGCCTCCGCGCGAAATCGCTCAGC
>JBJMPK010000224.1:0-6503 GCA_045803245.1 Gemmatimonadales bacterium
AGTGGTAGCTCGCAACCCGTCCATCCGGGTCATGGCTGCCGTCCGAGTTGAACTTGCAGCTCAGCTCTTTGCATTCGGCCGTGAAGCTGGCAGTGGGAGGTTGATTCTGTGGCGGCGCCTCAACCGGGACGCCGGCTGAAGCCTCATCGGTAGCTCCGCCGTTATCCGTCACCGTGAGCGCCACGGTATAGGTCCCCGACGACGGGAAGGTGTGACTGGGGTTCAAGTCTGAGATCGCCCCGCTGCCGTCGCCAAAGTTCCAGCTCCGGCTGGAGATACTGCCATCCGGATCGCTGCTCCCGTCGGTGAACTGACAGCTGAGCCCATCACAGTGCCAGTTGTAATCGGCGTGAGGCGGCTGGTTACCAGGCTGAGGAGTCTCGACCCGGTGACTCTCGGTATCAGAGCTTCCGTCCAGGCCGGGAGCGCCGGCAAAGGTTGCGGTGAGCGTCCTCTCTCCCGAGGTGGTGAGGGCCAGGTCGCAGCGCCCGGTGCCGGCCGAGAGGGTCCCGCTGCAGCTCTGGACCCCATCGGTCACCGTTACCGACCCGTCCGGGGTGGGGCCACCCGAACTGACGGTGAACTCCACCGTGAAGCTGGCCCCAGGCGCCGTCGGGTCGGGTGAATCGCTCGTGATCGTGGTGACGGTGGGAACCGAGGTAAGCTCGACCTCACTGGATGTCGCGCTGGCAAAGCCGGCGGCGGAGAACACCAGGGTGTAGCGTCCGGCCGGACCGCCGATCGCCAGGTCGGTAAACGTCGCCCGGCCATTCGCGTCGGTGATCCGTTGCCGGGTCCCGGTAAGATCGCCCGAGCCGGCCCCGAGGGCGGCGGCCACCTGGATCCCAGCGGTGGCGACAGCATTGCCCCCCGCGTCACGTAGCTGGATGACCGGCTGGCGAGAGAGCACGATCCCGTTCCGGGCCGAGGCGGCCGGCTGGACAACGATCGAGAGTGCGGCTGGTGCGCCGGCGATGCCTGTCGCATTGAAGCTGGCCACGCCCACATCCGACACCACCCCATCGAGGCGATTGGCTCCCGGCACGCTTCCGAGCGTCCACCGGGCCGATGCCCGGCCGTCCCCATCGGTGACGCTGCTGGCCGGCGTGACGCCGCCACCTCCAACCGAGGCAACCCATGCGACCGCCGCCCCCGCTACCCCGTTGCCCTCCGCATCGATGAGGCGCACCACCAGCTCGGCCGGAAGCTCCGATCCCGCTTGCCCGGTCTGATCGTCGCCCGAAATGATGGCCAGCCGGGAGGCGTTGCCGGCCAGAGCGGTATGCCCGAAGGTGACCGGAGAGCCGACCAGTCCCTCCGAGCTGGCGGTCGCGGTCTGGGGACCCGCGGTGGGGCCCAGGATTCGCTCGACCGAGGCCCGGCCCTGCTCGTCGGTGTTCACCAAGTCAGCGCTCACGCTGCCGCCGCCCTGCGCACTCCAGCTGATCGGCACCCCGGCGATGGGGTTGCCGAACGCGTCGGTCACCTGAACCACCAGCCGGTTACCCAGCGGGGTGCCCGCCCGTCCGGTCTGATCTTCCCCGGCCACCGCGGCAATGGAGTTGGCATTCTCGGACAGAGCCATGGCCGAAAAGGATGCCTCTGGAGCTCGTGCGTCACCCATGGACACCCGGGCCTTGCCGACTTGGGTGCCAACGGTGTTTCCCAGGACCATCCTGGTGTTGGCCTTGCCATTGGCGTCGGTAATCGCGGTCTCGGGGACGACAGTGGCGCCCGGGCCACCGGTGGTCAGCTGGAAAATGACCGTGGCACCCTCCACCGGCCGGTCCCGGGAGTCGGTCACCTCGACCACCAACGGCTTCGCCAGTGGTTCGGTGACCCGCCCACTCTGGTCATTCCCTTGAACCACCGCGATGGCGGCCGGAGCGCCCTCGCTGGGCAGCAGCAGACCGTCGCCGCCGCTGCACGCGCCCAGAACCAGCGCCGCGAGTGCCAGACCACTCCGCCCGCGCGCAGCGACCAGCCAGGATATGAAAGTGGGAACTGAGGCGGGAGCCGGACGCCGCGGGAGCTGGGGGTCGAAAGAAAGGCAGGTCGGCACCGGTTCGACTCTCACCACGCCCTGTTGAGGCGCTCGATCGTTAGACGGTTTCTATATGAACGGCAGGGCTCGGCGGGGAGACCCCAGCCGGTTGGTTCCAATCTAGAGAAACCGAGTGCGGGCGGGAGGTGACGCATCGCACGAAGAACGCCCTGATTAAGCCTGGGGGGCGGGCTCGAACATGACCTCGTCGGCATAGCACCATCCCCAGTCCTCTCCCGGCTCGAAGCTCCGGATGATCGGGTGGCTGCTGGCACGAAAATGCTTGGTGGCGTGCTTGTTGGGAGAGGAATCACAGCAGCCTACGTGACCGCAGCTGAGGCACAGGCGCAAGTGAACCCACCAGGAGCCGGTCTTCAAGCATTCTTCACACCCCTCCGGCGTGGCGGGTTGGACCGGCCGTATCTGGTCGAGGTGGGTGCATTTCATAGCTTCATCCTGGAAGCTCACGTTCGAGCGCCTGCCGGTCCCAGCCGCCGTGGTCGGCACCGGCCTCATAGGTGGTCTGGAGAAAATCGAGCAACATGTCGTCGGGCCTGGCAGCGGCCCGGACCGCCTCGTAGGGAAGGACGAACTCCCTGAGCTCGGGGCTGTAGTAAGCCGCGGCGGGACGTACCCGCGCCTCGGCAAAACCGGCCGGCTCGGGGTAGGCATAGGCGTAGAATGCGGGCTCCGCAACCGGCCCACCCAGATTTCCCGGCCACCAACCCGCGCTGAGGCATTCGTGGGAATACGACTCCTGGACCACGTAGTCAGGCAGGTGGGGGATGCCACCGGGGTGCCGCGGTGCACGCCGGCCGGAAAACCGGGTACATGCCAGATCCAGCCCGCCCCAAAAGACATGGACCGGACTGCACTTGCCGAGGAAACGCCCGCGGAACCGCTGAGTCACTCTCGTCGCCTGGGAGAGTATGGTCCAGCAGCGGTTGGCCGCGTCGGGGTCGTACGCCCGGTGTTGTTGATCCTCGGTGAACCGCAGCACGTCCTC
Source organism: Gemmatimonadales bacterium (assembly GCA_045803245.1). GTDB lineage: Bacteria > Gemmatimonadota > Gemmatimonadetes > Gemmatimonadales > GWC2-71-9 > CAVVWJ01. The sequence continues at coordinate 3,051 of JBJMPK010000224.1, forward strand.
CATCTCGCTGGGCACCGGCCAGATGTGGACCCGCAAGCCGAGCGATGCGAGGAGTGAGGTGTACTCGCGGTAGAAATCGGCCACGGAGCGGGGCTCGAGCTTCATGGCCCGGGTGGCCCCCTCGCTGGTCCGGATCAGCAGGGTATGGTCGACGAAATCGAGCTCGACCTCGACCGTGCCGCCCTCATATGGCATTGGCGAGGTGGTGAGTCCCCGGGCGGTAGCATAGAGCGCCACGTGCCAGTAGTGGTTGACCGGCGAGGCGAGCGCCAAACGGGTCTTGCCGACCATCTGCACCCACCGGTGCAATGTGTCCTTGGTCTCGTTCCACTCCGAGAGCAGCAGGCTGGGCCAGGTTGCGTGGCGGCCGGTCAGGGATGTCGAAGGCGTCATCAATGCTCCTGGGTTCTTCCTAGACCTACCTCGAAGGGGGCCCGGAGCACAAGGTGGTAGGAGTACTCCCATTCCGAATGACCCAGCGCAATGCTCCGCAGATCGTCGAACTGGTGGAAGCGAAGCTCGGCATCGAGGGTGACTCCTGACTCGATCGCGATCCTGCGGGCCACGCCGTACTCCTGGTAGCGCCGGGTCGACTTGTAGTACGCCGGGTCGGCGCCCCGGGAGTTGTAGCTGTTGTCGCCTTCCTCCGACAGGAAGTCACGGCCCCACCACTGGATGGTGAAGAGCTCGACCCAGCCGCGGGGCGAGATCGAGCCCCGAACGTACGTCCCTCGTCCCTTATCCGGCCGCCCCGGCTGAGGAATGGGGTCGATGGTGCCATGGCTGGCGATGTTGAAGACGCTGAGGGAGCTCACATCCAGGAGGGGCAGGCTGCCACTCAAACGAGCACCGAGGGCCAGCACCTGGTTGTTGGTCACGGGGACCCCGGCGCTGTAAAGCTGACCCCCGTGATGCAGGCCATGGCCCTGGAACTCCAGGCTGAGATAGCGCCAGGGACGAACGTGAAACAGGAGTCCGTAGTCGAAGATCTCCCGGCTGTCCCTGGTGTTGAGGTGCTGCCAGTTGATGAAGACCTCTCCCCCGATCCAGTCGTGGTCCTCGCGCCATTGCAGCCCATACTCTATGGGGCGGGTGAACTCCAACGTGGTGATCTCGAGCGGCTCCAGGAAACCGTGCCGCTTCTCCGTCACCAGCGTTCCCAGGACTCCAAGCGAGCTCGCGGTGTGGTAGCGGAATCCCAGCAGCGGCTTCACCTCGTCGAAGAAATCGCTCCGGCCACTCCGATGATCTCCGAAGACGCCCACGATGACCTCGGTCCGGGGGCCGGGCGCCGCGGAGAAGTAGGTCTGCATCTGGGCGCCGAGAATGGTCTGGCCGGTGCGGTAGGGATTGAAGAACTCGGTGTTGTCGCCGTAGAACGTGGCGCCGTTCTTCCAGGTGAAGACCTGCGCCGATGCGGCGCGCGGGCCCTGGGTGAGACAGAGAAGGACCACGCAGGTGATCCGAAGTGATCCCAGTTGGGTCGTCATGGTCCTGCGATGGAAAGAGGGGTGCTTCAATCTACTCCGTTGGGGGCGGCCCACAACGCGGGCCGCGAGCTGCTCGGGAGATGCAAGCTCTGGACCTACGTCAGGCCATGGGCGAGTCGGTCCGGACGGAGCGTAAATACCTGGGGACGAAGCGAGTGGTGCCGGACGGACTACCTCACCCTATTTACCGAGACGCTTGAGCTCCTTCCGGGTGGGCTTGCGGCCGTGCTGGGCCTCGAACGCCGCGGCCGCTTCCCGTTTCCGCCGCCGCTCCTCATTGATCGCCTGCCCCGCGGAATCCTTGGGGAGCGTGGACGGCTGTTCGTTCTCCCGGGGGCGGTACGGCGTGGGCGGATCGTAGGTCACGGGAGGTGCGGTTTGCTCCGCCGCTCGATCCCCGCTTTCCCTTCGCTGCGACGGCGGCGCTCCAGAGCTTCGTGCACCTTGGCCATCGCTTCGTCGCGGGTGTACGGCTTGGCCAGGAAAGGAACATCGAGGTACGCCAGCCCGTGCTGGGCTAAGACCTCTGCCGCGTACCCCGATGAGAACAGAATCCGCATGTCGGGCCACTGCTCCCAGATGTGACCGGCCAGCTCAACGCCGTCCATGCCTGGCAACACCACGTCGATCATGACCAGGTCCACCAGCGGCTTGGTGGAGTGCATGGCGTCGAGGGCCTCCTCTCCGTCCTCGGCCTCCAGGACGCGGTAGCCCGCTTCACTGAGCACCCGATAGGCCACCCGGCGCGCATAGCGTTTGTCATCTACCACCAGAATGGTGGTGGCCGGACGAGGGAACGGAACCGACAGTTTGAACTCCTGGCTCAGGGGAGCACTAGCCCGCGTTTTTCAGTATAGGCTAGAGTACCGTCCCCAGGTAGGTCCCTAAGGGATCTGGGGAGGCGTGGGGACTTGGCTGGTGGACCTGTCGCAAAAGAGGCCCTATTTGTCGCAGACGGGCCCTAGTCATGAACCGCTCGCCAAGCGGGATTGGAGGTCCCGGCGTGCCACTGGGCGTACGCCGATCTCCAGGAGGCTTCCATGTTCGCGACGAGGTCGTCTTCGGCTCTGGCTTTTGGGTTAGTCCTGACCATCGGTGGGGCAATGAACCCGGCGGCAGGGCAGGACTCGCTTCGCTTCGAGTACGCGGCCAAGATCATCTGCGGGGCCCCCGACAGACCCGCGGTCGCCCCGGGCCGGTATTACACAGCGATCAACGTCCACAATCCTGCCTCCAGAGTGATCGTGCTCCGAAAGAAGTTCGCCCTGACCGGGGCGGCGGAAGCCTCGATCACACCGACGCCGTTCCGATGGAAAAAGCTGGGAGCGGATTACGCATTCGAGGTGGACTGCACCAATAGGGACCTGCTGGACCGCAAGTTCGTGAAGGGATTTGCCGTGATCCAGGCACCGGTGGAGATCGACGTGGTCGCGGTGTACACCGCCGGCAGCGCTATGCGCACCCCCGACAGCGGGGCCGATTCGCTGCAGACCATGGAGATAGAGCGGGTGCCGCCCCGTCCGATGATGCCGGTAGCAATTCCCTAGGAGGGAGAAGTGGGCCCTCTGGGATTCGAACCCAGGACCGCCACTTCAAACCGCTGCTCAATAAGGCCAGGCTGCCGGCCATCCGTCTTTACGATTTACGACACAGCTCTGCCACTTTGCTGATGGCTGCGGGCGAGCAGCCCAAGGTGGTACAGGAATGGCTCGGCCATGCCAGCATTCAGCTCACGCTCGACACCTACTCCCACGTAGTGTCCGGCATGCAGGAGCGTGCCTCAGCCCGGTTGGATGCCTTACCGGCAACTCCCGCCAGTGCAGCAAGAGCATAGCCCTGCACAGACAAGGGCGGGGTCACCGGGCCCCGCCTCGTTGATCCACAATCGCTAGGGTTCTTGGTCTGTAACCCACTTCCGCATGCGTGAGATCAACTCATTAGGTGGCAGCCTTGCAATATTATC
>JBJMPK010000225.1:0-12602 GCA_045803245.1 Gemmatimonadales bacterium
GCCAAGGCGGGACCGGGGTGAAGGGCGGAAAAGGCGGAAAAGGCGGAAGAGACAGAAGAGGCGGTACGATGGCAACAAAGCGACATGTTTCACCGGCACCATCCCGAGAATCGTCCCCGGATCCGCTGTCTAGCTCAGCGTCCGCTTCTTCCGCCTCTTCATCTACCGCCGCCTCACCTACCGCCGCTTTCTCTACCGCCCCCGAAATCATCCGCGACCCGCTGTGGGACAACATCCGGGTCGACCGTCCCGCGCTCCTCGCCCTCGACACCCCGGTAGTCCAGCGGCTCCGCTACATCCGCCAGATCGGCCATTCGTTCCTCGTGTATCCCGGCGCCACCCACAGCCGGTTCGAGCACGCCCTGGGTGCCTACCATCTGACCCGGCGCGCACTCGCCGCACTCGAGGAGACCGGTGAGCTCGGACCGGCAACGGAAGAGGACTGTCTTGCCGTGCGGATGGCGGCGTTGCTGCACGACATCGGGCATTACCCGTTTTCCCACGCGTTGGAAGAGGCAGGTTTTCCCTCCCACGAGACGCTCGGGGTCGCCAAGCTCTCTCAGGGTCTCTTGGGCGAGCGGCTGATCCAGATCGGCGGAAAGGACTTTCCCCGAGTTGTGGGCGCTCTCATCACCGGGTCGAGCCGGAGCCCTCTCCAGGGGCTCATCTCCGGGTCGGTCGACCTGGACAAGATCGATTACCTGAGCCGCGATGCGCGGATGTGCGGTGTACCCTACGGCACCGTGGATGTCGATCGCCTGGTCTCGTCGCTGGCGGTGCTTGAGGTCGAGCCCGGCCGGCACGAGATCGGCGTTCAGGAGAAAGGGATAAGCGCTCTCGAGTCGCTGCTCTTCGCCAAATATCAGATGTACCGCAACGTGTACTGGCATCATGCGGTCCGCTCCGCCACCTGCATGTTCAAACGGGCGGTGCGCGTCGCGTCCCGCCACGGCAGCGTGACCGCAGATACCATCGCTGGCGCAACCGACGACGGCCTCATGGAGCTGCTCATCAGTCGAGACCGTAATACGCTGGCGGCGGCGATCCGGGCCCGCCACCTGCACAAGCGGGCATTGGACATTCCCGCGAGCGACGTGCCGGGCGACATTCAGCCGTGGGTCACGGACGAGCCCGACCTGCTGGAAGCGGTAGAGGATGCGGTGGCGGCCGATGGGGGACTGGAAGCCGGAGGGGTGCTCATCGATTTTCCGGCGCGGACTGCGATGCTGGGAGTGAACCTCCCCCTCCGCACCCGGAGCGGCGCCATCGAGCGGCTGACCGATGCCGGCCGCGCCGGCCACCTGGGTCTTCCCCGGGTGGCGGATGAGTTGTACCGTAGTGCCCGGCGGCTGCGCGTGTTCGTGGCGAGTCCACCCACCCGGTCTCTCGACCCTGTCGTTAACCTTCTCGCTTGGCCGGCCGATGAGGTGAGAGCCCGTTTGGCGGAGGGAACGCCGCTGCTTCAGAGTAGGAGAACTCAATGATCAGTCGGAGAGCATTCGTGATTCGGGCAACCGGAATCGTGGCCGCCGGCACTGCCGCCAGCCGCCTGGCGGGTCAGCTGCCACGTGGGGGCTCAGCCGTCACGCCGATCACGATCTACAAGAGCAGCACCTGCGGCTGCTGTACCAAGTGGGTCGAGCACGTCCGTGCCGCGGGATTCGTCCCCACGGTGTTCGATGAAGAGGACATGGATTCCATCAAGGACAAGTTGCGGGTTCCGGCACCGGTCCGCTCCTGCCACACGGCAGTGGTCGCTAACTACCTGATCGAGGGGCATGTACCCGCGTCTGACATTCGACGCCTGTTGGCGGAAAAGCCCGGGTTTGCCGGGCTCGCCGTCCCCGGAATGCCCCCCGGAACCCCGGGAATGGTGCCCTCCGGAACAGCGCCCGCCGGTTTCGAGGTCGTCGGCTTTCAGCATGACGGCACCACCCGCACCTTCGCCCGCTATTAGCTGCGGCCCGCGAGCGCCACAGCACCGCACCCACTAGGAAGCCTCAATAAATCAGCGAGCGGCTCCGACCCGGCGCTCTGGGCCGCTGTAGCTTGAATCATGGTGATGCCGCCGCTCGATGGCTGCGTCGCCGGGAACATCGTCCGGCAGCGGCGACCGATCCTCGATCCTGACGCGGGAAGCGGGGTGCCCGCCGTGAGCGCCCGAATCCGAGGCTCCCCCCATGGCGGATTCCGGTAACGGATCATTCGGGTTTCGCTGGTCCATGACTGCCTCCGTCGTCAAAGCTGGCATATTATGGATCTGGGTTCGCGGCGAGTGTGGTGCCGCTCACAGTATCGCTAGCGCGGGGGGATGGTCAGCGTGACCAGGTCACCCGGGTCCACGGTCATCTCTTCGCTGATCGGGGTCCGATTCCCACCGATAGGATCGGCGAGGAAGCGGAGCGGGGTACCGGTTCGGACCAGGTATCGCGGGATCGGGAACGACTTGGTCGAGTTTCCGGTCGCGAGCCCCAGCCGTATTCTCTGGCCCCCATTGACGGCGTAGATGACCATATCGGCAAAAGCCTGATTCTCGACCTGAAGCATGGCTTGACCGTCCGGTCTGGCGGTGGTGTCCGAAGGGCGGCCGGCACACGCGGCGAGGATTCCCAGGGCCACCAGCCGAGGAGAAGGAATGAGGGAACGCATAGAGACTCCTGGTGAAGCCACCGAGAGGCCCACGGTAGTCTCCTACCGCGAGGAGTTCCGGGCCGCATTCGAGCGGCTGAACCGGGACTGGATCGAAAGCTACTTCGTTTTGGAGGACGCCGACCGGGAGATCTTCCAGGATCCGGCGGGCCAGATCCTTGCCCCCGGCGGCCAGATCTTCTTTGTGGTTGAGGGAGACGAGGTGCTGGGCACCTGTGCCGTGATCCGGCACCGGGCCGGAGAATGCGAGATCGCCAAGATGGCGGTGGCGTCTGCCGCCCGGGGCCGCGGACTGGGCGACAGGCTCATGGAGGCGGCCATCGACTTTGCCGAGGCAACCGGGAGCCATAAGGTGGTGATCGTCTCCAATACCGTCCTGGAGGCTGCCATCCGGCTGTACCGGAAGCACGGATTCGTACCGGTGCCGCTCGAATCGGATGCCCGTTACCAGCGGGCCAACATCCGGCTCGAGCGAGAGCTCGGCGTCAGGGCGCCCGGCGTGCCCCGCGCAGCAGGCGGATGATCAGCAGCAGCACTACGGCCCCGATGAACGCGACGAAAATCGCACCGGCCAGGCCCGGCAGTGGAGTCGCCCAGCCCATCTGGGCAAAGAGCCATCCTCCGATCAAGGCGCCGAGTATGCCGACGATGATGTCACCGAAGATGCCGTACCCGACGCCTCCCATGACCAGGGACGCCAGCAATCCCGCCACCAACCCGACGATGATCCAGGTTAGAATGTCCATAAGGGCCTCGCTTGCTAGTGGCTATGAGCTATGAGCTATGCGCTGTGCGCTAACTGCTTGCAGCCCGGGTACAGGAGTATGGGGCTCTAACCCCGAACCGACCAGCCCCTCACCGGACTAGTGATAGCTCATAGCTCATAGCTCATAGCTCATAGCTCATAGCTCATAGCTCATAGCTCATAGCTCATAGCTAACCCCCTCCAGGAGGACCCGACGTGCTCAAGGAAGCGCCGGACCATCACGACGCCGACCTCGTACTCAAGCTGTACGATCTCCGGCGCGAGCCGGTCATGCGGGAATCGCGCAACACCGTCAATACCAAGTTCTGGCCCCGGACCACGGAGGAGGCGGTGGCGGTCACGGCCCACGAGCACCCCCTGCACGTGCCGTTCAGCCAGACTGCGGCCTACTGGGAGATGGTCTACGGGATGGCCCGCCACGGCATCATTCACGCCGATTTTCTAGTGGAGAACAGCGGGGAAGGCTTGTTTCTGTATGCCCGGGTCGAGCCCTACCTCGCGGCGATTCGCCAGGCGGGATCGCCCCGATCGTTCCGCAACGCCGAATGGATCGTCGCCAATTCCGCCACGGCGCAGGCGATGATGGAGAACATTCGAGCCCGGGTCAAGCGGGCGCAGGAGACCCGGACTTAAGGTCAGGAACGCTGGCTGGCTGCCACCGGCACCGCATGTTCGCCGGTGTCGCTATCAACCGAATCGATGCGGATGACGATCGCCGTGATGTTGTCCAGGCCGCCCCTCCGATTGGCCTCCACCACCATCCGATCCACCCACACCTGGGGTCCCCCGTCGGCTGCCAGAATCGCCGTGATGTGCTCGTCCTCGAGCATACCCGTGAGACCATCCGAGGCCAGGAGCAGAACGTCACCCTTTTCCAGCGCTCCGAAGTAGATGTCCGGCACCACATCCATTCCCGCGCCGACACAGCGGGTGATGACGTTGCTGTAGGGGTGCACCCGCGCCTGATCCGGTGTGAGGAGCCCGGCATCAACCTGCTCCTGAACGTAGGAGTGGTCCTTGGTGAGCTGGTGAAACTCGCCGTTACGGAAGAGGTACGCCCGGCTGTCGCCGACCTGGCCGATCAGGTAACGATCCGGCAGTAGCGCCAGCACGGTGACGGTGGTCCCCATTCCGCGTTTGTCTTGCTCCGACAGAGTGCGCTCGAAGATGGCATCGTTGGCGGCGCGGATGGCATTTCGGATCCGCTCGCCCGCGTCCTCATCGCTGGAACCCCGGAGCGAGCCGATCAACTGCGAGGTAATCCGCACCGCCATCTCGCTGGCCACTTCTCCGGCCGCGTGCCCGCCCATGCCGTCGGCCACGATAAACACACCCTGCTCGGCCAACATCATGTAGTTGTCTTCGTTGCCCGAACGGACGATGCCGACGTCGGTGCGAGCGGCGCAGGTAAAGTGCACGGAGGTCGTCAGGTCGCGAGTAGGTACGCCAGGATCGCCACCAGGATCACCAATCCCGCGATCATGATCGTGGAAGGAGCCTTGGGCCGGGCTGGGGCAACGTGGATCGGCCGGCGGGGGCGCGATTTCGTCCGCTCCGGCGGCGGTGTCGGACCCGACACCCGCGGCGGCGACGGTGTTTTCACCTCCACCTTTTCCATGACTCGGGTGCCGCTGCTTCGGACCACCGGCACCTCGTCATCCAGCGGCTCGAAAAGAGCGGACACATCTCCGAACCGGATCGTCGTTCCCGGACTCAGCGGCTGCTCGCCGCTCAGCTGCTCTCCCTCGACGAAAGTCCCGTTGGTCGAGCCCAGGTCGGTCAGGATCCAGACCGATTCCCGGCGCTGGAGCTTGGCATGCATGGTACTCACGCTCGGATCGGCGATGACAACGTCGTTGTACTCTCCCCGGCCGATGTTCACGACCGGGACTTTGATGGGAAGGCGCTTCCCCTTCATCTCTCCACTCCGCAACAGGAGTGAGGCCAGGGGGGCGGCGCTCGGTGCGGCCGGCGTGTTGAAGCGGGGGGACTCACCCGATGGCACTCCGTGCGATGGCACTCCATGCATGGTATTCGAGAGGCGCTCCGAGGCGCCGGCCGGCGGGCCGCTGGACGGGGCCTCGACGGCGGGGAGGGCCTCGACGGCGGGCAACACCGGAGCCGATTTGCCCGCGGATGACGGAGCGTCGGCATAGAAGCGAAACTCGTCGTTCCCGATCCGGATCACGTCCGCCCGGGACAGCCGCCGGGTCTTTCCGGTGCGCTCTCCGTTGACGAAGGTGCCGTTGACGCTCAAATCGACCAGGACGTATCCCTCCGGGTCCCACCGGATCTCCGCATGCTGGCGTGACACATCCTGGCCCGACACGACCACATCAGCGCCGGCCTCCCGGCCGAAGCTGAGCGAGCCGTCTCCCACCGCGTATTCACGACCATCGGTGAGACAGACCAGGCGGCCTCCCGTCTTCGCCGCAGGTTTGGCCGACTTGGACGCCGGCGCCAGGTCGGCGAAGGCCCCGGAGTCAAACAGCTGGGTGCTGCCGGCCCGGGCAGAGTCGACCACCAGCAGCTCGTAAGCGCCGATCGCGATCTTGTCCCCATGGAGCAGCGGAGTCGGTTCCGCGCCCAGCCGGACCCCGTTGACCAGGACCTCCGCCTCCGGGCTGGCAGGACGGACCGCGGCCGCGCCGGCGGTCCCGCGCACGACCGCGTGGCGGGGGTGCACCCCCTCCCCACTCAGCACCACGGCACTGTCCGCTGCCGATCCTATGACTGTCTCACCGGCGGCGATCGTGTACCGCTCGCCGTCGAGTTCAAGATGGATCATCAGTTGATCCCGAAGAAAATCGAGTGGGGAGAAACGTATCCGTAGGTTTATAACCTGGCAAGAAAATTAACCGGGCTGGCCCCCTCGCGGGCCGACGCTAGGGCGGCCCGCTCAGGACACGCGCTACGCAATCTTCCGGACCTCCTGTCCCCGAAGCTGCAACTGGTAGAGCCGCTGATACAGTCCCTCCTGGGACAGGAGCTCGCGGTGGCTGCCCCGTTCCTTGATCTCCCCATGCTGCAGGACCAGGATCTCATCGGCGTGCAGGATGGTGCTGAGCCGGTGAGCCACCACGATGCTGGTACGTCCCGCCATCAACTCGGCGATCGCACGCTGGATCTGGGCCTCCGCCTGGGCGTCGACCGAGCTGGTGGCCTCATCGAGCACCAGAATCCTGGGATCGAGCGCGAGGGCACGGGCGAAGCTCAGTAGCTGGCGCTCGCCCACGCTCAAGCTGCGGCCACGCTCGCCGAGATGGTGGGCGTACCCTGCCGGCAGACGCTCGATGAAACGATCGGCTCCCACCCGGTGTGCGGCCATACGGGCGGCCTCGGCGGAGACCGGCGCGTCCAGCGTGAGGTTGTGCAGGATATCGCCGGCGAAGAGAAATAGATCTTGCTGCACAAATCCAATCAGGGAGCGGAGGTCCGACGTGCTTAGCTGCCTGATCTCGGTCCCATCGATCAGGATTCGGCCCCGCTCCGGATCGTAGAAGCGCAGCAGCAGGTTGACGACCGTGGTCTTCCCCGCTCCCGTGTGTCCCACCAAAGCCACCGTCTTGCCGGGCGAGGCCGTGAACGAGATGTCGCGCAGGACCCACGGCCCGTCCGGGCTGTAGCGGAACCAGACGTTCTCGAAGCTTACCTCGCCCCGAACCGGCTGGACCAAGGCCAACGGTCTGAGCGGCTCGAGCACGGTGACCGGCTGGTCCAGCAAGGCGAAAACTCTTTCGGACGACGCCATGGCACTCTGAAGCAGGTTGAACTTTTCGGACAGGTCTTGAAGCGGCTGGAAGAAGCGACGCGTGAGCTGGATGAACGCGGCCAGCACTCCGACCGTGAGGGTCCCGTGGAGAGTCCTGAGGCCGCCGTAGTACAGGAGGAGGGCCATCGCCACCGCGGTGAGCAATTCGACTACCGGAAAGAACACCGCGTAGATCGTGATAGATCGGAGATGGGCCTCCAGGTGGTCCCGGTTGAGAGCGCCGAATCGGGCCGCCGAATCCGCCTCCAGTCCAAAGAGCTGCACCACCCGCATCCCTGAGAGACGCTCTTGAAGGTAGGCGTTGAGCCGGGCGAGCCGGGTGCGGATATCGCGGAACGCCTCGCGCACCCGCCGACGGAAGATCGTGGCGGTGAGCCAGACCAGCGGTATGACCGAGAACGTCACGAGCGCGAGGCGCCAATCGACCGCCAGCATCATGGTCATAATGGCGAGCAGGGTGAACACGTCGCCGAACACGGTCACCACGCCGGACGAGAAGAGCTCGTTCAGGGTCTCGACGTCGGAGGTCACCCGGGTCATCAGGCGGCCGACCGGATTGCGGTCGAAGAAGCTGATGCTGAGCCGCTGCAGATGCCCAAAGATCTGCATCCGGAGGTCATACATCACCTGCTGCCCAATGTAGGCGGTCAGAAGGGTCTGGCCGTATTCAACGGCGAAATCAAGCAGCAGCGCGGCCAGGAAGAGACCCGCCAGGGTTCCCAGAAGGCCGAGATCGTGTCTCGGAATGGCGACATCGAGCGCCCGTTGGGTGAGCACCGGCCCCACCAGGGCCAGTCCCGCGCCGGCCAACAGGAGCAGGACCGCCATGCCGGTGAGCCCGCGATAGGGCCGCAGGTAGACCAGTAACCGGCGCAGCAGCGCGGCGTCGTAGCCTTTGTCGAGGATCTCGTCCTGGTCCATGCTTAACCCGCCGGCTCCGCCAGCGCGGGCTCCTCGACCCCCTTGAGCCCGCGCCGGACCCAGCTCGAAAACACCAGGAAGCCGAACGCGATGGTGAAGTAGCTGAGCGTCAGCCGCCAGAGCAGAATGTAGATCGGGGTGAGCTCGCGGGGGACGTAGGAAGACATCACCGCCGCCGATAACACTTCACCGACCCCCGATGCACCGGGAGTGGGTGCGAAGTACAGCAGGAACATGACCAGGGTCTGCACCAGCAGTATGTCCACGAAGTTGGCGTGGATCCCCAGGGCCCGCAACGCGACGTAGCCGGCCAGGAGCTTGTTGGCGTGAGACGGGCCCGAGAGAATGGTGGCCCAGAGCAGGGCCAGCCACCCTCGCGGACTGTTGAAGGCAACCAGGCTCTCGTGGGCCTGATCGATCCCTGCGCGCAGCCGCTCCAGGCGGGCGGCCACCCGGCGGCTCCGGCGGCTGATGGCCTCCGCCGCGCGGTGGATCAGGTCCCGCACCAGCTTGGGGAAAAACATCACGAACGCCATCAGCACGCCGATGCCGGCGATGATCGTGAGGCTGCCAAGGAAGAGATCGAAGAGGGAGAGTCCGAGCACGTTGCCGCGCTGGCCCAGGGAGCGGCCGGCCCCGAAGAACACGGCGACGGGACCCGCGATGGCAAAGAACAGAATCGTGGCCACGAAGCTGATGAAGGTCGCGGTGACCGCCACCGGCAACGGCACACCATACCGGCGCATGGTGTACATGGTGGTGGGACCGGCACCCGAGTTGAGCGGAGTAATGTACCCGGCCCATGCCCCCATGCCGCCGGCGAGAATCATCCCCTTCAGCGGCGGATTGGGGTAGACATGGCGGGCGCAGACCCAGAGCCGGAGCCCGCCACCGATCCAGTCCAGCGACGCGAGTCCCAGTCCGGCCAGCAGCCAGACCCAGTGCAGCCGGCCCACCGCGGTGAGAAAGGCGGGCAGGTCATTGCCATATAGGAGAGTAATGCCGAAGCCCGCGAGCGAGGCCACGACGAAGATCTCGAAACCGCGCAACAATAGTTTGGGAGTGAGGAGGCGGGGCATGGGTGGTGGAAAAGTAGCGGGGCAGCGGGGCGGTGGGGCAGTGGTCGGCCAGGGACAAGACTTTATGGCCCGCGATGATGCTGTGACGAAGGCAGGATGTCAGGATCGAGCCGCCCCGCTGCCCCCCTGCCCCGCTTATTTTGCCGTCATGTCCCAATCCGTCATCCGTATCGTCAACGCCCGCCAAAATAATCTGCGGGGCATCACCGTCGACCTGCCGCATCGGGCGCTGATAGTCGTCACCGGCCCGTCCGGCTCCGGGAAGAGCACGCTGGCCTTCGACACTTTGTATGCCGAAGGCCAGCGCCGTTACATCGAATCGCTGTCCACCTACGCCAAGCAGTTTCTCGACCGTATGCCCAAGCCCGAGGTGGACCGGCTGGAAGGGCTGGCGCCGGCCGTAGCCATCGAGCAACGGAACCCCGTGGTCTCCAGCCGTTCGACTGTGGGTACGGCCACTGAGGTCTACGACTACCTCCGGCTGCTCTGGGCCCGGGTGGGCCGGTGCTACTGCCGGATCTGTGGGGGAGCGGTGCGCCGTGACACCCCGGAGTCGGCCGCCGATGACACCCTTGCTCAGACCACCGGTCCGATCCAGATCTGCTTCCCACTGCCTCCCGTCGCCCGGCTGACCCACGATGCGGTAGTCGAGAACCTTCGGGCGCTGGGATTCGTCCGGGTGCTGGCGGATGGCACCCCGTTCCGGCTGGATGAGCTTCCCGCCCGGCTCGACTTCACCATAACTGACGAGCTCCTGGTGGTGGTGGACCGGCTCACGGGAGGAGCGGAGGCATCGCTCCGTCTGTCTGAATCCCTGGCCACGGCGTTTCAGGAGGGCGAGGGGACCGGTGTGGTGCTGCATGGCGGCGGCCGGCTTCGCTTCACCGAGTTCGCCGCCTGCAGCAGCTGCGACACACCGGCAGCCCTGGTCACCCCGGCGCTCTTCTCCTTCAACAATCCGCGGGGCGCCTGCTCCACTTGCAACGGGTTCGGCGCGGTGCTGGAGTACGACGAGTCCTTGATTGTCTGCGATCCGGAGAAGAGCCTTTCCGGAGGCGCCATCGATCCCTGGACCAAGCCGCGCTACGAGTCACGCCGCCGCATCCTGTTCGATTTTGCCCGCTCCATCGGCGCCGATGCCGCAAAGCCCTGGTCCAAGCTGAAGCCGGCCCATCGGAGAGAGCTGCTCTACGGAAAGAAGGGACGCTACGTCGGGATCTTTCCTTTCCTGAAAAGCCTGGAAGAAAAGCGCTACAAGCAGTACATCCGGGTCTTCCTCCGGCAGTATCAGTTGGCTCAGACCTGCACCGAGTGTAAGGGAACCCGTCTCAACCCGGACGCTCTTTCGGTCCGCATCGGCACCGATACCATCGGCAGCGTGGCCGGAAGCTCGGTGGATGCGGTGTACCAATGGCTGCATGGCCTCTCGCTGACGCCGTCGGACCGGCTGGTGGCGCAACTCATCGTCGACCAGCTGGAGGCCCGGCTCAGCTTTCTGCGCGACGTCGGACTCGGCTATCTCACGCTCGATCGTCAGACCCGGACGCTTTCCGGGGGGGAGGCTCAGCGGATCTCGCTGTCCAATGCCCTGGGCTCGCATCTGGTGGATACGCTGTACGTGCTGGATGAGCCCTCCGTCGGACTGCACGCCCGGGACACCGACCGGCTGCTCGGTCTGCTCAAGCGTCTGCGCGACGCGGGGAATACCGTACTGGTGGTCGAGCACGACCTGGCGGCGATTCAGCAAGCCGACTTCATGTTGGAGCTCGGACCCGGATCGGGAGAACACGGCGGCCGGGTGGTGCACGCGGGTCCGGTGGGAGAGGCACGAGGCTCTCTCACCGGCCAGTATCTCACCGGCCAGAAGCGCATCGCGGTGCCCAGCATCCGGAGGCCGGCAGGCCCCCAGTGGCTTCGGGTGCGGGGGGCCACGCTCCATAATGTTCGGGGCGTCGATGTCGACATTCCCTTGGGCACCCTGACGGCGGTGACGGGAGTGTCCGGCTCGGGCAAGAGCACGCTGCTGCACGACATCATCTACCGCCATCTGGAGGCTAAGCTCCGGGGAGAGCACACCGCCAAATCCCACCTGGGTGAGCCGGTCGGTGAGGTGGCCTCGATGAGCGGTTGGGAGTTCCTGAATGATGTCCTGCTGGTGGACCAATCTCCCATCGGCCGCTCGCCGCGGTCGAATCCGGTCACCTACATCAAGGCCTTCGACGAGATCAGAGAGCTGTTTGCCAACCAGCCCCTCGCCCGGCAGCGCAAGTACACCTCCGCCACCTTCTCCTTCAATCTCCCCGGCGGCCGGTGCGAAGGCTGTGAGGGAGCGGGCCACGTTCAGGTCCAGATGGTCTTCATGGCCGATGTGTTCGTGCCCTGCGAGGCCTGCGGCGGCACCCGCTACCGGCCCGATGTTCTGGACGTACGGATCCAGGGAAAATCCATCCATGATGTGCTGCAGTGGACGGTGGACGAGGCTATCACCCGTTTCCGGCACCAGCACCGGCTGGGGCAGGCGCTCTGGCAGCTCCAACAGGTAGGGCTGGGATACCTTCGGCTGGGCCAGCCGGCCACCACCCTGTCCGGAGGCGAGGCCCAGCGGCTCAAGATCGCCCGCGAGCTGGCCAGCTCAGGCAAGCGCGAGGGCCGCCGGCTCTACATCCTCGACGAGCCCACCACCGGGCTCCACCTGGATGACGTGAGGGTGCTCATGCATGTCCTCGACCGTCTGGTGGACGCGGGGCACACCGTGGTGGTCATCGAGCATCACCTGGATGTGGTGAAGCGGGCCGACTGGGTCATCGACATGGGCCCCGAAGCCGGTGACGCCGGCGGGCGAGTAGTGGCCCAGGGTACCCCAGAGGCGATCGCTGAGTCTGACTCCCATACCGGCGGTTACCTGCAACCCCTTCTGGCCCCGACACCAACCGTACTCGCGGGCTAAAATTGTCGTTGTCCTTCCCGTGCTTCCCGTGACGTACCCTTTGCACGATGGAGACCGAGCGTAGACCTGGGCTCGACACCCGGGTGATGTGAGCCACTCAGATTCGGCCCGTCTCTTTGCTATCTGTGTAGACGACCCGAATCTGGAGAAGACTCATGCGACCCATGCAGTACCTCTTGGCCGCTGTCGCGTCCACTCTTATGGCGTGCAGCCCCAACGCCGACCCCCTGGCGGTGCCTTCCGGCGACGGAGCAGAGCTCGCGGCGGGATTCGTTACCAGCCAACCATCCCAAGCTCGGGCGCTGCTACCACAGGCCCAGGTAAAGCCGATCATCACCGTCGGCGATCCT
Source organism: Gemmatimonadales bacterium (assembly GCA_045803245.1). GTDB lineage: Bacteria > Gemmatimonadota > Gemmatimonadetes > Gemmatimonadales > GWC2-71-9 > CAVVWJ01. The sequence goes on from JBJMPK010000225.1 coordinate 12,485, forward strand.
ATCCCGGGGGCGACCGACGCAGATGCCGAGCAGCGGGTCTGGGCTCCTATCCCTGACGGGTTGGGCGCCTACCAGACCGGTGCGGGCCTGGTGCTGTTCGCCAATCACGAGATCACCA
>JBJMPK010000226.1:0-5080 GCA_045803245.1 Gemmatimonadales bacterium
AACGATCTCGCGGGCCGCGAGGATCTCGTCGCAGTTCATCATCTTCGACGCCGACGGCTCGGCACCGGAGCCGGCCATCCGGTCGATGATCTTCACTTCGTCTTCGCGCGTCGGATAGCCGACCCGGATCTTCAACATGAAGCGATCGAGCTGCGCTTCGGGGAGCGGGTAGGTGCCTTCCTGCTCGATCGGGTTCTGCGTCGCGAGCACGACGAACGGCTCGGGCAGGTGATGTGTCTTCCCCGCGGCCGTTACCGCGTGCTCCTGCATCGCCTGCAGCAGCGCCGCCTGCGTCTTCGGCGGCGCGCGGTTGATCTCGTCGGCCAGCACCACATTGGCGAAGATGGGGCCCTGCACGAATCGAAACGCGCGCTTGCCGGTAGTGAGGTCTTCCTCGATGATGTCGGTGCCGGTGATGTCGCTCGGCATGAGGTCCGGGGTGAACTGCACCCGGTTGAAGGTCAGGTGGAGCGCCTCGGCGACGGTCTGGACCATGAGGGTCTTGGCCAGGCCGGGGACGCCGATCAGGAGCGCATGGCCGCCGGCAAGGACCGCGGTGAGGATGCCGTTGACGACCTCGTCCTGTCCCACGATCCGCTGGGCCACCTGGGTGCGGAGCCGATCGACGGCCCCGACCAGGCGCTCGAGCTGCTGGACGTCGTCATGGGGTGCGGCCTGGGTTGCGGTCATGATCTCTCGAGAAGAAGCTCACGGCTCATAGCTCATAGCTCCATTGAGATTTACCCGGGTCGGGAGATCGACGCCAGCGGGTGAGTCATTGCGAGGTGGCAGAGCCGCCGAAGCAATCCCGCGGGGGCGCACGGAGTCATCGCGAGCGGCCGAAGGCCGCGTGGCGATCCAGTGGGAGCATCACGGGATTGCTCTGGGCTATACCCTCGCAATGACCTCGTCATACAAATCCCGCCACTCCGGATTCATCCGCTCGATCAGCTCTACTTTACGCCGACGCGAGCCCGCCTTGATCTGTTTCTCCCGGCTAATGGCGTTGTAGGAGTCCCCGAACACCTGGTACATAACCAGTTTCCTGCAATGGTACTTGCAAGTGAAGCCGCTTTGGCCATTCCGATGTTGCCAGACCCGTCTCATCAGATCGTTCGTCACCCCCAGTATAGAGCACCGTATGGGGCGGGTTGGTCATGATGTAGACGTAATATTGCCGAGTCATGGTTGCAGGTTATCGCGTCGCTCCAACGCGACGCGGACCATCCTCAAGCGATCGGTGCTAAATCGCAGTCATTGCGAGGCGGCACGGCCGCTGAAGCAATCCCGCGGGTAACCAGCGGGATCGCCACGCGGGCTTCGCCCGCTCGCGATGACTTCGCTTGCGAAACATTTCACAAGCGAATACTTTTGCGCCGTGAAGCCCCCGGAACCGAAGGGACCGAAGAGTCCGGGGCCTATGCGCTATGCGGGACTCGGGATCCAGCTGGCCGTAAGCCTCCTCCTCTTCGTTTGGATAGGACAGTGGGCTGACCGCAAGCTCGGAACCGGTGGAATCCTCACGATTCTCGCGGCCCTCCTCGGCTTCGGCGGTACGATGTACTCGGTTATCCGCACATTAAATAAAGAAGGCAAGGACGAGTGAGGTCGATCCCCAGCTCACCCGATCAGCTCCAGCGCGCTCGGCGCTACCTCCTCGGAATGGGTGGGATTGCCCTGCTTTCCTCGGGATTGGTGGCCTTCGCGCCTCCTGCCTGGAGAACGGGCCTGTGGGTCGCCCTCGGTCTGGCCCTGGCGGTTCAGCTTCCGCTGGGAACCTGGCTGTTGAGGTCTCTCGGGAGCGATCGATTCCTCGCCGTCTGGGTCCTTGGCATGCTGATGCGTTTGGTTCTCGTCGGTGTCGCCGGCCTGGTGCTCTACCCCGCCTTTCATTGGCCCGCCGCGCCCGGACTCGTCAGCCTGGTCCTCATCCTCATGGCTTCGCTGGCCCTCGAAGGGCTGGTGCTTCTGCTCGAGTTCCGCGAGGGCGACGCACGATGAGACGCCTGGCACAGGCGGGCGCATGGGCGGTCCTGCTGGTGCTGGCCGGGAGCGGAGCGGCGGACGCGCAGGTCGCCCCAATTCAGCGGGAGGCGTTCAAGTCGGCCCAGGGGGAGCACAAGGCCAGTGACCGCGAGGTGGATGTGATGGAGCATCTCGCCAACTCCCACGTCATCGAGATCCCCTGGTTCAATGAGCGCTACACCTATGCGATCGAGCTTCCCCGGATTCCTCCGATCCACCTGGGGCCGGTGGAGCTCGACCTTTCGCCCACCAAGCACTCGGTATTCGTGGTGCTGGCCGCACTCCTGGTCGCCATCCTGTTCCTGACCTCGGCTCGATCGATCGCGCGCGCGCAGGCTCAGGGGCGCCCACCCAGGGGCCTGGCCGGGGCCCTCGAAGCGATGACCCTCTACCTCAGGCAGGAGTACATCCTGCCCAATGTGGGCCACCACGGCGAAGGCTACGTGCCCTATCTGCTGACGGTGTTCTTCTTCATTCTGGCGTGCAATCTCCTGGGCCTGCTCCCCTGGGGTGCGACACCGACCGGAAACATCGCGGTGACCGGCGCCCTGGCCCTACTGGCTTTCGTCGTGATCGAGATCTCAGGGATGCGGGCGCTAGGCCTGAAGGGTTATCTCAAGACTATTTTCTATCTCCCGCCGGGCTTACCGACGTTCATGAAGCCGATCATGCTCGCGGTGATGACCCCGATCGAGCTGATCGGCAAGCTGGCGAAGCCGTTCGCGCTCGCGGTGCGACTCTTTGCCAACATGACGGCGGGTCACGCGCTGGTGCTCGCGTTGATCGGCCTGACGTTCACCTTTCATAGCTACCTGGTGGGGATAGGTGCCTCGGCGATGGCAACCGCAGTCATGCTGCTGGAGCTTTTCGTCGCCTTCCTCCAGGCCTTCGTGTTCATGCTCCTGACCGCGGTCTTCATCGGACTCATGCGGGCGGAGCATTAGAGGCGGGGCAGCGGGGCAGCGGGGCAGCAAGGAAGCGGGGCAGCAAGGAAGCGGGGCAGCAAGGAAGCGGGGAAGCGAGAAAAGCAGGAGGCAGGGAGGCATTCAGGCAGCGCGCGCTCTTGCTGACCTGATGGGTAGTCCGCCGGGCGGCGGACGAGACCCGCTGTTCCGAGCGGTTGCCGGAACGAGGGCGGGTGGCCGGAGTGAGGCCGTACGGGAGAATCGGCTCACACCGGCGAGCGCGACTGTTTGCGGTCTCCCGCTCAAACCCATGGAGTTCGATCATGCTGGATATGGCTCTTCTACTTCAGGCAGCTGAGACCGCCGGCCGCGGCTATGGTATGGTGGGGGCCGGGCTCGGGGCCGGTCTCGCGGTCATCGGCGCGGGCATCGGTATCGGCCGGATCGGCGGTTCGGTGGCCGACGGGATGGCGCGCCAGCCCGAGAACAGCGCGCGGATCCAGACCGGCGGCCTGATCTTCGCGGCGCTGGTCGAAGGTGTCGCGCTGTTCGTCGCCGTCATCGCGCTGCTCATGCAAGGTAAGATCACGTTTTAGCTCATAGCTCCACCTATCGGAGACGTTGGCATGAAGAAGCAGCTGCTCATTCTCACGTTGTTTCTGATGCCCCAACTGGTAGCGGCTCAGGAAGAGAGTCATGCCGCCAGCGGGCCGTTGGTGGTGAACGGCGGCCTGGTGATCTGGACCCTGGTGGTGTTTGGGTTACTGCTCTTCATTCTGAAGAAGTGGGCCTGGCCGCCGATGGTCGCCGCGGTGGAGGCGCGCGAAAAGGCCCTGGAGGAGATGGTGGCGGAGGCCGAGCGGAACCGGGCCGAATCGGCCCGGCTCCTGGCCGAGCACCAGCGTTTGGTCGCTGAAGGAAGGACCGCGGCGCACAATCTCCTGGCGGACGCCAAAACCGCGGCGGAGAAAGAGCGGACCTTGCTCCTGGAGAAAGCTCGGCAGGAGCAGGAAGAGTTGCTGGCCCGGGCGCTGCGTGATATCGCGGCCGAGCGGGACCGCGCAGTCGAGGAGATCCGCCGGGAGGCGGTGGATGTCTCGCTGGCGGCCGCGGCCAAGCTGATCGGCCAGCGGCTCGACTCCGACGCCGACCGGCGGCTGGTGGAGGAATATCTCGGCAACCTGGACATCCGGCATTGAGCAACGAAACGGTGGCCCGGAATTATGCCGAGGTGCTGTTCCAGTTGGGCGAACGGAGCGGGAACGTGGAGCTGTATGCCGACCTGATCGACGGGGTGGCCGCGGCGGTCGACACGACGCCGCGGGTGCAGGCGGTGCTGATGTCGCCCCGGGTGCCCAAGTCGGAAAAAGCCCGCATTCTGGGCGACGCGATGCAAGGCGCGCCGCGGGAGTTCGTGCTCTTTCTCCAGGCGCTGGTGCGGCGGGGGCGGCACCGGATCCTGCGGGACATCGCGCGGGAGTACCTGGCGCTGCTGGACCAGAAGCTGCAACGGGTCCGCGCCGGCGTCACCCTGGCCCGGGCGCCGAACGACAAGCAGAAGCGCGCCATCCAGGAGCTGCTCAGCCGCCGGCTGGAGAAGCAGGTGATCGCGGCGTTTTCGGTGGACCCGGAGATCCTGGGCGGTGCCATCGTCCGGGTCGGAGACCGGGTGCTCGACGGGTCGGTACGCCGCCGGATGACCAAGCTCCGCCGGCAACTGCTAGCGCGGTAAGGTTCGGGATCCATCAACAAATGAGGGCCACCCTTTGGGTGGCCCTCCTGTTTTTACGTATATGCATGGCCGCATACCCGGGCCGCTACGGGCCGGTTTGGCCACCCTTACGGGTGGCCCTCTTGATTTGGCGCGGTCCGCTGGACCGCGGATGCTCCGAGACCCACGGAGCTCCACGCCAAATGTCTCTGATCCAAGGCTCCGCTTTGGGTGGCTCACCGGGAATGCAACGTTGTTCGTTGGTTCGGTCGGTCGTCACAAGGAATCCCTCCGTGTTGGGATCATGCGCGGTGCGCTGGACCGCGGATGCTCCGAGACCCACGGAGCTCCACGCTAAATGTCTCTGATCCAAGGCTCCGCTTTGGGTGGCTCATCGGGAATGCAACGTTGTTCGTTGGTTCGGTCGGTCGTCACAAGG
>JBJMPK010000227.1:0-4881 GCA_045803245.1 Gemmatimonadales bacterium
CTCGGCTTTGCGGTGGTAATGGGATTAGTCGGAGGATTTTTCCCGGCACGGCGGGCCGCCCGGCAGCCAGTGGTGCAGGCGCTGCGGTAGACGGGCGGTCGGACGGTCGGACGGTCGGACGGTCGGACGGTAAAAGATGTCACCCTGAGCGTAGCGAAGGGGCCAAAGCCTTGGACCGCAGAGAAGTCTCCTGCGTCGAAGAGTTTCGGCCCCTTCGCTGCGCTCAGGATGACATCGGCTTACCGTCTTACCTCGTCTGCCCCACCTTCGAGGTATCCCTCGCCGGTGCGGGTGCCCGCGCCGGTGTCGCCGCCCGTGCTGTAGTTACCCCCTCGAGCTCGTCCGCGATCCGATCCGCCTCATACACCTTCCTCAACGCCTCCGTCAGCCCGCGGGAATGCACCGCCACCGCGCGCGACACCTCATCGGTATAGAGAAAACGGTTGGGCAGCTGCTCGATGTTGCCATCGAAGATGAGCCCCACCACCTCCGCGTTCCGGTTGATCACCGGACTGCCCGAGTTCCCCCCGATGATGTCGTTGGTAGTGACGAAGTCGAGCGGCTGGCTCAGGTCGAGCTTCGGCCGCTGCCGCTTCCAGCGCTCGGGCAGCTGGAACGGCGGCTTGTCGTCGAACTCCGCCGACCGGCCGTAGAGTCCGTAGAAGCTGGTCTTGTACGGGGCCAGCGTGCCGTTCATGGGATAGCTCTGCACCACGCCGTCGCTGATCCGCAGGCTGAACGTTGCGTCGGGCGGAAGCGACCGGCCGTAGGCCGCGAAGATCGCCTGCCCCACCTTTTCCGTATTGGCGGAGATGACGTCGCTGATGCGGCCGGCCCGCTGCTGCAGCGCCCGGCTCTGCGGTTCCAGCTTCCGGGCCAGCACGATGAGCGGATCGTTGGATGATGCCACGGCGGCGGCTCCGCCCTCGAGCAACGATGCCCGGTAGGCCGAGTCGGCCAGCTTGGTCCCGTTGACGGCGACCTCCGCGGCCACCTCCGGGCTGCGCCCACCCAGGATGGTCTGGAGGTACGGATCGTTCTTGGGCAGCTCCTTGCTCGCGGCGGTGAGCCAGGCCTGGAGCATCTGCTTGTCGGCTTCAGGGGTGGTGTTGACGTTGCCCAGTATGGAATTCTTGATCTGCTCGATGCCCTCGCCCCGATACTGCGGCAGGCGGAGCGAGTCGGGGAGCTTGGTCTGGACGGGAACCCGGGTGATGCCACCGGCGGCGTTCAATAACTGCGATCCGCCGAAGTTGTACCAGCGCATCCGCTTGCTCAGCGCGGTCAGCTCGCCCTCGGACTGGGCGATCGCGTCCCACGCCGTCCCGTAGCGGGCCTTCAATTTCGGGTCGGCCGCGATCCGGCGGCGGAAGTCTGCCTCGAAGGCGCGCTTCTTGGACATGACGGAGGAGTCCTGGAGGCCGGAGAGGTAGCCCGTCACCGCCTTCTTCGAGTTCTCCAGGCTGAAGATGTCGTTCTCCAGCCGGCGACGCGTGTCTTCATCCTGCTTCGACAGCTCGCGCAGGATCGCCAGGTTGCGCTCGTAGGTGGCGAGCTGGAGCGGGTACTGCACGTCGCGCAGAAACTCCATCTGGGAGACGGTGAGCAGCCGGCCGGTCGAGCCCGGGTTGCCGGTGACGAAGACGACCTCTCCCTCCTTGGAACCGGCCTTGCTCCACTTGAGGTAATCCTTGGGCTCGTACGGCTTGTTGTTCTCGTAGACCCGCATCAGGCTCAGGTCGAGATCGTAGCGGGGGTAGGTGAAGTTGTCGGGGTCGCCGCCGAAGAAGCTGATCGCCTCTTCCGGGGCCATCACCAGCCGGAGATCGCTGAAGCGCTTGAAGCGGTAGAGCGAGTAGACGCCACCCTGGTAGTAGGAGATCACCTGGCAGTGAGAACCGGGATCGGTCTCGCAGGCTTTTTCCAGGGAATCAGCGGCAGCGTTTCGTTGCGACACCTGCTGGGCCGGGGTCTTGGCGGTGACGGCCTTCTGAATGGCGCCGGTGACATCGTCGATCGACTGGAGCTGGTCGACGAAGAGCCCGGGACACTTCCGCTCATCGGCCTGCGTCCTGGCGACGAAGCCGAGGGCCTGGAAGTTGGAGTCGGGGGTGGAGACGGCGGTGATGCACTCGCGGGCGCAGTGGTGGTTGGTCATCACCAGGCCGCGGGAGGAGACGAACGAGGACGAGCAGTTGGGCAGCCGGATGGAGGCGAGCCGCACGTGGTCCAGCCACTCCTTGGTGGGCGCGAACCCGTAGCGTGCCTTCCAGTAGTCGAGCGGCGGCGACTCGAAGGTCCACATGGTGCCGAACTCCTTGATGAAGCTCGGCGGAAGCTTTTCGGTGCCCAGCTCGGAGGGGGAGGTCACCTGGCCTGGTGCTGCTCGGAGGGCGAGGAGTGAGAGTCCGAGTGTCACCAGCAGGGAGCGAATTCGTATGCCGCGCATGGTCATGCCTCGTTGGGGGTCGAGTGTGCCGGGCCGGAATGTAGCGCCGTGAGGTGAGTCATTGGGAGGGGTCACCCAGGCTGTCTTGGGGCACTACGATCCCAAATCGGGCTAGGGTTCAAAGCGCTTTTCATCACATGTGTCACCGCAAGTCGAGCGCGCTAGGCAATCCCCGCTTGCCGCGGCCTCAATCCGGAGTTACACATCAGCAGGAAGCCACAATGTCGTTCGCGACCACCGCCCCGCTTCGGCGCGCCATCGAGCGCCTGCTGCCGGAACGCCCCTTCACCATCGAATTCTGGGACGGAACGACCGTCCGTGCCACCGAGACCGGCGGCCCGATCCTCTCGGTCCGCTCCCCCCGCGCGCTCTCCCATGCCCTTCGCGTTCCCGGCCAGCTGGGCCTCAGCCGGGCATATGTCACGGGCGAGCTGGAGGTGGATGATCTCGACGCGCTGAACCAGGTGATCTACCGGTGGACGCCGCCGGTAATTCGGGGCCGGAGCCGGCTGAAGCTGATGCTGGCCGCGGCCCGCGCCTCCGGCGTCAGGCTGCAGCCCGGCCGGCCCGCCACGGAGCTCCGGCCGCGGGGCGCGCTCCACTCGCGCGACCGGGATGCCCGAGCGGTGCGGCACCACTACGACGTTTCCAACGAGTTCTTCGCATTGTTCCTCGACCGCTCGATGACGTACAGCTGCGCCTTCTTCTCCCTGGACGGCGCATCGCTCGACTCGGCTCAACAGGCAAAGCTGGAGCTGACCTGCCGCAAGCTCCGGCTGGAGCCGGGCCAGCGGGTGCTGGATGTCGGCTGCGGCTGGGGCAGCTTCGCCATCCATGCCGCCGGCCGGCACGGCGTCAGCGTCGTCGGCATTACGCTGTCCGAGCAGCAGGCCCGGCTGGCGCGGGAGCGGGTGAGCCAGGCCGGCCTGGACCATCGGGTGAGCATTCGGGTGCTCGACTACCGCGACCTCGAGGACGGCGCCTTCGATGCGGTCGCGAGCATCGGCATGGTCGAGCATGTGGGAGTCGAGCGGATAGACGAGTATGCCCGACGGCTGGCGAGCCTGCTCCGACCGGGCGGCCGGCTGCTGAACCACGGCATCGCCCATCTCGATCACTCGTATCACAAGGTCGGGCCGTTCACCGATCGCTACGTCTTCCCCGACGCCGATCCAGTGCATCTGTCGCGGATCCTGCTCGCGCTCGAGCGGGCCGGCTTCATCATCGAGCATGTCGAGGAGTTCGGGTCGGATTACGCGGAGACATTGAGCCATTGGATCAGACGGCTGGACGAGCATCGGGAGGAGGCGGTGCGGCTCGCCGGGGAGGAGCGGGTGCGGGTCTGGCGTCTGTATCTGCGCGGGGCAAAGCGGGCGTTCGAGACCGGGTTCGATTCAGTCTATCAAGTACAATGCCGGCGGTAGATGGGACGGCGGTAGAAACAGAGGCGGAAAAAACAGCGGCGGAAGGAAAGAAGCGGAAAGTGGAAGCGATCTACCGCGGCAGTTTCTACCGCCTCTGTTTCTACCGCCTCTTTCTACCGCCTCTGTTTCTACCCCATACCGACCATCAACCCCGCGGCGGCTTGACCACACCTGGTTTCCCCGCTACCCGCCGCAGGATCCCGGTCTGCCCCACGTGGTAGCACTCGTGAAATACGAAGGTCGCGAGGTTGGTTCCCACCGTCTCGTTGGGATCGCCGGTGATCTTGCGGGGCGGCTTCCCGGCAAGCGTCTCGGCCGACATCCCGCCGATTAGCCGCACCAGCGGCTCCTGGAGCGCCTCGAAGCGCCGTTTCAGCTCGTCGAAGGGAAGCGCGTTGTCCCGGCTGAACGCCACCCCGGTTCTGTCGTCGTAGGGGGCGAAGTCTTCGATCGGAAACGGCGTCTTCTGTCCCATGCTGGTGAGGGCCAGGGTCCGGGTGCGGGTCAGGTGACCTACAACCTGGTTGAGGCAGCTCCCGCCCTTGGGCGGCCGGGCCAGGCTCTCCTCGTGCGACACATCTCCAGTGTTCATGTCCAGGAGCTTATTGGAGAGCTCGAGCTGGTAGGCGAGGGTTTTAGCGTGCATTTTCCAATTCTCCTGACGGACAAAAGTCTATCTGGTAACCCGGAAGATAAGTTGCTCCCCAGCGGCCACGACGCCCTCCTCGATACTCGACGTGCCGCGGCAGAGGATCTGCTCGGCGGGCGGAGCATCCGCGGTCCGGAGGACCGCGCCAAAACAGGAGCCCGGCCCGTGAGGGCCGGGTCGGCCGCAAGCCGAATAAATCAGACAGGCCCCGCCCGAAGGGCGGGCGCGGTGCGAACGTAAGATGATGAAGCTATCCAACCAATCGATACGCCCGCATTCGCGGGCTAATGTGATTGATTTTGGGCGTGGACGCCGACCCGGCCCTAACGGGCCGGGCTCCTGTTTTGGCGCGGTCCTCC
>JBJMPK010000228.1:0-60237 GCA_045803245.1 Gemmatimonadales bacterium
GGTGTTCGATCTGGTCCAGCGGAAGGTGGCCTCGACTGCCTCACGAATGGTGGTTCCCAATGGCTGGTTTCCCGCGGCCGCGAGCGCCGGACCTATAGCTACCGCGCTGGCCAGGAAATCCTCATATCGGGTATCGTGAAAGTGACGCTCGGGTGAAACGTTCCCCGGCTTTGGGGCGCTGACCTCGAGCAGGCAGGCCAGCTGGCCGGCGGCCGCTACGTCGGATGCAGCGGTCACCGCGCTCGAAGCGCCACATGGTCGAGCAGCCGTCCGCCGATATCAATGCCGGTGGCCTCCTGGAGTCCCCTCCAGCCGGGAATTCCGTTTACCTCCAGCACATAAGTGGTGCCATCACGTGCAGCTAGGAGATCGATCCCGGCATAATCCGCGCCTACCGCCGCCGCGGCGCGCACGGCGAGCGCGGCGTGCTCCTCGCTGAGACACACGGCTCGCGCGGTGCCGCCCCGCGCCAGGTTGGTGCGCCATCCCGTGGCGCGCCGCTCGATGGCACCGACCAACCTGCCACCGATGACGAACGCGCGGACATCCGCCCCGTCGTGATCGACGGTGCGCTGCAGATAAAACACTCCCCGGATCTGCTCCAGCGTGCGAAAAACTCTAAAGGCGATCTCCTCATCGGTGACCCGGACCATTCCCAGCCCCATGGAGCCGAACAGCGGCTTCACGATCACGTCACCCATGGCGCGGAAGGCAGCGAACGCCTCCTCGACATCGTCGCAAACCACGGTCTCGGGGGTAGGAAGCCCGCACTGCTCCAGGAGCGCGGAGGTCCAGAACTTGTCGACCGTGCGCTCGATAGCCCGGGGCGAGTTGACGACGGGAATGCCCCGGTCTTCCAGGCGGTGCAGAGCATCGACCCGGAAGATGATCTGCTCCAGCGACCCGGACGGAATGATCCGGGCGAGGACCGCATCCATCCCATCCAGATCGCTCCGGCGGCTCCGCAGCGCGGGGGCGGGACCGATGCTGGCGACCAGTCCCTCGTAGGGGAGCACGGTTGCCTCGTGCCCCCGCTCGAGCGCCGCCCTCTCCAGCTCGCGAGTATGCCAGCCGGCCCGCGCCGCGAGGACGGCGAGCCGCATGCTACTTGGTCTCCACCCCGGCCAGAGCGTCGAACCCGCCGGTGGCGAACTTCGGCAGATCGCCAGCGACCTCCTTGAACGCTGGAGTGGCGGTGCCCTTCTTGAGGGCCTCCAGTGACGGAAAGTAGAGCTCGGCCTGGCGATAGCGTGCCGGCTTGGACCCGTCGAGGTTGGAATCGAACTTGGTGAGCTCCGCTCGCTCGAATCCAATTTGTCCCTGGCTTGCGACGACCAGGGGGATGTGGGTCTCCGCGTAGTACTTCTCGAAGGCCGCGGTGTCCTTGGGAATCTTGTAAATGACGGTAAAGATGGCCGCCGGTGCCTCACCGGAGCCTTTCTCATGCGGATTCGAGGCGGTTGCGATCATGCCCAGCAGGCCGCCGGTTGCGAAGTTCTTGAGGTCGTCCGCAACCTTCTGGAACCCCGGGGTAGCCACTCCCTTCTTGAGATCGTCCATCGACTTGAAGTAGAGCTCCGCCTGCCGGTAAAACGCCGGCTTCTTCCCGTCGGCAGTGGAGGAGAACTTCGTCAGGTCCGCACGGACGAAGCCGATCTCACCTTGATTGGCTAGCACCAGGGGGACGTGGGTTGTGCGATAGTACTTCTCGAATGCCGCGGTGTCCTTCGGCGGGTTGTAGAGTACCGTTACGATGGCCATCGGCCCGGTGGCTGCCGGGGTGGTCGCGGCCGTGGTGTCCGCCCCCGGCGTCGCATTCTTATCGCCGCCTTTGCAGGCCGAGGCCAGCGCCAACGCGGAAAGCAGCAACCAGCTCGAGCAGCGTCGCATGAAAGCTCCTGGGATTAAAGAGGGTACAACGAGGCTGCCAGCACCTCAGGGTTCAATCGGCCCGCGTGAAAAGTGCGACCCGACTCGGTGCTGGTGAGCCAGACCTCGCCGGGACTGAAGAGCAAGGGGTCGATCTTATAGAAATCGCCCCCGTACCGCTGAAAGATCTCGTAAAACGGAATACCGTAGTCGCGGGATGCCGAGGCGGGAACCTGTTCCGCTAGCCGTTTCAGCTCCTGATCGCCGGCGTGCACGGTGTACCGCGCCTGTCCTCCGTACAAAATGCAGTCGTTGGTCCGCCCAATCGCGCGGAGGTCGTCGTTGGCGACAGGGGGTAATGGTGCCGTGCCGATGGCGCTCACTACCCGGCGTACGTCGAAGCCGAGGGTTTCCATCTTGTGCAGCCCGGTCTCGATAATTCGAGCCGAGATCTGGACGCCGCCGGCGACGCTGGCGGTGGGCGCCACCACGAACGTAAGCGCCGCCGGCTGGAGCCGTGCCTTGTCGGCCACCCAGGACGCCACCTCGTCGGTAGGCAGGGTGCGGCCTTCCAGCACCAGTACGCCCTCGTCGGCCTGCTCCTCGTAGCCCAGCTTCTCGAACAGCTCGCGCTCCACCCTCGCGTGAGCGCGAAGCGGGCCGGAGCCCATCGCGAAGAATTTTCCCACCGATATGGCCCAGCCGGCATACTGCGAGGCCATGCAGGCCACGGCAGGCTGGTCGGTCCAGACGATCAGGCCAGGATAGGACTGGTCTCCAATCTCAACCGGCGTGCAGGTTACCTGTCCCAGCCCTCCCATGCAGATCCGGGCGATCGCAAGCCCGGCTTCGATTCCCCCATCTACCCCAACTCCGGCGTCGATCACCCTCGCGCCCGAGCTGAGCCGGGAAGTTCGAACCCGGAGCGCGTCGGCCCGGTCCGCCATGCTGTCTGCGATATCACCTGCTGCCTCATTCAGGTTCAGCGACATTACTTGGACGTCCATGCCAGGATCTCTCCTCTGCCCAGCTCGGCCATGTCGCCGCTATAACGGCGATACCGGCCGGCCAGGTGTTTGCGCTGCACTGGAAGCTGAAATCTGGCCCGCAAACGCATGAGCATGACCAGCAGGTGTACCGGCTGATAGGTACAAGCGTAGGTGTAGGTGCCCGGGGGCACGATCTTTCCAAGCGCCACCACGGATCCCCGCTTGGACCAGAGTCCGGCATCTTCGCCGGCGGGACCGAGGAGCACCACGGTCCCTGCGATCATGCCCAGGCCGGCCCGGCGCCCAGCCGAGCCGCCAACCACGAGAAGTCCCCGGCGCATCGTCGCGCCGGCCTCGTCGCCGGCGGAGCCGTGCACGATGAGCTCGCCGCCGGTCATTCCGCGTTTGAAGCCGAGCGGCGCCGCGCCGGTCCGGTGACCGGCATCTCCCTCTATCTCCAGGACTCCGCCGGTCATACCCAAGCCGGCTTCGACCCCAACGTTCCCCTCGACCACCACGGTGCCTTGACTCAGGCTCGCGCCCAGTCGATTGGCCCGACCCAGGTCGCCCAGGAAACGGAGGTTGCCGTCGGGTGAGCCTTCCAGCTGAAAGATGTCGCCGAGTGATACGCGCCCTTGCCGGTCGAGGTACACCGGCCGGCGCGACAGCTCCGCGGCCGGGAGCCCGGTCCATGGCTCCGCGAAGACCTCCGAGAAATCCGCTCCCTCGTCGAGCGGCGCTTTCAGCCTGGCTAGAAGGCCGCTCATCCCGCCGATTCTTCCATGATCTTTCGCAGGTAGAAGTGGTGCGGTCCCAGTCTCCCGCCATAGTTGCCCGCGCTGATCGAAACGATCCCATCCCGACAGGCCGCGTCGATTCCGGTTTTCATGGCGGATGCGATGGCCTGCGCGTCGACGCCGTTGATCACGATCTCGAGCACCGAATTCACTCCTTCGGGAAGCGCGGTCTGGGTGATCGCCCGGAGGGTGGGGCAGTACGCGTCATTGGTGGACGCGATCATCGATTTGATGCGGCGGGAGCCCACCTTGCTCCCACTGCGTACCACCCCACCGGGGAACGGGAGAATGACGCCTTGGAGAGAGGCCATCGCATCGGCGGCGGCTTCCGCCGCGGCGAGCGCCGCGTCGGCGCTTTGCCCCAGGATGAGAAAGTTTCCTCCGCCCACCCCCTTCACCATGCCGAACTTTTCCTGGACCACAAACTCGCCATCCATCACGGGAATTCTCCAGAACCGTTCCCCCGAAATGACCTTGCTGGCCTGGAAGCCATCGCCGAAGAACCGCAGGGCCGAGCCCACGCCCACCCGGTCGGGCACCCCGGGCAAGCCGTCGTAGCAGGCGGTGCTGGGGCAGGTGAGCACCGTCTGCCCGATTCGCTCAATGAGCCGCTTGCCCATGTCGTCCTTGCTGATGGTCATGAGGAGCACGCTGACACCGGGCCGGCCGTCCGGCGTTTGGTCGGCCGCAAGCTCATGCTCGACGCCAGCCTCGACCTTGCAACCGATGACCGAGGTGGCAAAGCCGGTCAGCTTCAACGCCGCCGCACGGACCCAGCGCATACTGCGGGCGGTGATCACGATCCGCGCCACTCGCATGGTGAACGCCTCAGCGAAGGTGTCCTCGATGAGGACTCCGCGAATCTTCATGGTTGCTGAATGTCAGGGCGACAAGGGAATGGGATCATCGGAAATCCCCTGCACCGGGTAATTCTCAAACGCCACCGTCGAGTACGCCTCGAAGAACCGCCGCACGTCGGGCAGGAACGATTCGTCGTAGCCCGGACAGAGACGCAGCCTCCGGCCGGTGGGCGCATGGCGCAGCTGGCCTTCCTCGACCACCAGCGTTCCGGCCTTGATGACATAGCGCGGCGTCGCGAACATGCCGGCGATGTCCGCATTCCTGCTGTACACGGTCACGTCCGCATCGGCGCCCGGACCAAGATGTCCCTTTCGGGTGAGACCCAGCAGGCGGGCGGGCCCCGCACGAGTGATGATGGCGATCTCGTTCAAGGTGTATTCGCGAGCCAGGCCGTCAGCGAGGGCCGACCCGGCCAGAAGCTTGGGGTTGACCTGCTTCAACCTCTCTTCCCGCACGGTGCGATCCATGAGCAGCTGAATCAGGGCCGGATAGGCGAGAAAAGAGCCGCCGTTCGGATGGTCGGTCGAGAGTACCACGCGCCAGGGGTCAGCGCTGAGGAGAAACAGCTCCAGGCCGATAGCCCATTGGAGAGCGGACACGGCGGCCTTGTCCTTATACACCAGCGGTACGATGCCGCAGCCGGTCTCCAGCTCTATATCGATGTTCACCCACCGGCGGCCGCTGCTCTTGTGGAGCAGGTACTCGACCGGCCCGTCGGCGGTGATGGTCATAGCCGGTCCGAACATCACCTGTCCGACATCCACGCTCAGTTCGGCATGCGCGTTGACATACTCGATCAGCGGTCTTGCCGCCGAGCTCCAGGGTGGCCCACCGTAGGAATGGAACTGAAGGTGAGTAAGGTGGGCCCGGCGGCCAGCCAGAGCCTCCATGGTAGCGCGCGTGACAGCCGCGTTCCCGGGCAGGCCCAAGTTGTTGCAATGGATGTGGACCGGATGCGGTAGCTCGAGAGCGTTGGCCGCATCCGAGAGCGTCTCGAGGATCGCTCGGGGCGTGACGCTCCTGCCCGCGAGAGGTTCGTCGATGCCATTCAGGTTTCGCTGTCCTGACTTCCAGGCTTCGATTCCGCCGGGATTGACGATCTTGA
This sequence comes from Gemmatimonadales bacterium, assembly GCA_045803245.1. Taxonomy (GTDB): domain Bacteria; phylum Gemmatimonadota; class Gemmatimonadetes; order Gemmatimonadales; family GWC2-71-9; genus CAVVWJ01. The sequence goes on from JBJMPK010000228.1 coordinate 5,622, forward strand.
TGGCATACCCGCCGGTCGACCCGAGCAGCCAGGCGGCGTAATCCCGGGCCCGGTCCCGTTCCCCGGCGGCGATCTGGCGGAGCAGGTATTCGTCGTTGCCCATCAGGACAAAAAACCCACCATCCACGCAAGGGGTATCGTCCAGCTCGCTGTGACTATGCCGGGCCATCAGGGGGGCGACAGCGGCGTCGAAGACCGTGGTGTAACCCAGGCCTGCGTAGCGGTATCCGGTGGTGAAGGTCGTGGGTACGGATCCTCCGCTCCCCGATCGTGGGACGGTCTCGGTGTTCTCCAGGCGGGGTGCCGGCGTGGGATCGGCTGCGCGCTCCTCCGGCACCAGGCGCCGGGCATGGTTGCAGCTGGAGCTGGCCAGGTGCGAATGGATATCCACGCCACCGGGCATCACCACCATGCCCTTTGCGTCGATCGACGGCGCGCCTTCGGGCAGGGTCGCCACAATACGCCCGTCCTCGATACAAATGTCCCGGATCTCGCCATCGATCCCGTTAGCCGGATCGTGAACGGCGCCACCCGCAATGCGGAGGCGGGCCTTGTCGCTCATGCGCGCTTGCGCCGCAGGGCTGCACCGAGTGCGACGGTGAGCGTCTGCAGCACCTCGAAGGTTCTGCGCGGCGCCTGAATCGGGGGTCGGAGCTGAAGCGGGACCTCGTCCAGGCGGTATGCCGTTCCACCTTCGTGAATGCCGGCCACGCCGGTATCGATCGCGATTTGTGGCCCCAATCCCGACTGGCTGGCTCGGGGGCCGATGACGATCATGCTCACTTCGTCGAGGGCGCGAGCTCCGGCCACCTCCAGGTGAGGGGTGCCGACCAGCAGAGCCACCCGGAAACAGCCGCTGCGAAGCCGCTCCAGACCGCGCTGCCCCGGCACATAGCGCGGGTGTCCCCGGGAGTAGTCCACCGAGAGAGGATATCCGGTCTGCCAGGTAAGGACGGACTCCGCCCCCACGCGGTTCCCACCGGCGCGGAGGCTGACGCTGGCGGCACGGGTCGGACCGTTGAGGGCCTCGGCGAGGCCCAGGAGCGCTTCTACCCGAAGGGGATCCCTGGGCTCAGCGGTTGGTTCGGCATCGTGCACCAGGCCGACGTACCGCGCCGCCGCCAGCCGCTCTGCGATCGCAACCGCTTCCCGTAGCCGGGGGGAGCTCGAGCCGGTTGCCCGGCCCAGCAGCGAGGCGCGCATCAGCGACAGCACAGCTATCTCCTCCCCGGGCTCCAGAGCAAGCGAGACATCGGCCGCTGGGGGCGCTCGGTCCCGTCCCACGCTTACCCCGATGATGATCCGGCCAGATCGTCCCTTGGGCAGGTGGGTACCCGGTGGGTCGACATAACGCTCCATGAAGCGAGGATAGCGCTCGGCTGGATCGACTCCCCAGAACAGGAGAAGGTCCGCCCGGTTTCTGATCTCACCCAAGGTGGCTCCGACCCTCCCGTGTCGCTGCGCCGCCAGCAGGCCGCCCGCCGCCGTTTCCGAGGTGGCTGTGTCGACCGTGCCTGCCGCGAGATCGGCCAGAGCAACGGCCTGCCGTTGGCTTTGCGAGCTGAGGTCGGGACCGAGACAAATGAGAGAACGGCTACCGGCTCGCTCGAGGAACTCAGCCGCGCCGGCGATCGCCCGCTCGAAAGGCGCCGGCTTTCCCTGGATCAGGACCTCCGCCGGCACCACCCCATCGCCGAACCAGGCGCGTCCCACGGGACAGACGGGCGTCACGTCCGCGATCCGGCCGTCGTCCACACTGACCGTTATGTCGTCGCAACCGCAGCCACAGCCCAGACAGGTGACGTGCTCCACTCGGGTGGCCCCCATCAGGCCGCTCGCCGGCGGACTGGTCGGGCGATGCGGTAGACGGCAGCAGCCAGTCGAACCAGCCGCTTCATGCAGCCACCGACCCGTCGCTCACTCGCGAAGACGGTACAGATCGGCCGGCCCCGCTCGATGCGCTCTCCCGGATGCGGCACGTCGGCGAATGACGGATGGCCGGCCCAGGGGCGGGTCTCACCCACCGTGAGGTCTCGCCGGGCAAAGACGATCGCTTTGCCGTAGATCTCTTCAGCCAGGGGAACCGGAGCGGGCAATGTTCCCTCACAGGCGCCGGCGTGCACCTCGAATAGTGACAAGCCACGGGCCCGTTCGAGCAGTTCCATCGATGCCGAATAGCGGGGGTTGATTTCGACCGGGTAGGGCACGCCGCGCCGTGCTATGAAGTCGATGCCGTTCAGTCCCATCAGGCCGAACTCGCGGGCTGCGACCGTTGCCATCGCACTCACCCTCCCGAGCAGCTCGAGCTGGCCCGGAAACAACCGGTTGCTTCGTCCAGCCAGCAAGCTCCCGCAGTAGCGGAAGCCATGAGCCCCGAACCGGATGTCGCCCACCAACTGGCGGGTGAGACCCAGAACCACCGCACCACGGCCGTTGGCGGCAAACACCACCGAACCGGGGATCCCCTCGATCCGCTCCTGGAGGTAGCTGCTCCTCGGAAGCAGCGACCCGCGATGCCAGATGGATACTCCATGGCCGCCACCCGAGCGCCGGGACTTGAGAAGCCAATGGGATCGAGAGCGAGCCGGTGGCGTTGCCCGGGTTTTCGGAGTGGCGAATCCATTGCGCCGCAGCGATCGCATGAGCTCGATCGGGTTGCGCACCCGCACCAGCACCTCCGGCGGGTTTCCCAGCAGCCGGCGGCCTGACGTCAGCCGTGCCACTTCCTCGGGATAGTTCTCCAGATTCGAAGTGTAGGCGACGAGTCCGGCTGATACGGGTTCTGCCGAGAGAACCGCCGCGGGGGGATCGAACCGGCTGCCCCCCGACGCAGGCGGCATTATCACGGTAGCCACTGCGCGCAGATCGAGGTCACCGAAAGCGTCGATGGCTGTGACGCGGTAACCCGCGCGTGCGGCCGAGACCGCGAGCGCCCGGGTGGTTAGCCCGGCAATCAGCAGGTGCGCCCTGGCTCTATCCGGCATGGGGAATTCCCAGCCGGAGGCGTGCGCTGGCCGGTGATATGAAGACCAGATGATCCAGCACGGTTCCGCTGGCCTGCCGAATCCTGAGCCGGTCCACCACTTCGCGGGATGCACCACCGGCCAAGCCATCGGCCAGGAGGGCGGCGCCCTGAGCCCCTTGTTTGGCCACCAGCGCCGCACCCGTGAGAAGCCGTACCGGCCCAATGTCGCTCAGACGTGCCGTGAGCGGTTGCCGAACCCTTTCCTCTGCCGCCTGGCGGCCGGACAACAGGATCTCGTCCGCCGATGGGGCGGAGCATCGCAGCTGCCGGATGGCTTTCTCCGCCCCTTCGACATACGCGTCCAGGCCGATCGAGGCGGCGGCCGGATCTCGTGCGATCAGGGACTCGACCCCGCCCTGAAAGAGAGCCGCCTTGGAGACCTGCCCTGCCAGGAATGCGACCTCTCCATCGAGAGCTCCCACCGCGCGCCATCCGATGGGTCCGCTGGTTCCGCCGATCCCGTCGACGACCTGGCCGCGCTCCACGGCCACTGCCGCGGTGAATGCGCCGCCCAGTTCGACGAGAATGAACGACGCCTCCTCGGGCGACCTCCCCCGCCGGCTGCACTGGTCGTGGATACCCAGGATGACGGCACATAGCTTGTCCGCGCTTCCCATGTCCACCCGGTTGAGCTTTCTATGGGAGGGAACGGTATCGAGGTGAATGACGCCAGGTGTGAAGACCACCGGCAGCCCCGAAGCGCCGATCTGGCGGGCAAGACCCCGGAGGCCCCCGATGCCGCCCGGTTCGTCCGGAGCGGCGAGAAAGGCGAGCCGGAGATCGGCGTCGGTCGCTTCCACGCCCCGCATCAGCGGGAGGCCGTATCCCGAAGGACCGGCGATGAGGTCGGGAGTCCCACCCGCGCCGAGCAGCTGGATAAAGCTGTCGGGATGCGCCAGCGCCTCCCCGGTGGGGCAGCTCCGATCCAGATACACCCGACCATCGGCCATCCCACAGATATCGATGCTGACCGTGCCCGGGTCGATTCCAACGACACGGGGCATGGTCTAGGACTTCTTTGTGACCAGCTCTCGAGCGATGTCGGCAATTGCCTCGGCATCGAGGACCAGATCGTTGCGCTGAAACAGGCGCCCCACGCAAGCCTTGTGCAGCTTGGTCTTGAAGTTGCCGACCCCGAATGCGCCAAACACAACCACGCCATTCTTCTTGCTGCCGGCATCGTTGACCTCGATCCCTTCGATCCCCAGTGGCGGAACCGCATTGAGGTCAACCGCCACCTTGAGGGTCTTGACCGCGGTCCATGCGGATTGGGGCACCATCTGCACGCCGGCGGGGCCGGAGTTGAGCAAGACCTCGACGCCTTGCAGTAGCTCAGGCAGCTTCGAAGCATCGTTGAGGGTGACGGCATCGACGTGCACATTGAACCGGGCGCTGATGAATTGACGCGCCTTTTCCCCCTGCTCCGGTTTGCGCGAGGTGATGGTTACCTTGGCGCCGGCATTTGCCAGCAGCCCGGCCGCGCGCTGCCCCACCGGTCCGGTTCCAGCCAGGATGAGGACCTTCTTGCCCTTCACGTCTTTCATCGTCTCTTCGATCTTAACGACCGCCGCCACCGCGGTCGTGTTGGAGCCATTCGAGTCGAGCATGATCGACACGCAGAAAGGGCCGAACAGCGCATCCTGCGCCATGGCGAGGAGCTGCTCTCCGGCCGACATGTTGCTCCCGCCAATCCAGACGGCCGTGTTTTTGAGGTCTTTGGGGCCACGGGTGAAGATGCAGCCGTGAATCAGGTCTCGTACGTCGCCCTCGGTCACACCGCCATAGCTCATGACGACGTCCGCGCCGGCGTCGTAGGCTACTACCTGATCGAAAACGCTCGGCAGCCGCGAGCTGTCGAGCTGAAGCAGAAGCTTGCGCATTGCAGAAGCCATTCCCCGGAACGTAATGGATAAAAGACGAGGGGCGCCCCAGTTGCGGGCCGCCCCTCGTAGAATCTAGGAAAGCGGGACTGTACGATCAGCCTTCGGCGCCGCTCGCGAACGGATGACGCGCGGCCTTGTACTTCTGCAGCACCTCGTCCACCGAGGGCTTGCCCTGAAGGGCGCGCGCGATCGATTCCTTGGTGGCCTGATAGTTAAAGTCGTAAATCTTCTTGTCGTTCTCGGCCTGCCAGTGGATGAACACGCCCACCAGAATGCAGAGATCGTTCGCCTTGCTCTTGTCGATGACTCCACTGGCCACGCTGTCCATGACGGCGCGGGCCACCGCCGCCTGAGCCGGACCGAACATCTGGACCGCCTGCTTGGCGCCCTTGATGGTGACCTTGTTGAAGAGCACCGTGTCGGGCTTAGCCGGCAGGTTCGGGGTGACGACGGCGAGCAAATGATTGAAGCCGTCGGTATTGGTTGAGAGCGCGTTCACGAAGGCCGCTCCCATGGGACCACTCTTCGAGCCGATGATCAGATCGATGTGGGCAATCTCATTGCCGTCCCCAACCAACGATTCACCAATGTAAAATTCCCCGGCCATAGCTGCCTCCATATCCGTTTTGTTGAAGAAGGAGAGAATCTGGCGCCACATGGTTAGCTCGACGTTGGCGAAAGTGAGCTCGGATCAGGAGCAGCGTGAAGACACTCACAACCGGGCCACGCGGTCCTACAAAAGCTGGTAGCTCAACGCACTGAGTGCTTTGCCGGACGTAGAGAACCCTAGTATGAAACCCGTATGAATCGGTGTCAAGTCGAAGCTGAACCAAGTGCCGCGGTGCGTCTCCCCGGATAGTCGCGAATCCGACCTGGGAGGTTGTCTTACCGAATCCCTGACACCGGGGATTCGGCTTTTTCATACCGTGTGCTCCAGGTCACTGCGACGGTTGTCGGACGGGGGGCATTCTCGCCGTGGAGGTAATATGCCGTTTCTACGACGCACCGCACTCCTGGCCGCCGCAACGCTGCTCACCGCGCTATCTCCGGCTCACGCCCAGTATTTCGGTCGCAACAAGGTTCAGTACGAAAAGCTCGACTTTCATGTACTCAAGACCGACCACTTCGATATCTACTTCTATGCCGGCGAGCAAAACGCGGCTGAGCAAGCTGCACGGATGGCCGAGCGGTGGCGAGCCAGACTGGGAACTGTTTTCCAGCACGAGCTTTCCGGCCGGCAACCGATCATTCTGTATGCCAGCCCGGCGGAATTCCAGCAAACCAACGCCATAGGCGGCGATCTCGGCGAAGGCACCGGAGGGGTCACCGAGGCACTGCGCCGGCGGATCGTTCTGCCGGTGGGCGGTACCCTCAGCGACCTCAATCACGTCGTCGGCCACGAGCTGGTACACGCCTACCAATACGACATAACCGGCGGTGGCCGGCCCACCAACTTGGGCGCCCTCCCCGCGGCCACCGAGTTGCCATTGTGGTTTATCGAAGGGATGGCGGAGTACCTCTCGTTGGGTCCGGTCAACGCGCCAACGGCGATGTGGATGCGAGGCGCACTCGAGGACACCACCAAGGATTCGCTTCCCACTTACCGCCAGCTGGACGACCCGCGGTACTTCCCCTATCGCTACGGACATGCGCTGTTGGCGTATATCGCCGGCCACTGGGGCGATCAGGCAATCGGGCAGTTGCTGCGGCGGGCCGGCCGCCGGAGAGGGGTCGACATAGCCATCAAGGAGGTCCTGTCACTTACACCGGACCAGCTGGTAAAACGCTGGCACACCGAGCTACATCAGGCCTACGATCCGATCGCGCCCCAGACCAGGCCGGCGGAGAGCCTAGGCCCTCGGCTGGTTGCTTCACCGGGCCGCGGCGGCTATAACATTGGACCGTCTCTGAGTCCCGACGGTACCGAGATGATGTTCCTCTCGGATCGCGATCTTTTCTCGATCGATCTCTTCCTGGCGGATGCCAGGACCGGCAAGGTCAAGAAACAGATCACCAAGACCGCGCTCGATCCTCACCTCCAGAGTCTGGAATTCATCGAGTCTTCCGGGGGCTGGTCGCCGGACGGCCGCAGGTTCGTCTTTTCCGCGGTCAGCAACGGCCGTCCGCTTCTCGTCTTATACGACGTGAACCGGGGAAAGCGGATACGCGAGATCCGATTCCCCAAGCTGGGGGAGATCCTGACACCCAGCTGGTCACCCGACGGCCGCTCGGTCGCATTCTCGGGGATGTCGGGCGGGTTGAGTGACCTTTACGTCTACGACCTCGATTCCGGTCACCTGACTCAGCTCACCCAGGATCCATTTGCGGACCTTCAGCCCGCCTGGTCGCCCGACGGCCAAACCATCGCCTTTGCCACCGACCGCTTCACCACGAATCTGTCTACGCTGCAGGTGGGGCAATACACTTTGGCCCTGATCAACCGGGACGGTGGTGACATCCGTCGAGTAACCCCCACAGCCAACGCACGGCAGCTCAACCCCCAGTGGACGCCGGACGGAAGAAGCATCTATTTCCTGTCGGATCCCGACGGAATCACCAACATCTACCAGGTAAACCTCGCTACCGGGCAATCCGGCCGGGTGACCGATCTGTTCACCGGCGTCAGCGGTATCACCGAGACCAGTCCGGCAATCTCGGTGGCCCAACGGTCGGGCCGGTTGGTTTACAGCGTGTTCCGCGCGAACGGATATCAGCTCTACGCGATCGAGCACCCTGCCCCATCGACGGCAGAGGCGGCAGTGGCATATCGAGCCTACGGGTCGGGACCCCAGTCGAACGCAACCCTTCCACCAGTGGATCATCCCGATCAGACCCTTCTGGGGCTCTTAAACGATCCGCGGCGGGGACTACCGTCTGATACCACGTTTCCGGTTCAACCCTACAAGTCCAAGCTATCGCTGACGTACATCGGCCAGCCTTCCTTGGCCATCGGCAGCAGCTCGTTTGGTACCTTTATCGGCGGAGGGACGTCGCTTTACTTCAGCGATCTGCTGGGTAACCACAATCTGGTGACAGGACTTCAGGTCCAGGGTAGCCTGAAGGATGTGAACGCACTGGTAGGCTACCAAAATCTGGCGCATCGGTTGAATTGGGGGCTGGTGGCCCAGCAGACGCCCTTCCTGACCGGCGGCTTCGCCGAAGACATCCGCGACGTGAACGGCGAGCCGGCGCTGGTAGACCAGCAGCTGCTCCAGCGGCAGACCAATCGTGATGTGTTCGGGCAGCTGGCATATCCATTTAGCCAGGTCCAGCGGGTTGAGCTTGCTGCGGGCTACAGCAACATCTCGTTCGATAACGAGCTGCAGACCACGGCATTTTCGTTGCTGACGGGCGACCAGCTCACCGACGACAAGGTGAACCTCCCGGCTGGCCGCGCGCTCAACCTGGGCGTGGCGAGCGCGGCACTGGTGTACGACAACTCCTTCTTCGGTGCTACCAGTCCCATCCTGGGACAGCGATACCGGCTCGAAATATCCCCGACGGTGGGCTCGTTGAGCTATATCGGCGGGCTGATCGACTACCGCAAGTACTTCATGCCGGTACGTCCGTTCACCATCGCCACCCGGCTGATGCACTACGGGCGGTATGGGAAGGATGGAGAAGATCCCCGGCTCCAGCCACTCTTTCTCGGCTTCCCCGGCCTGGTGCGAGGCTACAGTTTCGGGTCGTTCGATGCTTCCGAGTGCCATGCTTCCGCGCTGGATCCAACCTCATGTCCGGTGTTCGACAGATTGCTCGGAAGCCGGATCGTGGTGGCCAACGCGGAGCTGAGATTTCCCCTCTTTGGCGTGCTTGGCATCGGCTCGGGATACTACGGCGCCCTCCCCGTCGAGTTTTCCGTTTTCGGCGACGGTGGCCTGGCATGGGACTCACAGCACGATCCCTCGGTTTTCGGGTCCGGTACCCGGGACCCGGTGTACAGCGCGGGTGCCGGTCTGCGCCTCAACCTGCTGGGGTTCGCCATTGCCGAGGTGGATCTGGTGCACCCCTTTGACCGGCCCGGCAAAGGATGGGTGTGGCAATTCGAGCTGCAGCCGGGATTCTGAAGAGACTATTGGCTATTGGCTGTGAGCTATTGGCTGATCGGTGCACGGAGTAGCCCATAGCCCATAGCTAATAGCTCTTAGCTATGCTTCACCATGCACCCATCCCGCGACCACCACCTTCCTCCCGATCCCGATGCCTACCGCCACGCTCCCCATCCCAAGGGGCGCATCGTTGTCATCGCCCCGACTCGCGCCGCCTGCGAAACGATCGAGCTGGCGCTGGGCACGCACGTGGATACGCTGCTCGAGCGGGAGCATGGGCCGGAGCTCCGGGAGTGGGCCGGCGAGGGGCGCGCGTTCGGCATAGTCGCCGGGACCGGGACCGGAAAGACGCTGGGCATTCGCCCCATCGCGGAGGAGATCCTGCGGGAGCCGCTCCGGGTGGGAGTGGTCAACCGGGAGCGCGAGGCCACACCAGAGACGCCCACTTGGAACGTGGTGATCGTGACGACCGGCATTGCCCGGCGCTGGTTTCAGGACGATCTGATTTCCGGGCGGGACACGATCATTGTCGACGAGATCCACCAGACCTCCGCGGAGTTGGAGCTTTGCCTTGCCCTCGGCAAGCGGGCGCGGAGCCGGTTCATCTGGCTCAGCGCGACGGTGGACCCGTCCTTTTATTCCCAGTATCTCGATAGCTCGAAGGTGCTCGTGACTCAGGCCTTCGACCCCGCCTTGAAGGCCAAGGTTCAGGTGCTTCCCCAGGTTCCGGAAGAGTTCCTGAACGAGCGTTATGTCCGTCATTTAATGAAGGAGAAGCGGGGCGTCGCAGTGTTCGTTCCTACCCGGGCCGAGGTGGAGAAGCTTGCCTCCGGCCTGGGGGAACAGTGGCCCCGTCTGACCACCGCCTTTTATCACGGTGGCGAGCCGATCCGCGTCATTCGTCCTTTCCTCGAGGACGAAGTCGACCGTCCCTTCCTGCTGGCCATGACGGCGGCGGGCCAGTCGGCCCTCAACGTGCGGGGGCTCGACACGGTCATCATCTACGATGCCCGCTACGGCAACGTGGTGGATCGGGGCCGGAACGTGCTGCATCGCCTTTACCTTGGTGCCAACGAGATTCTCCAGATGGCCGGCCGGGTGCACGGGCGCGTCGCCAACGGTGAGGTGGTCATCCTCAGCGACCGCGATCTGGTTTTCGAAGCTCTCCGCCCCGGCCCACCCGAGTTTCAGCTGGCCGGCGACGCGGAGCGGGTGGCGATCACCTGCGCCGCGCTCGGTGTCGACGCCCGGGACCTGGATCTGCCGGTGCCCCTCGATCGGATTGCCTATAGCCGTTCGATCGCCACCCTTACGAGCCGGGGGCTGATCGAGGGCGGAAAGCTGACCGCATATGGAAGAGAGGTCGAGGCGCTCCCGGTCGAGCGGCCCTGGGGTGAGCTGCTGGTTCACGCAGACGAAGAGTTGATTCCCATGGTAGCCGTCTGCTCCAACATCGAGTCGCTGCATCGTATGACTCGGGAGGAGCGGGACCTTCACGGGGTAATCGTAAACGGCAGCGACCATCTGACGGCCTACAACCTGTACGCCGAGGCAGTGAATCAGCACGGTTACCTGGGCCAGGTGTACGGGCTGCCGCGGCATCTGTTCGAGGATGGCTTGGCTGAATGGGCCGAGCGGCGGGGTGTGCTGGTCAAAGCTATCGAGGACACCGCTCTAGGACTCGCGTCCGTTTACCGGTCGCTCGAGCTCCCCCTTCCCAAGCAGCTTCCCTACGCTTCAAAGGAGATCCGGCGCCGGTGGGCCGAGCTCATTGCCCGGATAATGCCGTTCGACCTGGTTATCGATGAGCACACCGCCGAAGGACAGGAAGCGAGAGTGTCCAAGACCTCGGTGGCTGGAAGTTGGGGCGCAGTGGCCGGGAACCTCCGGTACTTTGCCGACCGATTCGGGATCCCGCGAGCCTCAATAGAGGGCACCACACTTTCCTACGATCTGGTGCGGCAGCATGCCACGCTGGGACCACCCCAGGTAGTGCTGACCGGCCCGCGAAAGCACCAACGCCTGATGATCGAGCGGCGCCGGACGTACTTCGGCTTCGGTCTCGAAACGGAGCTCGAGCCCATCGACGGCGCGATTCCACCGGAGCTCCAGCCGGCTGCCCGCGATGTGCTGGCCGACGCCCTCATCGCCGGTGAAACGACCCACCCCGACCAGCAACGGATTCGCCGGACCCTGGCTGAGTTGGACGAGCTGTGGCGCCGCTCCGGCGGCACGTTGAAGGAGCTGTCCCCGGAGGCGCTTCGGGGCCAGGTTCGCCGGAAATTGAATGGCGGGACCAGCTGGGACGGCTTCCAGCGCACCCGGATCGTCCTCGACCCCGCTGAGCTGGTCGACCGAAGCACCCGCGAGAAGCTGGAAGCGCTGCCCGGGCGGGTTCACCTTCGTGGTGACGCCGTGCCGCTCGACTATGAGGTCGAGAATGGCCAGGGAGTGGCGCGAGTACGGCTCAGAGAAGGTCAGGCCAGGCGGCTCCGTCCGGATGAGCTTCCCCAACTGGACCGCCCGCTGCGCTTTGCCGTGCAACGGGGAAACCATCCGCCGCTGCTGGCCGACACGATTCCCGCTCTGCAAGCGCTGCTCCGCCGTGGACCCAGGGACGCCGCGGAGCATCACCCGGACCCCCGCAGGGACGGAGGCCGCCAGCGAAAGGGGCACCGCAGGGGGCGCATGCATGGAAGTAGCCGGCCGCGAGGCCGCCCCCGCCACTGACCCCATCCGCATCCGACGATCCATTGTGCACTCTTCCGGCAGGTGCACGTCTTGAATAGAGGACGGCACTCGGCCGTCGTGGAAACCATGGAGCCAGCCACCGCGTATCTTCAACTATGCCCGACACCTTATCGGTTCATTCCATGCCGGCCGTGTTTTCGCCGTTAGCCAAAGCCCTGCTGGACGGCTTCAGTGAGGGGGTCGTGGTCTTCGATATCGAAGGCCGGATGCTCTACGCGAACACCCCCGCCCGCGAAGCCCTGATTGGAATGGACCTGTCAGAGGGCGCTCCGGACCTCCAGCCGCGCCTGGCCGCGCTGGGTGGCCGTCTTCGCCCGCTGAGGGTCGGCGGTCTCGAGCTGGGTGAGGCGATGTTCATTCCCGGTGTCGCGGGCCCGACCACGTTGGCGGCACGGGAAAAGGAGGCTATCGTCAAGACGCTTGATTCCAACAACTGGAAGCTCGCGGAAACGGCCCGGTCGCTCGGTATCAGCCGTACTACTCTCTGGCGCCGGCTGAAGGCGTACGGGCTCCATCGCGACGGCCGGAGCAAATGGGCGCAAACTTCCTGATTGCTGTCGCTGCCACCCTACTCCTCCAGTCGTCCCAGTCCAATCCCACCACTCAGCCGAAGCAAAACTCCCAGCGTTCCGACACCCTCTGGAGCGACGACTCGGAGCCCGGCTTCGGCTTTGAGCGCCTCTCCGACCTGGCGCAGTACAACCGGGTACAGGGCTTGTCCCTGGGCGCCGGTTATCATTTGCCGCTATCCCGAACCCAGCAGACCAACCTGTACGCCACGATCCGTTACGGCTTGAGCGACGAGCGGATCACGGGGCGGCTGAGCGTGCTGTCGGGCGGCAGCCGGAGGCGGCTCATCTTGAGCGGCTACGACGATATCGCCGACATCGATCCCTTCTCCGCCGGCCGCAACCTCACCAATAGCTTCAACGCGCTTTTCGTGGCTCACGACAACGGGGACTACTTACTCGCCCGTGGTGGCTCGGCCAGACTGGAGGCAGCCGCTGGGCCTGGCCTGGAGCTGGTCGTGAGTGGTGGAGTTGAGCGGCAAAGCAGTCTCAGACGGACCGCGGAGTCCGAGGTGAACGATTTTCTGGGTGGAACTGGCAGCTTTCCTTTAAATCCAGGGGTAACGGAAGGAACCTTCGGGTTGGTATCTGCCGGACTCCGCAGCGTCCGCCGAGTCCGGTGGCAGGTCACCGTCGACCTGGTGGCCGGTGCCGGCCAGGCAACGCCCCGTCTGTTCGGCGAGATCCGGCGCCACTTAGGTTGGCTCCAGGGGATAACGCTGAAAGGAAAGGCTGGAATCGGAACCAGCCCGGGCCTGCCCCAGACCCTCTTTCGGCTCGGCGGACTGAATACGGTCCGTGGGTTCGAGTAGGGGTCCCTCGAGGCTCCAGCGTTCTGGGCAGCACAGGCGGACTTGTCCCTCTTTGGCGGCCGCGTGCGGCCGGTAGTGTTCCTGGATGCCGGCCAGGCGGCGGCGATCTCCAGTTTGTTTTCCAGTACCGCGTTGGTGGGAGGGGGCCTGGGCTTATCGTTCTTCGGTGGACTGGTCCGGTTCGATTTCAGCCATCCGATCTCGCCCGACACCGGGGGCAAGGTGCGGTTCGATATCGTCATTCAGGGGGTGCGGTGAGAAGGTTCGCGGGTCTATTGTCTCTCGGGTTGGTTGGGCTTTCGGCCTGCAAGGAGGTCGCGCGGCTCCGCGGGGGTGGCGACGACATCGAGGTCCATTGGACCGGGGCCGATCAGGGCAAAGTCTCGGGCACGGCCACGGCGGAGTGGTGTTCCCTATTGCGGCTGCTGGAGGTCCAGGCCCTGGCAGGGGATACGGGAGTGGCCCTGGCCATCTATCCGACTGACACGCTCGCGGCAGGGAAGTACCCGGTGATGGATCCGGCGAAGGCTGAATCGCTCCCGCCTGCCGCGGGCCTGGCGCTCCGATGGCCCACTCAAACCTCGATTAAAGGCTTTCAAGGAGAGAGTGGCTCGGTGGTTCTCGAGCGCTCCGGCTCGGGACAGTTATCCGGCAGCGTAGCCGCGGTCGCTCGGTCGATAACCGACAATGGCCGGCTCCGTGTGACCGGTACCTTCCGAGACCTCACCGTGAGGCCTTCGACCCGGGGCTGCGTCCGAGCGGGTCGGGATACAGCCCGAAATGCTCCGCCTGCCGACACCCTGATACATTGACAGCATGGAGCACACCTATTTCCGCAAAGGTTTCGGCCTCAAGAACCAAATCGCCGGCCGGCTCACCGCCGATTATCACAGCGCGGTGGTCGAGGCGTTCCGGGGCAATGATTATCGGCTCGTGGCCGGAGGCCTGACTTTCCGCCTGGCGCGCGAGTTCGGCTTCTGTTATGGGGTGGACCGGGCGGTCGAATACGCGTACGAAACCCGCACCAAGTTTCCTGAGCGGCGGATCTTCCTGGTTGGGGAGATCATCCACAATCCGCATGTGAATGAAAAGCTCCGCCACATGGGGATCACTCTTCTGGCGCACCACGCCGACAGGGAGTTCGATTTCAGTGTGGTCACGCCCGACGACGTGGTCATCATGCCCGCTTTTGGCGTGACAATCGGGGATTTTCAGCGGCTTCGGGGCATTGGCTGCATTCTGGTAGACACCACCTGCGGCTCGGTATTGAATGTTTGGAAGCGGGTCGAGAGCTACGCCAGAGATGGGTTCACCGCCATCATCCATGGGAAACACTATCACGAAGAAACCAAAGCCACCGCCAGCCAGGTCATGAAGTACCCCGGAGGCCGGTATCTGGTGGTCTTCGACATGGCCGAAGCTCGCAAGATCTGCGACTTCATTGAAGGGGGAAGCGATCTCGCCGGTCTCGAAGCCCGGTTCCGCCAGGCGGTCTCCCCCGGCTTCGATTTCTCCCGGGATCTGACCCACGTCGGCCTGGCCAATCAGACGACGATGCTGTCGGGCGAGTCGCTGGCCATCGCCGAGGAGGTACGGAAGAGCATCGTCCGCCGTTACGGCGCCGAAGTGCTCGACCAGCATTTCCGCTCGTTCGATACGATCTGTTCCGCCACTCAGGAGCGGCAGGACGCGGTGCTGGCGCTGCTGCGCGAGCCGCTCGACCTGATGATCGTCGTCGGGGGGTACAACTCCAGCAACACCTGCCACCTCGCGGCGTTAGTCCAGCAGCATGGAGTCTCCGCCTTTCATATCGAAGACGCGGAGGGAATCGACGTCGCCACCGGTACCATCCGCCATCAGCCGATCGGGACCAAGAGCGAAGTGGTGGAGGAAGCCTGGTTGGGTAACGCGAAGGTCATCGGCATTACCGCCGGTGCTTCCACGCCGAACAACAAGGTGGGCGAGACTATCGCGCGGATCAGCGCGGTGGCGGGAGTGGAGGCGGAACTGGGCTCGGCATTAGAAGGCGCGAAAGGTGAACAGTGAACGGTAAACAGGTCGCATGCCTTTCGTCGACCTGAGCCATACCATCGAGCACGGGATGACCACGTATCCCGGCCTTCCCGGTCCCATCATATGTGATTATCTCAGCCGCGCGGCGTCGCGCGAACATTACGCCGCCGGCGTCGAGTTCCACATCGGCAAGATCGAGATGGTCGCGAATACCGGCACCTACCTGGATTCCCCGTTCCACCGGTACGCCGACGGCAAGGATCTCTCCCAGCTTGGGCTGGAATCGTTGGCCGGGCTCGAGGGAGTCGTGGTGCGGCTTTCGCCGGGGCACGGCCGCGCCATCACCAGCCAGGCTTTCACCGGTGCGGACGTCCGGGGGAAGGCGGTCCTGGTGCATACCGGCTGGGACGCGCACTGGCGAACCGAACGGTACCTGTCAGGCCATCCTTTTCTGACTGGGGACGCGGCGGACTACCTGCTGACCAGTGGGGCGGTTCTGGTCGGCATCGATTCGCTCAATATCGACGACATTGGCGATCGCAGCCGGCCGGTTCATTCGACCCTGCTCGGCGCCGAGGTACCCATCGTCGAGCACATGTGCAACCTGGCCGCTCTCCCCGATCGGGATTTTCGATTCTACGCGGTCCCCGCCAAGGTGGCCGGGTTCGGCACCTGGCCGGTCCGGGCGTTTGGCCATGTCCTTCCGCCAGACTAGCGTCTCCGGTTTTCCCGCCATCGCTCTGCGGTCGGCGGAAGTCGAGGTCGTCGCGGTTCCCGCCCTGGGTATGAAGCTCACCAACCTGCGGCGGCTCGACGGCCGCGAGTGGCTGTGGCGCAGCGATCAGATTCCGCTGGCCCCAGCCCGGGCCGGCGCCTCCTACGTAGAAACCGCCGACAGCGGTGGCTGGGATGAGTGCTTCCCCACCGTCGCGCCCTGTCCAATCCCCGGCGCACCTCCGGGTACGCCTCCACTCCCCGACCACGGGGAGCTCTGGAGCGCCGCCTGGAGCAGCTCGGTCCTGGAGGGCGCCGAAGGTACCACGCTCGTCGGCTCGGCAGTCGGAGCGGCGTTCCCCTATGAATTTCATCGTCGCGTTACCCTGGACCCCGATCAGCCGCTGGTTCGCTTTCAGTACCTTCTGCGCCACACGGGACTGGAGCCGTTTCCCTGGATATGGTCGTGCCACCCACTGCTCAACGTGCAGCCGGGAAGCGTACTGTCGGTACCGCATATGACCCACGCTAGAGTCGCTGCCGTGCACGGCCGCACCGATTGGGATGAGGGCGACGTCATCCGGTGGTCCGATGCGGTCGGCGGGAGCGGTGAAAGGTTCACCTTCCCGGCCTCAGATAACTGGGCGGCCAAGCTCTTCGGCGATCTGGGACCCGGCGGGCGCGCGACGCTGACCGACCCACGGCGCGGTGAACGGCTGGAATTCGCCGTCCAGCCCACCGAGGTGCCGCAGCTGGGGATCTGGATCAATTGTCGCGGATGGGCACCGCCGGGGCGAATCCCGTACTACAATCTCGCCCTGGAGCCGTGCATCGGAGCTCCCGATCGATTGGATCTGGCTCAGGAAGAGTGGCATACTGCTCAGATCCTTCAACCGGGCGAAGCGCGGCAATGGTCAATGGAGCTACGGCTGCCGGAGCTATGATTCCGAAGATTCGAGCATCTCCGCTACCGCGGCAATCGTGAGCGGAGCGCTTCCCTCCGCCCGGTTGTTAACCAGGAGATAGGCGGGAATCTTCATCTGTACCGCTTTCTGCACCAGGCGCGCGAGGTCCCTCCTCAGCTTCGGGTTGGGCTCGCGGATGCGATCGTAGGGAGCGAAGGCGTCAACCGCCTCGTCGTAGGTTCGGCCGGGGCGGAGCAGGGCCCGCGCCAGAATGAAGGGGCCGGATACTGCGCCGGGAAGATCGAGTTGATGCCCGATCGGTGGCATGCGGGTCCAGGAGTTAAACACGTGAGCGACGCCGTGCTCCCGCAATACGGCGAAATACATCGGGGTGAGGAACTCTTCGTTCCTGATCTCGACCGCGAACTGGGCATCCCGAGGCAAGGCGCCGAAAAATTCATCCAACCGGCCCGCAAAGCTCTCGGGTCCAATCCCACTCGACTTGGCGATGGTCTGGAACTCGAACACGAAAGGGCCGGTGTTGCTGACGAAGTGACGCCGATAGGGCTCGTAGATCTCCTCCACAAACAGCTCGGGATTGAGGAAGTCGGGGTTGAGCTTGCCCGCCTTGTCTGCGTCTTGCGCCTTAGTGAACGTGTGAATCGTCAGCTGGCCCCAGACCTTACTGACGCAGGGAAACCCCGGAGGCAGGTGCTCGGCGTAGCTT
The DNA here is from genome assembly GCA_045803245.1 of Gemmatimonadales bacterium. Taxonomy (GTDB): domain Bacteria; phylum Gemmatimonadota; class Gemmatimonadetes; order Gemmatimonadales; family GWC2-71-9; genus CAVVWJ01. The sequence goes on from JBJMPK010000228.1 coordinate 23,070, forward strand.
CGAAGGACGGCTTCGGTGGGTGGGCCATAGTAGCTCGAATCGATTCCCACCGTGCCGAAGAGCGGGAAGGACGCGTATTCCTCCAGCATCCTTGCGGCAGCGCCCTTCGGCCCATAATCGCGGCGGTACACCAGTCCCCGCCAGCCGGGATAGTTCCAAGTCGAGGTGCCGAAGCGCACCAGCGGTGGGATACGGCTTCGTAAGCGCTCGAGCTCTCCGGAGCCGACTGAATCCGAGCCAACTTCAGTCACGTCAGGCTCAGGGACTGGGAACGATCTTGGACACCCGGCCTGAGCTCTCGAGCAGGTACAACTCGCCGGCCGCATCCTCACCGAAACTGGTGAGCGAGGTGGGTGTGCCAAGCTCCGGCCAGTTAGTCATGTCGGTGGCCGCGCTGCCGTCATAACGGAAGCTGTGAACCCAGCGCTGGCAGTAGTCCCCATAGAAGTACGTCCCCTGAAGATCCGGCAGTGTGCTACCCCGGTAGACGTATCCCCCGATCACCGAGCAGCCCTCGCCATGACCATATTGAAACGTCGGCGAGGTCAGACCGGTCTGATCGCACTGGCCGCCGCCCAGGCACTGGTTTCCTTCCATGACACTCCATCCATAGTTCACACCCCTTCCTCCGCCACTGGAAGCGGTAGCGACATCGATCTCTTCCAGATTGTCCTGGCCCACATCGGCAATGTAGAGATCCCCGCTCGCTCGATCGAAGCTGAACCGCCAGGGATTTCGAAGGCCATAGCTCCAGAGCTCCGGCCGCACCGCGGGTTGCTGGCCGACGAAGGGGTTGTCGGAGGGCACTGTGTATGCGGTTCCCGGTGAAACGTCCAGACGCAGAATGGAGCCTAGCAGGTCGGATCGATCCTGGCCTCGTCCTTGGGGATCATTCGCGGACCCACCGTCCCCAAGGCCCAGGTACAAGAAGCCGTCGGGTCCAAAGCCGATCTGACCGCCATTGTGATTGGGGAAGGGTTGATCGGCGGTGAGGATTACCTGCTCGCTCGTCCCGTCCGCCACATCCGGATCGCTCGAGACCTGAAACACCGAGAGGCGAGTATTGCCGGAAAGGTCGGTGTAGTGGACGAGAAAGCGACCGGAGGTGGCGTAATCGGGATAAAAAGCCAACCCCAGGAGCCCCTGTTCGCTGCCTCCAGACACTTGCCCACTGAGGTCGAGAAAGGCGGTTGGAAGAAGCGTTCCATTCTTGACGATGCGGATGCCCCCGGTCTTTTCTACAATGAAGAGCCGGCCGAGGTCGCCTGGGGGAGCGGTGAGGTAGAGCGGAAAGCTCAATCCATTGGCAATCTCAGCCAGATGGATCCCGGTTCCCGAGGGTATAGTGGAGTGGGCCTCCGATCCGCAGGAACCGGCCCCCCCGGCAACGATGGGCGGGAGCACTATCCAGGCGAGCAGGTGGGGGAACCGCATGGCTAATCCTTTCGGCCAGATCGAGTCTAATGATAGCTAGCCCTTGGATCCGGACCGTGGCGCTGATACCTCTGCTCGGCTGCACCCCACTGGGATTCTGGGTGTATGGCGACCCGGTGGTGAGCGTTTCCCGGGTTACGCTACGACTCGAGCGCCTGAGATACCGGGGGGAATCGCCTGTCGTGGTGGCCCTCGCGGTGGAGAATCCCAACGATTACGCGCTATCCAGCGAGCGAGTCGAGCTTTCCCTCCGGCTCGACGGCGTGCCCATCGGGAAACTCAGGCGGGACAGTACGGTGCCGGTCGAGATGGCAGCGGTCTCAACCCTGGCGTTGGCCGTGCCGTTGGAGAAGCAGGCCACTCCCGAGCATCTGGCGGCGCTGGGCTCGGGCACCCACAGCTTCGCGGTGCGGGGACGCGCTACCTTCCGGACTCCATTTGGGATGCGAAAGGTGCGTTTTGAACAAGAAGGCGCGATGAAATTCGGCGGGCGAATCACCGATTCAGTGCCGTAGTCTGGCCTGGACTCGTTCCAGGCGATCCAGCCGGGTAATAGTAAGGGTCACCACTCCAAACTCCTGCTCCACCTTTCCTCGAAAGATGAACGGTCCCTGGTCGAACAAGACGTGGCCGCGTTCCCGATAGATCCGGGGGAAGAGTACCGCCTCGATCAGTCCGTGACCATCATCGAAGGTGGCAAACTCCATCGGCTCCTCGTTCTGCGTGTGTACCGGCTTGGCGGTCGTGAGCATGCCGGCCGCCAGGATATGCCGGCCCACGTGACGGTGCAGATCGGTGCTTCGGCACAGACGAAGCCGCCGGATATGATCGGCGTGGAGCTGCATCGGATGCGCATCGGTCATGAACCCCAGCGCTTGGTACTCTTCCCTGCGGCGGCGCTCGGGGGAGTACTCCTTGAGAGTTGGAACCGCAGCAGGTAGTTGACTGAACCAATCGTCCAATGGAGCTTCGGCCCCTTCGCTGCACTCAGGGTGACAATCAACAGACTCGTCTCTAAACCGCCCCGCCGCCCCGCCGCCCCGCTGCCCCGCTGAATCCACCATCCACAGCATCATCGGCCGGGTCCACCCCTGCGCGATCGAATCGAGGGCGCCGACCTTGATCAGAAGACGCAGATCTGATGGAGCGATGCCGGTGCGCGCCCGGAAGTCGAAGATGCTTTGGTACGGATGCGAAGGTGCACGGTCGGTCCAGCCGTCCGCCCGTCCGCCCGTCCGCCCGTCCACCCGCGCAGCGAACACCCGCTCCACCGCGTCCGCCGACAGCCCCTTCACGAACTGCAATCCAATCCGGATCTCTTTCCCCTGACCGGTGCAACGGAACTCACTGGCGTTGACATCAGGCGGGAGGATGGTGAGGCCCATCCGCATGGCTTCCGCTATATACGCGAACGGCTGATAAAACCCACCACCGTTCGACAGCACCGCCGCCATGAACTCCGCCGGATGATTGGCCCGGAGAGCGCAGGCATGCTGCGCGATCTGGATATAGGAGCACGAGTGTCCTTTGCAGAAGCTGTACCCCGCAAACGACATGATCATCTCCCAGACCTGCTTGGCCGCATCCGGAGCGCGGCCCAGACGCGCTGCCCCGGCGAAGAATTCCTCCGCATACGCGGCGAGGTGCTTAGTCGGGCGCTTCTTGGAAAGCGCCTTGCGGAGCCCATCGCCTGTGGCAGGCGACATTCCGGCAAACGTGGCACAGACGTTCACCACGTCCTCCTGGTACACCATGATCCCGAACGATTCGAGGAGGGTGTCCCGCAGCGATGGATCGAGCGGCTGGTACGGCTGTTTGTTGCGCAGTCGCTCGAGGTAGATGTGTATGTACTTGTTCGACGCCGGACGGATCATGCTGGTATTGAGGACCAGCAGCTCGAAGGTATCCGCCTGGCTTCTGGCGCAGAGGAGGCGGGAGGCCGGAGATTCGGTGTAAAAAACCCCCATGGTTTGGCCGGTGCGGAACAGAGCCTTGGCTCCCTCGTCCTCGCCCGCCTCCGCTGAGGTGTAGTCAATGCGATGACTTGTGTTCCCATGCACCGCCGCGATGGCGTCGCGAATCACTGCCAGCGACCGATTTCCCAGGAGATCGATCTTCACCAGCCCGGCATCCTCGGTGCCGTCTTTCTCGAACTGAATGACCGGCACCTGGAGATCGGGATCGTCGCTCAGCTGCTTGGCCGCGGGCTCCACCGGTACGTAATCGGTGAGCGGCGTCGGCGTGATCACCACCCCCCCGGCATGGACCGACAAGTGACGCGGGATGCCAACCAGACTCTCGGCAGACCGGGCATACTCCTGCCAGGCGGCCGGCAGGCTGAGTCCCCGAAAGTTGGGATGACTCGCCACTAAATCCGGTAGCCGCGCGCCGGTCTCATAGAAAAAGGGGATACGCCGCGTCACCTCCCGAATCTCGCCGGCCGGGCGGCCATGCACCTTGGCCACCTCCCGGAGAGCTCCGCGGGGCTGAAAGGTGTTGTGGTTGGCCACCATGGCAGCATGCAACCGGGGATACCGGCGAAACACGTACGCCAGCACCTTATCCCGCTCGTCCCAGGGAAAATCCAGATCGATATCGGGCGGGTCACGCCGCTCGAGATTGAGAAAACGCTCGAAGACGAGCTTGGATCCGATCGGGTCCACGTGCGTGATGCCGAGACAGTAGCTTACGACCGAATTGGCGACCGAGCCTCGCCCGCAGTGAGTGGGGCCGTTCCGGACAATGTCACGAACCACCAGGAAGTAGTCGGCAAAACCCTTCTGAGCGATGACCCCGAGCTCCAGGTCGAGCCGCTGCTGCAGCTCCCGGGTGATGACGGGATAGCGCCATCGAGCGCCATCGAGGGTCAAGCCGCGGAGCTGATCGAAGGCACCCGCGGTGTCGGCCATACGAGGCGGCACGATACGGTTTCCGACCGGAATCTGATAGCGGCATCGCTCCGCGATCTGGGCCGCGGCGAGAATGGCCTCGGGACAATCGGGGAAGTGGCGCGCCAGGTCGGGGGTGGAGCAGAGCCAGGCACCGGTGGGCCAGACTGCTTCGGACGGTAGCGCCGATAGCGTGGTGTTCAACGCAATGGCGCGAAGCAGGCGGTGTCGGCTCCACTGCTCCGCCTGCGCCGCCACGACGCCGTTGGTGGCGACAACCGGCAGCCGGAGCCGGCGTGCCGCGGCGAGCACCGCGTGTCGCTCGCGTCCGGGCCGGAGCTCCGCGTAGAGATTCTCCGGGCCACTCAGGCGGAGAACCTGCTCCAGGAAACCCGGGTTGCGCGAGAGAAGGATGAGGCCATCGCGGTCGTGCGCGAGGAGGGAGGGCAGGCGGACGGGCGTCCGCCAGTGAATTGCGGTGATCGCTCGACACAAGGCCGCCCACCCGCATTCATTGGACGCTAATGCCACCACTTCCTGGTCATCTACGACGAGATGGGCCCCCAGTATGGGCCGTACACCAACAGCGGCACAGGCGCGCTGAAACTCCACCGCGCCATAGACGCCGTTGGTGTCGGTGCAGGCGAGGGCAGGGAACCCCTGGCTGGCCGCTGCCTCAGCCAGAGCCTCGGGACTCGAGACGCCGATGCCGAAGGAGAAGTGGGAGTGGACGTGAAGGTGGATCATACCCAACAGCGTGAGCGGGAAAAGACACAACGTGAGCGGTGAGCGGCCCGCTCACGCTGTGTCACTTCCCGCTCAGGCTGTCCAGAAACTCATCGAGTATTCGGTTGAATTCATCCGGCTTGTCCAGCTGGATCCAGTGGCCCGTTCCGGCCACCACGCGGTGGGGGAATCCGTTTCCCAGACGATGGAGGCTGAACGCCTGATCGTTATATGGTGTGACCACCGATAGCTTGGGCCCTTGGTACCGGGCCAGCGAGGAATCGGGGTCGAACTGCATCACACTCCGGAGGACCGGCAGAACTGTTTCCCGGGGGGTGGCCCGGAGATCTGCGAGGAGCCGGCTTCGGACCGTGCTGTCGGGTCCGGCTATTTCAGTCCAATACTTCTGGCTCCCGCGGTCGTAGTCCAACTCGAACCCTTCCAGAAACGACTGGATATCGGACGGGGGAATCGCCTTGCTGTCTCCAATGGGATCCACCAGCAGAAGCCCAGCCACACGGCCCGGATGGTTGCCGGCATACACCAGCGCGGCGCCCCCACCCATACTGTGGCCTACCAGGACGAACTGCTGAAGGCCGAGAGAGTTGGCCACCGCGCTGACATCACTGGCCATGGCATCGATTGAATAGTCTCCGTTTCTGGCCGGCTCAGACCGGCCGTGTCCCCGGAAATCGAAGGCGATGGCGCGGCGCTGTGGCCGCAAGCGCTCCAGCTGCGCCTTCCACTGCCTTGTGTTGCCCGCCACAGAATGCACCAACACGACCGGCAAATCTCCCCCTAGCTCGGCAGGGGGACCGCCGTCGTCGACGACCAGGGTTCCTGCCGGACCTACGACCCGAATACCCCGCTCACCGCTCACGCTTTTCTCTCCCGCTTACGCTTTGGTACGACCAGGCAGGCCGCTGCTTCAGGATCGACGGATACACGGGACAGCGCTTCACATGGGCCCCAGGCAGATACCCGATGCTCATGAGAAACTCGCCTACAATCTCGCCGCCGGTAAAGCGAAACGTTTGCTTGAAGAGCTTGACCCACTCTTCCTTCGAGCGAGGATGATGCGCGGCCAGCCACGCGGCGAAGGAGCGGTGCGTTTTCCGAAGCTCGAGAATGCGCTGGGCATTGGCGATAGCGGCGTCGACCTTGAGCCGGTTGCGAATGATCCCCGCATCGGCCAACAGCCGCTTGCGGTCGGCAGCGCCATAGCAGGCTACGATGTCGGGATCGAATCCATCGTAGGCCCGCCGGAACGCCTCCCGCTTCTTGAGAATGGTGAGCCAGGAGAGACCGGCCTGATTGATTTCCAGCACCAACCGCTCGAACAGCGCCGAGTCATCCTCGAGCGGGAAGCCGTACTCGTGATCGTGGTAGGGTCCGTGCCACTCATGACCTGGTGCGGCATCGCAGTAGGTGGTCATAGTATTGGCTATTCGCTAAGGGCTGTTGGCAAAGCTATATGTAGCAGATATCTCATTGTTCGCGCTGTAGCCAATAGCCAATAGCCAATAGCCAATAGCCAACATGCGTGCTGTGATCTACGAGGGAGCAGGAGGCCCCGAAGTCATCACCATCGGCGAAGTGCCCAAGCCCGAAGTGGGCAAGGAGCACATCAGGGTAAAGGTTCACGCCGCGGGATTGAACCGGGCCGACTTGATTCAGCGGCGGGGCCACTACGCGGCGCCGCACGGCTGGCCGGCGAACATCCCGGGCCTCGAATACGCCGGCGAAGTCGAAGCGGTCCGTCCCGGCGTGACTCGCTGGAAGGTGGGCGACCGGGTGATGGGACTCGTTGGCGGAGGTGCCCAGGCGGAATTTGTCGTCGTGCACCAGGATGAGGTGTTTCCCATTCCGGCGGGATTGACGTATCAGGAAGCTGCGGCGATTCCCGAGGCATTTCTCACTGCCTATGATGCCCTGGTAACTCGGGGCCGGCTCCAGTCGGGTGAGCGAGTGGTGATCCACGCCGCCGGAAGCGGGGTGGGGACCGCCGCCTCGCAGGTGGCCAAGCAGCTCGGCGCCACGGTGCTCGGAACATCCCGCAGCGGCGACAAGCTGGCCCGGGCTCTGGTCTATGGCCTCGACGTCGGGATCGACGTTAGCCGGACGCCTTTTCGCGACGCAGTCGGCGAGCCCGTCGATGTGATTCTCGACGTACTCGGCGGACCCGCCTTTGCCGACAACCTGGCGGTGCTCGCGCAGCGGGGGCGGCTGGTCCTGCTGGGTTTCCTGGCCGGCAGCCGGACCGAAGCTGACCTGGGACCGCTTCTCGGGAAGAGACTCGAGGTCATCGGCACCGTCATGAGGACTCGTGGTCATGAGGAACGAGTTGCACTGGTCCGCGAGTTCAGTCAGCGAATGCTGCCGCTGTTCGAGCCCCGCGAGGGAGGGGCAACTCTCCGTCCAGTCCTGGAGCGAAGCTATCCGATGACTCAACTGGCGGAGGCGCATCGGGTTCTCGAGGATAACGCCAGCTTCGGAAAGATCGTCGTCGTCTGGTGAGGGGGGAGCGGTGAGCGGTGAGCGGTGAGCGGGCCACCCCGCAGCGCTCCAGCGCCGTATCGATCACGAATACGGTCGAGGGCGTGCTGAAGGGCGGACGGTCGGACGGTCGGACGGTCGGAGGAGGTCACGGCAAGGTCTCCCATTGCCTGTCCGCCGGTACGCCCGTCCGTCCGTCCGCCCCACAGCTCCAGCTGCGTCTCCCCTTCCATCAGTCGGTCCAATGTGAGCGACACCGACCGGACCGCCAGGCGCTTGGTATTGGCGAGCGCAAAAGCACGTCGCGCGGCGTCCCATAGCTCGGTATCCAGCACCGCGGCATTGAGCGGCAGGGCTCGAGCTGTGGCGGTATAGTCGGCATACGTCGCCTCCAGCCGGAGCTGTCCCGCGACCAGGCCACGCGCACGCACCCGACGTCCGAGACGCTCGCTCAGGGCACGAAGTAGCGGATGCAGGATGCCGAGGTCGTTGGTGTCGGTAGCCAGAGTGTGGACCACATAAAATTCCCTCTGGCGCTCGGGTGGCAGCACTGGCCGCGGGTCGATGCCCCGGGCCCGGGCCCGAAGTATCCGGCCACTGCGGCCGAAGACAGCACATAACGCGTCTTCGTGAATGGCGGCGATTTCTCCGATGAGATCGAGCTGATAATCCTCCAGTCTCTCGCGCATGCGTGGATCCAGCTCCGGGAGCACCTCGATTGGATGAGGAGCCAGAAAGCTCCGTTCGTTGCCGAGGGGGACGCACAGTAATTCGGAACCGGCTTGCCCCCACCCGCTACGCGGGTACCCGGCCCGTCCGACTATCCACCGGTCTGCCCGAATCGCCGCCTGACTCACAAGCTTGTTGGCCGCGACCCCAACCGACAGAGGCAACCCCAGCCGCTCGCTTGCCTCCCGCCGGATCCGTGCGGCGACGTCTTCGGGAGGACCGAAGAGGCGGCCGGTTCCGGTGAGGTCGAGGAAAGCGTGACCGTAGCCCCGCGGCTCGATGGCCGGCGCGTAAGCCCGTAAGATCTCGTGCAGCGCACGAGAAGCCCGAGCATAGAGCCTTGGGTTGGGTGGCAGGACAATGAGATCGGGACAGAGCCGCTGGGCCTTGCGGACGGCCATTCCCCGCTGGAGGCCGGCCGATCGCGCCTCTGCCGAGAGCGCGAGGATCGTGGCGCGATCGGCGCCCGGCGGTGCCACAGCCAGAGGACGCGTTCTCAGCTCGGGCGCGACCATGCCTTCCAGGGTGGTGCAGAAGGCGGGAGGGTCCACGAAGAGAACGGAGCGCATGAGATACCAAAAAACGTGAACAGTAAACGGTGAACGGTGAACAGGATTGATGTCAGGGATTTTCGTGGAATCCCCCTGTTAACTGTTCACCGTTCACGGTTCACTCTTATCTGACCACACGGCCAGCTCGTTGCCGCTAGGATCGGTAAAGTGGAACCGCCGGCCACCGGGAAAGCTGAAGATGGGCTTTACAATGGTGCCCCCGGCCTGGCTGACCTGTTGCTCCATGGCCTCGAGATCAGCCGCATAGATGATCACCAGCGGGCCGCCGGGTCGAACCTTTTCTTGCGTCTGGAAGCCGCCGCTCAGCCGGCCATCGGCGAAGCTGGCATAGTCGGGCCCGTAGTCCTCGAAGGTCCAGCCGAATGCGCTGCCGTAAAACTGCTTTGCCTCCGGCACGTTCTGGACGGAAAACTCGATGTAATCGATGCGGTTCATAACAGTATTGCCTGCTCGTTTGCGGGGTCAGGACTGGGGTTGGACTGCGCGGCAGCTTCCATCCGCCGCCGGCGTCTATAATTCGCTTCATCGCCCCCAAAGCCAAATGCGGTTCGCAGGGCGTTGAGCCGGCGAGTAAGGGCCTCCTGATAATCCTGACTGGCCAAATCACTTCGGGCGTAATGTCGCCGATACCGCTCGGCCAATTGTGGAAACTCTTTCTCGAGGACGGGAAGAAAGCGATGTCGCGCCGCGGGACCGAGCCGGAGCGCCGACCCGATGACATAGCGTGCACCCGCCTCCTTCGCCGCCTCGATCAGCCGGGCTAATCCAGCCCAGTCATCGGTGATCCCGGGAAGGATCGGGGCTACTATGAGCCCCGCATGGACGCCCCCTTCAATGAGCCGTCGCAGCGCCCGCAGCCTAGCCGACGGCACGGGGGATCGGAGCTCCAGCCGGCGGGCGAGCCCCGGATCGGCCGTGGCGAGCGAAATGTTCACACTCATTTCGTTCCGTTCCGAAATCCCCCGTAGGAGATCCAGATCTCGGGTGACGAGGGGAGACTTGGTGATAATCTCGATCGATAGTCCGTGATAGGAACGCAAGACCTCGAGAATTCGACGGGTGAGCTGGAACTTCCGCTCCGCCGGCTGATAGGGATCGGTGGCGGTGCCGATGACCAATGAGTGACCGGCTACCCGCGCAGGATTGAGCGTGCGCGCAAGCACCTCGGCGACCCCCGATTTGACCAGGATCTCCTTTTCGAAGGCCTCCCAAGGCGGCAGGCGGCCGACCGACTGTCCGCCCGTCCGCCTGCCCGCCCGCTCCATCACCCACCGATGCGTGTCCCGGGCGTAACAGTAGGTGCAGCCGAACTCACAGCCGACATACGGGTTGATCGACCAGAAACCCATGCCGGTAGAAGCCGGCGTGTTGAGGACGGAGCGCACCGGCAACCCGATGAAGCTGGTGCCTCGGGAACGTTGGTCCAGAACCGGCAGCGGGGCAGCGGGGCTGCGGGGTAGTATCAGCGTTTCTGGGAAGAGATCGGCCGGTAGGTCGATTTGCTTCCCTGCTGCCCCGCTGTCCCGCTGCCCCGCTTTCACCCGCACAGCCCCCACCCACACTGAGTGCAGCTGATACATCCCGAAGAGCGGACGAGCAGGCCTGCGCATTCGGGACATTTGCCCAGTGGCTTGGTAGCGTTGCTGCCCTGCAAGGTCGGCTGGGTGGGAAGTGGAGTGGGGTAGGTCTGATATGGCGACACGGGAGTCCCCCGATCTTCTTCGGTCTTTATTCGGTACGCTATCCGAATATAGGCCGAAGCTCAGGGGGACGTCAAGATGCCCAAATAGAGGATGGGCCTTCCAGGCCATTGACCCCACTTATCTCTTACCGAAATTGTATTACCGACTGGCGTTCTTCGGGCCAGCTTCCCGTCACCATCATTTTTACGTTCGTAGATTCTGCCATGGCAGCACGAGCTTCTCCATCCTCGTATTCCCCGGCCTGGGGAACAGCCACCGGGTCGACCATCCTGATCGCCGATGATGATGCGGTCATTCGCAGCCTTTGTTGCCGAACCCTGCAACAAGATGGCGCGACGGTATTGGAGGCGGAGGATGGTGAAGCAGCGCTCAGGCTGATAGAAGACCACGATGATATCGACCTGGTCATTACGGACCTGACCATGCCCCGATTGGGCGGGCATGAAGTGGCCGAAGTCCTCTCGGTGTTCCGGCCCGGTCTCCCGGTTCTGGCCATGTCGGGCACGGCCCACAAAATGGAGCCGGACCGCCGCCTGCCGGTTCTGGCCAAACCGTTCTCCGCTGCAGCGCTGATAGCGGTAACCCGGGAAATGCGTCTTCGGGCGCGTGAGGTGCGGATCTGGGCCGACGAAAAACGGGCCCAGGCTCGAGAGCTCTACCAGATTGCCGCTGCCATGCAGAAAACCAACCCAGGCCCGCCGGAAAAAATCGATCTGGTGGCAGTCGGGCGGGAGCTGATGAAACGAGGACATCCGAATCTGACCCGCGCAGCCGCCCGTCCTCCTCTACGTTCGCGAGCGCCGTCTCCCACGATTTCGGGCCCTGGTAGTTAAGCCCTCCCGCACTGCCTGGCTCACCACGCCCATCTAGCATCGCTTCCGTTGAGCACTCGCGCGGTCGGCAAGGCTAAGATTCCGGGTGTCCATGAATCGCCGTGTCGCCATTATCGGAGCCGGCGCCGCCGGCTCGATGGCAGCAATCTTTGCGGCTTCGGCGGGCGCCGAGACGCTGCTACTCGAGAGCACCAGGGATGGCGGGCGCAAGATCCTCATCAGCGGCGGCGGCCGCTGCAATATTCTCCCAGCCCGGGTGGACGAACGGCGCTTCGTCACTGATTCCTCGCCGAACACCCTCCGCAAGATTCTCCGTTCGTGGCCACTGGCCGAGCAGGTCGACTTCTTCGCCCGGGACCTGGACCTGCCATTGGTCGAGGAAGAAGAAACGGCCAAGCTCTTCCCGGTATCGAACCGCGCCCGCGACGTACGCGACGGACTCCTGGCGCTGGCGGCCCGCCGGGGCACCCGCTTCATGCCCAAGACAACGGTTGTCGGTATCGCTCCCACATCGAACGGCTGGAGAGTGGAGAGCGATGGCGCGCCGCCGCTCTCGGTGGACGCTGTGGTCGTGGCGAGTGGTGGCCTCTCGGTGCCGGCCACCGGCAGCGATGGGCGGGGGCTCGCGATGCTCGCCCAACTGGGCCATACCGTCCATCCGACCTATCCGGCGCTCACTCCCGTCGTAGCGGAGCCGTCGCCTTTTGCCGCCCTCGCCGGCATCTCCCTCCCGGTAACGGTCACAGCACGGGAGGACGGCAGGAGCGCAACCTCCACCGGCGGATTCCTCTTTACCCACCGAGGATACAGCGGGCCCGCGGTGCTGGATGTCTCCCACGTCCTGGTGCGCTCACGGATGGAAGGAGAATCGGGAGCCCGCCTTCTCGTACGGTGGACCGGGCTCGACGCGAGGGCTTGGGAGGCCGCCCTCAAGCCTGAGGGCACTGGATCCGTAATGGGCGTGCTCCGGCGTGAGCTACCCGATCGGCTGGCCGGAGAGATAGCCGGCATGGCCGGTGTCCCGCTCTCCCGTACTCTGGCGCAACTGCGTCGGGACGAGCGGGTCAGGTTGATCGAGGCACTAGTCCGTGGTGAGCTTCGCTGGACCTCTGACGAGGGCTATAAGAAGGCGGAGGTGACAGGGGGCGGTGTAAGTCTGGCCGAGATCGATACCGGGACCATGGAGAGCCGACGCCATCGCGGCCTCTTTCTCTGTGGGGAGGTGCTGGATGCCTTCGGTCCGATCGGGGGGTACAATTTTCTCTGGGCCTGGGCTACCGGCCGCGCGGCGGGCAGTGCCGCTGCGCGCCGTCCCTGAGTGCCGCTAGACTTGGATGTATCGTGAACTTCACCTTGAGCGATAGCCTACCTGTCCTGCGGCGCAGTCCCGCCGTCCTCCGCGCCTGGCTGTGGGACCTTCCCCCCTCGTGGACGGAATCGAACGAAGGGGCGGAGAGTTGGAGTCCCTACGATGTGGTGGGACACCTCATCCACGGGGAGCGCACTGACTGGATTACCCGAACGGAGCTCCTGCTGTCATATGGACCATCCCGGGCGTTCGTTCCGTTCGACCGGTTTGCCCAATTCAAGGACTCGCGAGGCAAGTCGCTCCGGGAGCTGCTCGAGACGTTTGCCGAGCTGAGAGCGGCAAACCTGGCCCGGCTCGAGTCGTTCCAGCTCAGCCCTCAGGATCTCGACCGCCCAGGTCTGCACCCGGAACTGGGTCCGGTTACCCTGAGCCAGCTCCTGGCCACCTGGGTGGCACACGACCTCAACCATCTTGGCCAGATTGCCCGAGTCATGGCCAAGCAATACACCGAAGCTGTCGGCCCCTGGCGGCCCTACCTGCCCCTCCTGGAAGACCGGCAGCGGTAACAACTCTGAGACCTGACCTCCGCCACAGGATCAGGTCGCCTTCCGACGCAGGTTTCGAGCTTCCTCGTGGGGGACGATGAAATCTTCCTCTGTCGGCGGCCGCACCAATAAATCGAAGGCCAGAAAGATGGTTTTGGAGTAGGGGAAAAAGACCACCGGTACTACGATCATCAGGACGATGGTGGTGATCTGAAACAGCTCCCAGGGCGGCGAAGGCCAGGTCAACAGCAAAAACGCCACGAACCAGATGCTGAATACCGTCTCCATGGCCATGAGGTTGAAGAAGTAAGCCCCCAGCCAATAGCCCTGCTCCCCGCGTTCAAACCCCAGACCGCAGACCGGACAGTTCGGTACCAGATGGGACCAGGTGACGAACACCGGGCCCCCGCCACAATGCGGGCAGCGCAGCCGTAGAGCGCGCCCGAACAGGGAGAGTACGCGTCGGGTAAGGGAGGGGTGGGGTGGAATAGCGCCGGCCATCGGCTCTCGAGCGAGAGTGTCGGGTCTAAAGTACAGCGCCGGGCCGGCGGTGACGAGGCTTCAGGTCACCTTACCCGCAGGAAGGTGGGTGTCGACCCAGCGCTCCAGGTCTCGCAGCACCTCCTCATGATTCAGGTCGGCGAACAAGCCGTGGTACCCGCCGAGATATTCCCGGTACTCCCGGTCAGCCTGACGCACCTTGGCAAAGAAGCTGCGGCTTCCTTGGGGTGGAACCATGCGGTCGTCGGAGCCGTGGAGCAGGAGCAGGGGTACCGCGAGCTGTCCGGCCATCTCCTGGACCCGCCGGATCGCGGCCGTGACCTCGGTCGAAAGGCGAGCGGTACCCCGCCGGTGAAAGAGTGGGTCTGCCAGTACCGCTTCCACCACGGCCGGGTCTCGCGCCAGTCCATTCAGATCCATCCCCACATTCAGCGAAAAACGGGGGAACACGACGGACATGATTCGGCCCATGGTCATGAGGAACGAGGGCACGCCGACCTCCCCCAGAGGGGCTGCCGCAGCGATCACGCCGGCGATTCCCACTGGGTAGTGCAGGGCGTAATCGAGCACAACCAGGCCACCGAGACTGTTGCCCAGCAGGAACAGCGGCAGATCCGGCTGCCACTCTCTCACTGAATCGACGAACGCACGGAGATCTCCGCGATACTCGTCCCAATGTCGCACGTAGGCACGTTGGCCCGGTGAACGGCCGTTACCCCGCATGTCGAATCCGTAAAGCACGATTCCTCTGGCGGGCAAGTGATCTGCGAGATGGGGATAGAGGCCACTGTGGTCGCCGAGGCCGTGCAGGTTGACCACCACGGCGCGGCGGTTATCAGTGGGTGGGATCCAGGCCTGGTAATAGAGCCGAAGGCCGCCCGCCCCGGAAAATGTGCCTTCTCGATGCTCCTGCGAGCCCATCTATCCCTCGTTCTCCCTGGGGAGCTCGTCGCGCGGAATTTGAGCTGGGATCAACCGACGACTGTGGGTGTGGCCTCTATCAGCCACCGCTCGGGGTCGAGTCGGACTTCCTGGGGCGAGCGGGTCACGATACCTGATCCGACGGTCCTCTGGGGCTGATCCGGCTGGGATGTGAACTCGAGAAGGTAGAGTGTCGGCCCGGCGTTCCGGGCATGCTCGGCCACGAAGCCGGCCAGCGCCTCAGGCCAACCGGACGAGGGTACCGGCCGGGGTAATGGCCCTCGCCGATGGCGCTCCAGCGCCTGGATGATCTCGGTGCGGGAGAGCTTCGATCGACCATACCGGGCTCGCAAGTCCCGCTCGTCCTGGATTGGGTCGGCGTGACGAAGCCGGAACAGGTCGCAGGAACAGGCCCCAACCAGCAGCTGCGCCACGGTGCGGGCGCTGGGGTGGAGCCGGTGGAGGGCAGCCCGATGGCTGGGAGCGAGGTCGGCGGTAAGCCCTGGCGGCAGCATCGACCGAACCTCGCTCAGGGTGAGCGGGCTGGCCAGGTATAGGAAGTAGCACATCGGAAAGGGCGGCTGATACTTTCGTCCGAGAAGGTCGAAAGCCGAGGGTCTAGAGTCTAGTTGCATGACCCTAGACCCTTGACCCTAGACCCTCACTCAAATCGGCAGATCATCCCGCACCAGCACCAGAATCGCCGCTTGGGGCACCACCAGATATTTCTTGTCCTCAAAGGTGATCTCCACCGCGGCCTTGCGAAAAAAAATCGCGTGATCGCCGACCCGCGCCTGCATGCCGCGGCTGCGGTGTTCTCGGGTGTCCAACTTCCACGGCTCGTCGTCGAGGCTGCTGAGGTCCGCGACCGGGGTTCCCGGTCCGGTGGCTACGATCAACCCGGTCTGGACCTGCTGGGAATCGATCGCGGTGGCCGGCAGATAGAGACCCACCCGGGTTCGCTCGTCTCCATCCTCCGGAGTGATCAGAACCCTGTCGCCCACGACCAGCAGCTGCTTCTTGGGGAACTCCATTATGCCTTTCCGTTTCCCGACTTCTCGATGGCCTCCGTCTGGTGCACGGTGACTAGATCAACGATGCGAAGATGCCTGGCTCCGTGGGGAAGCCGAAGGCTCACCTCTTCTCCCACCTTTTTACCACCCAATGCCCGGCCCAGTGGGGAGGCCAGGGAAATGTGGCCGGCATCGATATCCATCATCTCGGCGAGCACCACCATGTAGACGTCGGTTTCCTTGGTCTCCAGATCCAACACCGTCACCCGCGATCCCAAACCGACTTTATCGGTCGGCGCCTCGGTATTGGCGAGCTGACCCAGTTGATTCAGCCGCTGATGCAGCTGCCCCAAACGCGCCTGCACGAACTGCTGCCGTTCGAGGGCAGCCTTGTACTCTGAGTTCTCGCGCAAGTCGCCCAGTTCGACGGCCTGGGCGATGGCCTGAGGGAGGAGAATGTTCAACTCATGGCTGAGCTGATCGATCTCGCGGCCCAGCTTCTCTCGCATTTCACGAATCATCGGTGAGACCAGACATAAAAAAGGATCGGCCCGGAGACTGTCATCTCCCGGCATAGGAGGAGAATCACTGGCCAAAAAGATACACCGCCGCCGGAAGAGGCGGAATGGTGGTTCGTGCTAAGACAATGGTTTCGAACGCCTTAGTATCTTGACCGACAATGCGTACCAGACTCGGGCTGGCCATCGGGTTGGGCCTGTTCGCCGCCGCGAAGCATTGACGAGATCGAGTAGAGCATGCGGCACGAACTTCCTTGACACCTTGGAAGCCAAAGGGTAAAGTGCGGCTTGCTCAGGCTTTCCGTGTGGCTCGCCCGGGATTCTATCGACAGGATGAACGCGTAATGGCCCTCAGGACCGCTGCCCAGCGCCCTCTCCGCTTGGTCACCGCGCTCTGCCTACTCTCACTCGTGCTGGCCGGCTGCAGTCCGGAGCACTATCCCCAGACTACGCTGCTCCCCCGGGGCGACTTCGCCCGGATCGCCGACAATCTTCTGGATACCACGGTCAAGTGGGCCTTGCTCGTGTTCGTGCTGGTCGAAGGGGTCCTGATCTATGCCATCTTCCGATTCCGGGGTAAGCCGGGAGATCCCGAGCCGCATCAGATCCACGGCAATACTACGGTCGAGATCATCTGGACCATCATTCCGGCGTTGATTCTCGCAGCCATCGCGGTTCCCACCGTGAAGGCCATCTTCGAGACGAACTCGTCTCCCAAGCAAGGGGCCCTGGTGATCGAGGTGGTGGGACACCAGTGGTGGTGGGAGTTCCGGTACCCCGAATACAACCTGACGACCGCCAATGAGATGCATGTGCCTGTCGGCCGGACGGTGGCCCTCCGAATGGGGAGCAACGACGTCATTCACAGCTTCTGGGTGCCCCAGTTTGCGGCCAAGCGCGATGTGTTTGCCAATCGCGAGTCCCGGATGTGGTTCAAGGCCGAGGTGGACGGAGAGTACCCCGGCCAGTGTGCCGAGTTCTGCGGGATCCAACACGGGCGCATGGGATACCGGATCCGGGCCCAGATGCCCGAGGAGTTCCGGGCTTGGGTAGCTCACATGCAGACGTTGAAGGCCAAGCCGGCGTCAACGGCCCAAGCCGACAGCGGGGTTCGCACCGCAAGCCAGGGCGCCACGATTCAGCAGCCCTCGTCATCGCCAGCGGCTGCCGCCGGGCAGGGAGCGCTCTACGCTTCGGGTGAGAAGCTGTTCACCGCCAAGGGTTGCGTGGCGTGCCACACGCTATACGCCGTCAATGCACCCAAGGGCATGGTCGGCCCCAATCTCGCAAACGTGGGCGCCCGGTCTTATATAGCGGCCGGTACTCTCAAAAACACTGACGAGAATCTGGCGCACTGGATCCGCGATCCCCAGGGCATCAAAAAGGGTGTGCTGATGCCCAACTTGGGGGTGAATGAGACCGATGCAAAGGCTCTCGTCGCCTTTCTCCGGGCCCATAAATAGAATCGTGGGTCCGACGGGAAAATCGGGCCTGCAATTACAACACCGACAAGGGTTCGTATGGCAACCAGGGTTCTAGATCAGCATCAGGTGGACGCGGCAGCCGGCCACGGCGAAAAGACCGGGCTGTGGAGCTGGCTGACGACGGTCGACCACAAACGCATCGGAATCCTGTATGGCACCACCGCCTTCATCTTTTTCCTGATGGGAGGGGTGGAAGCGTTATTGCTCCGGATTCAGCTGGGCACACCGAACAACACCTTTCTGTCGCCCGAAACGTACAATCAGCTGTTCACCATGCACGGCACCACCATGATCTTTCTCGCGATCATGCCGCTGTCCGCGATGTTCTTCAACTATATGATCCCGCTCCTGATCGGCGCGCGGGATGTAGCCTTTCCCCGACTGAACGCGTTCAGCTACTGGCTGTTCCTGGCGGGCGGTCTGTTCCTGAACGCGAGCTGGCTGGTTGGCAAGGCGCCGGACCAGGGATGGTTCGGGTATGCCAACCTGACCTCAAGACAGTTCTCCCCCGGCCCCAACGTGGACTTCTGGATGCTCGGCCTCCAGATCCTCGGCATCGCCTCGCTGGCCGCGGCGGTGAATTTCTTCGTGACCATCATCAACCTGCGCGCGCCGGGCATGAAGCTGATGCGGATGCCGATGTTCGTCTGGATGAGCTTCATCACCCAGGTGCTGCTGCTGCTCGCGTTCCCGGTCATCACAGTCGCCCTGATACTCCTCATGTTCGACCGGTTCTTTGGAACCCACTTCTTCGTGCCCGCCGGCGGCGGAGATCCGATCCTGTGGCAGCACTTCTTCTGGATCTTCGGGCATCCCGAGGTGTACATCCTGATTCTGCCGGCCTTCGGCATCATCTCCGAGGTCCTGCCGGTGTTCTCCCGCAAGCCGCTGTTCGGGTATGCGGCCATGGTCTTCTCCGGCGTCTTCATCGCCTTTCTGGGGTTTGGGGTCTGGAGCCACCACATGTTCTCCACCGCCATGGGGCCGATCGCCGACACCTTCTTCGCCCTCACCACCATGCTGATCGCGGTTCCCACCGGGGTGAAGATTTTCAACTGGATCGGCACGATGTGGGGCGGCTCGCTGCAGTTCCGTACCCCGATGTACTTCGCGGTCGGGTTCATCGCGATGTTCATCATCGGTGGGCTGTCAGGCGTGATGCACTCCTCCCCGCCGGCCGACCTGCAGCAGACCGACACCTATTTCGTGGTGGCGCACTTCCACTACGTGCTGTTCGGCGGGAGCATATTCGGCCTCACGGCCGGAGCCTACTACTGGTGGCCCAAGATGTTCGGCCGGATGCTGGATGAGAGGTTGGGCAAGCTGCACTTCTGGCTGATGCTGATTGGCTTCAACCTGACGTTCTTCCCCATGCACTTTCTGGGACTGAACGGAATGCCCCGGCGGGTGTACACCTACCCTGAGGGTCTGGGATTCGAAACGTTGAACCAGCTGGAGACTGCCGGCTCCTTCCTCCTGGCGGCGGGCTTTCTGGTGTTCCTGATCAACATCTTCCAGAGCTGGCGCAAGCCCGCGAACGCTCCTGCCGACCCCTGGAACGGTGCCACGTTGGAATGGGCTATTCCCTCGCCTCCCCAGGAGTTCAACTTCCCGGACACGCCAGTGGTTCACGGGCGCGATGCCCATTGGGAAACCAAGCGCGGCCGTACCACACCGCTTCCCGAGCCGGTCCGGGTGAGTGGAGCGGGAATCCACCTCCCCAACCCGTCGTACTGGCCCCTGGTCACCGCGCTGGGAGTCACCGCCGTGTTCATTGCTCTGATGGTCTTGGGACACACCGGCACCCACGTGTGGGCAGTCGTTGCCGCGGTGGCGCTCATGTTTTTCGGGGTATACCGCTGGGCCTTCGAGCCGGCCGGGTGACAACTACTCACCGTTCACGCTCTTTACCGGAGTACCTGTGACCGCAGTAGCCCACGACGTGCCGCACGGACTCGAGCACGCAACCTCGACCGGGTTGGACAGCCGAAAGGTGGCCATTTGGACCTTCATCGGGTCCGAGTGCATGTTTTTCGCCACGCTGATCTCGAATTACCTGGTCCAGAAGGGGCGGAGTCTGGTCGGCCCGTTTCCCCACGAGCCGTGGACCTCGCCCAGCGGCGAGCATTTCAAACCCATCCTCGAGATCCCGCTGGTAACGCTGGGCACGGCGTTGCTTCTGTTCAGCTCGCTGTTTGTGGTGCTGGCCTTGAGTGGCGCGCAACGGGGGAGCCGCAAGGCCCTGGTGGGCTGGCTCGGAGCCACCATCGCATGCGGCGTTTTCTTCGTCGGTATGCAGGTGTACGAGTTCACCCATTTCGTGCATGAAGGGCTGAAGCTCTCGACCAACCTGTTCGGCGCCAGCTTTTATACCCTGACCGGGTTTCACGGCACCCACGTCACCATAGGCGTGATCTGGCTGGTAACACTCTGGATTCTTGCGATCCGGGGGAAGATTCCTCCGTCCAAGTCGCTCAATCTCGAGATGGCAGCGCTGTACTGGCACTTCGTCGACGTGGTCTGGATCATCATCTTTCCGGTCGTCTACCTCATCAAGTGAGCCTGCCGTCATGGACGCCCACGTGAGCACCGCCGCTCATTCCGAGCACTCCCATCCCAGTGCCGCCATGTATGCCAAGGTGGGCCTGGTGCTGTTCGTGCTCACCGCGCTCGAGGTCGGGTTGTACGAGATCACCTACGGAGACCACGCTGGACCGTTTTCGCAGAACATTATGCCGTTCTTCGTGCCGATGTTGTTGCTCCTGTCGGCCGCAAAGTTCGCGCTCGTAGCCATGTTCTACATGCACCTGAAGCAGGACAGCAAGCTGTTCACCGGGGTGTTCGTCTTCCCTCTCACCATCGCCGCCGTCATCATCCTGGGCCTGATCGTTCTGATGTCCTATCACATGGCGTTCGCCCGGTCGGGGGGATGAGGCGCTGCGCCAATAGCCAATAGCCACCCACCATGGACGACCGCCCCCGACCTACCGTGCCGTACGAAGCGAGCTGGTCGCTTCATCCCAGCGTTCTCATAGGCACCGGGCTTCTCGGTGCCTTGTACTTTTACGGCATTGGACCGATGCGCCGGCGGCTGGGCCTGGGCCCGCCTGCTTCACCGTGGCAGGTCGCCTCCTTCTGCGCCGCGCTGCTGGTGCTGCTGCTGTCGCTCAACGGGCCAGTGCACGATCTGAGCGATTACTACCTCTTTTCGATCCACATGGTCCAGCACCTGGTGCTGACGCTCGTCTTTCCGCCCCTTCTGCTGGCCGGCATTCCATCGTGGCTGCTGCGCCCGCTCGTGCTCCGGCCGGGGGTGTTGTCGGTGGCGCGGCTCGTAACCCGCCCGTGGGTGGCTGCCCTTCTGTTCAGTGTATCGATTGCGGTTTGGCACCTCGGGCCGTTTTACGATCTCATGATGCGGAGCCACGAGGTTCACATCGGTACCCATCTGATGTTCATGGTCACGGCAACCATCATGTGGTGGCCGGTCATGAGTCCCATGCCGGAGCTACCCCGGCTCTCCCCCGGGATTGGAATACTCTACCTCTTCCTGGTGGGGATTCCGATGCAGCTGGTAGGCGCCTTCGTCACCTTCGCCGACGACGTGCTCTATCCCTGGTACGTGGCAGCGCCGCGCACCTGGGGTCTCACGCCGCTCGACGATCAGCGGCTCGGCGGGCTATTGATGTGGATTCCGGGGAACCTGTGGCTGTTCGGGGCCATCGCCATTCTGTTCTTCCAATGGGCCAAGCAGGATGGCTAGCGGACTATTTGCCGCTACAGTTCATTGGCTCCTCCTGACCGACAGTAACAAGCAAAGCCAGCCCGTCAGAAAGGCCACACCGCCAAGGGGAGTTATGGCGCCCAGCCACCGCACGCCGGTCAACCCGAGGGCGTAGAGACTTCCGGAAAAGAGTACCGTCCCCGAAACGAATAACCATCCAGCCCATACGGTAAGCGTTCCTGGCCACCGGGCTGAAGCCCAGGCGACAGCCAGAAGAGCCAGCGCGTGATACATCTGGTATCGCGCCGCAGTTTCAAAGATGGCGAGCGACGCCGGAGCCAGCCGGGCCCGGAGTGCGTGGGCTCCGAATGCTCCGGCGCCGACGGCGATGAAGGCGGAAGATGCGCCGAGAGAGAAGAAGAGCCGGTCCATCTAGGGGTGGGGCGAGAGTCGCTGAGCCGCGAGCTCTTGGGGTCTCGCGCGCCGGTCGGCCCATCCGGCCAGCACCGCCAGCACCAGGATCAATAGAATATCGCTCGCGGCCACAACCGTCATGCTGGGTGGCAACGGACCATAGGTGGCGGCGAAGTAGGTGCCGAGCAGCACCAGCACCACCACGGCGAGTCGTGCGATGCGAACCGGGTGGCGGTGCGACTTCAGCGTTGTGTACAGCGCCAGCCCGATGCCGAATACTAAAAGCTCGGCGACCACCGTTGCCGTGGGGTTGTTCCACAGCCCGAGCCCGATTTTGGGTGAGTCGTTGCCCAGGATCGGCAGGTCACGGACATGAACCAGTACGTCGAGCGGGTAGTGTGAGAACACTGCCACCGCCACGATGGCGGAAGCCTGCCAGTGCCGAGTCGTGTCCCGCGTGGGCCAGGAGTAGTAGGCCGCCGCGGCTACGACGCTCCACGCGAACACGCCGATCAGACTATGGGAGATGGGATAGTCGATGAACTCGAATGGTGTGACCGCTGTGGCGCCCGGAACGATCCTCGCGTGCTCCCACCCGAGCAGCACAAAAATTCCCCACAACAGATCGGCCAGCTGAGCCGCAACGAACAGGGTACCGAGCGACAGCTTAGGCTCGGCGCGCTTCAAGGCGAAGGCAATACCGTAGTGGCCTAGGAACATGGCAGGGAAGCGGGGAAGCGGGGAAGCGGGGAAGCGGGAAGTAGACGATCGGCCCTCTTCACGAGACCTCCATTCGGCTGTTGGACTCCAGCAACTCGGGGGAGAACATACGCCAATGTGCGGCCTGCGCCAATGAACGTCGCTGCTCTCTACTTCCCCGCCTCCCCGCTTCCCCGCTTACCCACTACCCCGCCTCCCAGCCAGGCCCCGCCATCCACCACCATGATCGCACCGGTAATCCACTCTCCGGCTGGGCTGGCCAGGTAAGTCACCATCTGGCCGATGTCCTCGGGCCGTCCCCAGCGGCCCAGCGGGATCGAGTCGGCGGCGTACCTCTCCATTCCGAACAGATCCGGCCCCGCGCTGCCGGAAGGGGTAAAGGCTTTCTTCACACCCTCGGTGGGGATCGGACCGGGCGCCACGGCGTTGACTGTGATGCGATCTGGAGCCCACTCGAGCGCCAGGGTTCGCGTGAGCGCATCCACGCCGGCCTTGGCAGCAGTGGCGTGCGCCATCAGCGGCCAGCCGCGGTAGTGCAGCGTCATCGAGATCGAGACGATGCGGCCGGCGCCTTGCGCCTTCATGACGGGATAGACCGCCTGGCTGCAATAAAAGGTGCCGTATAGGTCGGTTTCGATTACCGCTTTCCATCCGTTGGAAGAGAGCGTGGCAGTGGGTGCATAGAAGTTTCCGGCGGCGTTGTTGACCAGGATGTCCAGCCGGCCGTGCTCTTGTGCCACCCGGTCCACCATGCGTGACACCGATTCCGGCTCTCGTACGTTGACTTCAATGGCGCTCACCTTGGCTCCGCTCGCGCGCAGCTGCTCCGCCGCCGGGGCGAGATGCTCCGGCTTGCGGCTTGCGATGGCCACCGACGCTCCCGCCCGCGCCAGTGACGACGCGATGCCCAGGCCTATGCCAGTCCCCCCACCCGTGATCAGGGCTACCTGGCCCGCCAGCACATCCGGCCGGAAGACGCTGGCCGGTTGGCTCACGTACCCTCACTTCGGGCGGACGCACGCATGGTGAATGCCTCCAGCCGCAGGAGGAATTCAGGACCCTGCAAGGCCTGAAGCTGGGCGGCACCCTCGCTCGACAGGGCCTGTTCCAGCGCCCCAACCTCGGGGGCACGCAAGAGCCGCTTGATGGCCCGGATGCTGGATTCAGCGGAGGACATCAGCTCACCCACTATACGCAGCACTCCTTCCTCCAGTACCGAATCGTCGATCACCTCTTCCACCAGTCCGATCGAATGCGCCGTCGCGGCGTCGAGCGTCTGGTTGGTCAGGAGCACGCGCAGGGCCCGGCCGACGCCGACCAGCCGGGGCAGGGTAAAGGTCGAGCCGCCGTCGGGCACCAGTCCCATTCTGGCGAACGCGGAGGTGAAACTCGCGCTGGATCCGGCGAGCCGCATGTCGCACGCCAGTGCAAGGTCGAGCCCGAATCCCGCGGCGGTGCCCTGGACCACGGCGATAACCGGGATGGCGCAGCGCACGATGGCGATCACTGCCGATTGAAAGTCGCTCAGACCGTGCTGCAGATCGGCGATATCGGGTGCCGTTTGGAGCGAGGTAAGCCAATGCAGGTCCAGGCCGGCGCAGAAATGCCCACCTGCGCCGGAGAGTAGGATGACTCGGGCTTCACCGGCCTCCTCGACCTGGTCGATCTCCTGCGCCAGCTCCCGGGCCAGCGCCGGGCTTAGCGCGTTCCGCCGAGTGGGCCGGCTCAGCGTCAGCCGGTGGATGGGACCGGTCCCCTGCGACAGCAACTCGTCAGACATATGGCTCTCGCTCGATGTGTGCCGCTGACTCGCTTCTTCCCGGCGGGCCGATTCAGAATAGTATTATACGAAGAAGCTGGAGTTCACACCCGCGGGTCCCCCTGCCCGATCATATCAGCCTCGGCTTGAGCGCGGCCCAATTGGCACGCACCGATCCTACGGCACCAGACCAGGCAGCCGCCGCCCGCCAGCGGCGCGCCCTGGTTGTCGACGACGAGCCGACCATTCGCTCGGCGCTGGTGCGGTATCTGAGAAAGCGGGGTTGGCACGCCGATGAGGCGGAGGACGGCAGGGCGGCGCTGCGAACGCTGGGGCGATCTTCTCCCGGGGATTATGGAGTGGTGATCTCCGACATCAGGATGCCACACTACTCCGGAGTGGAGCTCCACGACTGGCTGGCCGAACACCGTCCCGATCTCTTTGCCGGCCTGATCATCACCACTGCCGATCTGTCGGCGCCGAATCTGACTGACTTCGTGGCCCGGACTCCGAGGCCGCTCATCGAGAAGCCGTTCGAGCTGGCGGTATTGGCTCAGCTCATGGAAGCGGTCACCCGGGGACGGTAAGCTCCTCAGCTGCCTTCCCCGTCGACGACAGCCATTCCCATAGCGTGATAGCCGTTGTCCACGTATACCACGCTGCCGGTGATGGCGCGGGCCAGTGGGCTGCAGAGGAAGGCTGCGGTGCTGCCGACGTCGGTGGCGTCCATTGGCCGGGGCAGCGGCGAATTGCTTGCGGTGTACTTGATCATGGTATCGATGAAGCCGATGGCGCTTGCTGCGCGGGAGGCCCAGGGACCGGCGGAGATGGCGTTGACCCGAACGCCCCAGCGGCGTCCCGCCTCGAACGCCAGAGTCCGAGTATCGGCCTCCAGCGCCGCCTTGGCCGAGGACATGCCTCCGCCGTATCCGGGGATTACCCGCTGACCCGCCATATAGGTCAAGGACAGAAACGCTCCTCCCGGCCGCATCAGGGGCGAGAGGTGACGCACCAGCGAGATGTTGCTGTACGCGCTGACGCTGATGGCGGAGAGATATCCCTGCCGGGAGGTGTCGACCAGCGGCGACTTGACCTCGGGCGCATTGGCCAGGCTGTGCACCACGATGTCGAGCGATTCCGGACCGAAGTCGGCGCGGATCCGCTCGGTCATGCCCTGGATGCTGAAGTCGCCCACGTCCTTGTAGCGCTTGTTCTCCCGCACCTCGGCCGGCGTGTCGGCCAGGGTGTCGAACGCCGCGTCCAGCGGATAGATCCGCTCGAACTGCAGCCTGCCGCCATCGGCGAGCTGCATCGACTCATCCATTTTGCCGCGCTCGAGCAGCTTGGTGAAGATTCCGAGCGCGGGCGGCCAGCTCCCAAGGCATATGGATGCGCCGGCTTCGGCGAGCGCCTTGGCAATGGCGAATCCGAATCCTCCGTCGTCGGAAACGCCGGCCACCAGGGCACGTTTTCCGCTGAGGTCGATTGCAAGCATGCGGTAAGCTACTACTCCTCTCGCAGCACCTCCAGCGGAGCACGCCGCACGACATCCCGGCTGTTGGCCAGCCCCACGAGTACGGTGAGCGCCACCAAGGTCGCGCCGAGGGCTGCCACCCAGAGTACCGGCACCGAATAGCTGCTTCCGAACAGAAAGCGGGCCACTGCCCAGCCGGCGACTGCCGCCAGCACGCCGGCGACCGAGGCGGACAGCACTCCCAGCGCGAGATACTCCGCGAGGACCACGCGGTAGACCTGGCTCCGGGTAGCTCCCAATGCCCGGAGCACAGCCCCTTCACGGATCCTTTGAAATCGGCTGGTAGCCAGGGCACCGATGAGTACGAGAGCGCCTACGATCAAGCTGAAAAGAGCCATGAAGCGGATGGCCAGCGCCACCCGATCGACCATGCGTTCGAGCGCTTCCTGGAGCAGTGAGAGGTCGAGAGTGGAGACGTTGGGAAATCGTTCGGCCAAACGGCGCTGAAAGCGTCCCCGGTCGGCGGCGCCCGCAATGCGGCTGAGAGTCACGTAGGTGTGCGGCGCGCCTTCCAGCGTTCCCGGTGAGAACACCACGAAAAAGTTCGGCTCGAACCGAGCCCATTCCACGTCGCGCAGGCTCGCCACCCGCGAGGCCACCGAGACCCCCTGCACGTCCCAGACGATTTGGTCGCCTACCTTCACTCCAAGCTCCCGGGCCACATCCTGCTCCACCGAGATCTGGCCGGGCCTTTCGTTTTTCTTGGTCCACCAACTCCCTTGGACCACTCGTTCCGAGGCGACCATCGTATCCCGATAGGTCGACCGGTACTCACGCCGGAAGGCCCAGGCGTTGGACCGTTCCGGTCCAGTGTCAGGGGAGCTATCAGCGAGGAGGGCGGCCACCGGATGTCCGTTGATCGAGCCGATCCGCATTGGGACGATCGGCGTGCGGTTAACACTGGGCAGGCCGGCGGCGTTGAGCTCGTGCTCGACTGCGGCGAGCTGGTCCGGCTGAATATCAAACAGCACCAGATTGGGGCGGGCCGGCCCGCCCGTGAGCCTCAGCTGACGGAGCAGGTTGTACTGGACCAGGTAGAGGGTCCCCAGCAGAAACGCTCCCAAGCCGATCGCGAGCACCAGAGTGACGGTCTGATTGGCGGGCCGGTACAAATTGGAGAGCCCCTGCCGCCAGACGTAGGGCCAGCGTTGGGGCAGCCATCGACGCACCATTCTTACCAGGGCCCATGATGTTGCCCAGAGCACCAGCAAGGCAACGGCAATCGCGCCGGCGAAGATCGCACCCTGGCGCCAGCTCCCCACCTGAAGGCGGGCGAGCGCCACCGTGGTCCCGGCCAACGTAAGAGCGCCCAGCCACCACCAGCGGTCGCGCGGAGAGCGCTCCGGCTCGAAGGGGCGGCGCAGCGCCGAAAGCGGTGAGATCCGACGCACCGAGATGATCGGCAGAGCAGCAAAGGCCACTCCCGCCCAGAAGCCGGTTCCGATTCCCAACGCGACGGCATTCCAGGAGACTGCCGGAACGACATCGAGTGAAAGGAATCCGGCGAACATCCCGGGTAACAGCTGCTGGAGGCCCACGCCTAAGGCCGCTCCCGCGATGCTGCCGACCAGAGCCATGGCGCCGGCTTCCAGCAGGTAAACCGCGAAGACAGTCGCCGCCGTTGCTCCCAGACATCGCAGCACCGCGATGCTTTCCCTCCTCTGGCGGATGAACGCGGTAGCTGCACTGCCGAGCCCGATGCCGCCCAGCAACAAGGCAATCAACGCCACCAGTCCCAGATAGCCGGTGAGGCGGGTGAGAACATCGTTCAGACTTCGCTGATCGTCCGCCACGGTCCGGATTTGAACCCGCTCCGGTGCGAAAACCCGCCGGTATCGGTCGGCCAACATCTGGGACGAGACCCCGGCCGGCAACTTCACGAACGCCTCGTACTGGACCCGTGCCCCTAAGCCGAGCAGCCCGGTTTGGCGAAGATATCGGGCCGGGATGTACACCCGGGGGCCGAACGCGAAACGGAGTCCGACGTCGCTGGGTGCGCTCTGAATCGTGCCGGTAATGAGGAACCGGGCATCCCCCAGCACGACGGTGTCGCCGATGTGCGCGCTCAGGGCGGTTAGAAGCGCGGGGTCGACCACCACGTGAGGGCCTGATTGCAGTTCAGCCCAGGCGGGACCTGGCTTCGTCGTGATCGAGCCGTAGAAGGGGAAACCGCCGAGCACGGCGGCAACCTGCACCAACCGGGTGCCGGCCGTGCGGGGCACGTAGGCCATGGCGGAGAAACTGGTCACTCGGGCTGCTGGCGACGCGCGGGACAACGTGTCGAGGACGGCCTCGACCTTGGCCGCGAACGGCTGCCGGCCGGAGAACGAAAGGTCGGCGCCCAGCAGGACTCGCGCCTGCCGCCTGACCGAGTCCTCCAGGTTATCGGTGAAGGAGTTGATTGCCACCAGCGCCGCCACCCCGACGGCAACCGTGCCTATCAACAGAAGCAGCCGGCGCGGCGTCGCCCGGAGCTCCCGGGCCGCCATCCGAAATGGAAAAGCCGCCCCGGTCACGCGGCGGTGTCGGCCACGATTCTCCCGTCGGCCAGGCGGATGGTTCGACGGGCGCGGCGGGCCAGATCGGGATCGTGGGTGACCAGTACGAGGGTAGTACCCAGATCGGAGTTCAGCTCCACCATGAGGTCGATGATGGTAGACCCGGTGGCCGCGTCGAGGTTACCGGTGGGCTCGTCGGCAAAGAGAACTTTGGGCCGGCTGCTGAAGCCCCGTGCGAGCGCCACCCGCTGCTGCTCGCCGCCCGACAACTGCGCCGGATAGTGATGTCTCCGTCCCTCCAGACCCACCCGGGCAAGCAGCTCCCGAGCCCTGGTCGACGCATTGGCAGCGCCCCGGAGCTCGAGCGGCACTTGCACGTTTTCCTGGGCCGTGAGGGTAGGAATCAATTGGAACGCCTGAAATACGAAGCCTATTTTCGCCCCCCGGAGCCGGGCCCGTTCATCCTCGTTTAAAGCGCCGAGCTCCTGCCCGTCGAGTCGGACCGTGCCCGTCGTAGGCTGGTCCAGCCCAGCGAGAAGACCGAGGAGCGTGGTCTTTCCGCTTCCCGACGGTCCCAGGATCGCCAGAAATCCGCCTGGCTCAAGACTGAAGGTGATATCCTTCAGCACCGTGAGATCCCGGCCTCCCGAGCGGTAGGTCCGGCTGAGCGATTGGCTATGCAGCATGGCGTCAGGCATTTGGAATGATAGTCAAATCTGTTATCGTCTTCGGACTGGTCGCTGCACTCTCCAGTTGCGAGCAGCCGCGAAAGGAACTTGCGGCGGGGACCGAGCCTTCGGCTGAGAAGTCCGGCCTGCCCACGGTTCTCTTTCTGGGCACCAGTCTCACCGCCGGATTGGGTATCGACCCCGACCAGGCCTATCCCGCGCTGATCCAGCAAAAGATCGATTCTGCGGCTCTCAGGTATCGGGTCGTCAACGCAGGCGTCAGCGGAGAGACCTCGGCGGGAGCGCTCCGGCGGACCGATTGGCTCTTCCGGCAGCCGGTATCGGTTCTCGTGGTTGAAACCGGTGCCAACGACGGCCTGCGAGGCTTACCGGCCGACACTCTCCGCGCCAACATTCAGGGCATCTTCGACCGGGCCAAACGGCTTCAACCCCGGCCCAAGCTCGTGCTGCTGGGCATGCGAGTGCCGCCGAATTACGGCAAGGCCTACAGCCAGCGGTTCCAAGCGGTGTACCAGGAGCTGGCTCGGGCAAACGCTGCCGCTCTGGTACCGTTTCTGCTCGAAGGTGTGGGCGGGATTCCCTCCCTGAATCAACCGGACGGCATTCATCCTACGGCGGCGGGACAGCGAAAGTTGGCCGAGACGGTATGGCGGGTGCTGGAGCCGGTCCTACGAGAAAAACCGTGAGCGGGAACTGCAAACAGCGTGAGCGGTAAGCGGAATAAACCGATGTCACCCTGACCGAGCGCAGAGGATCTCCTCCAACGCCTCGACCGCGGCATCGACCTCCTCCTTGGTATTGTAGTAATGCGGCGAGATCCGAAGCGCCGAGCTGGTTTTCTTCTCGTCCATGTCGATGACGGCGTCTTCCCGGTGAGGCGAGCTGGTATTGATGCCGCGGGCGCGGAGAGCGAGCTTGATCTCGTCGGTGTCCCTGTTCCTGACCGAAACCGTTACGATGGCGCAGAGCTCGGGGCCGCGGTCGAGAAGCCGAACTCCCGGCACGGCAGCCAGCCGTTGCCGGGCGTAGGTTGCCAGCTCGCGGGCTCGATCCCGCGCCACATCGAGCCCCACCTCGAGTGCGTAGCGCGCCGCTGCGCCGAGGCCGAGCACCAGGGCGTAAGGAGACTCCCAGGTCTCGAACCGCCGCGCATCCGGAGTCAGCTCAAACCGGTCGGGTTCGGTCCAGTTGGCACCGTGCATGTCGACCAGCAGCGGATAGGCGCCGGCGGATAGGGTATCATCGGACACGTACAAGAAGCCCACCCCCCGGGGTCCCCGCAGGAACTTGCGGGAGGTCGCCGCCAGGTAGTCGCAATGCAGACGCTGCACGTCGATCGGTATCTGACCGACGGCCTGGCACGCATCCACCAGATACCGGATTCCGGCATCACGGCAGATGCGGCCGACGAGCTCGACCGGCTGCACCAGCCCGGAGTTGGTCGGCACCCAGGTGAGCGCCACCAGGGCCGGCCTCCGGCGACTCACGATCTGCTTCACCGCGTCAGGGTCGACGCCCCCCTCCGAGGCATCCGGGGCTCGAATGATCTCTATCCCCCGGCGACGCGCGAGCGACAGGTACATGATCTGGTTAGAGGCGTAATCCGAGCGGCTGGTCAGCAGGACGTCGCCCGGCCGGAAGTCGATCGTCTGGATCGCCTGAGCAAAGGCTACGGTGGAATTCTGCATCAGGGCGATGTTCCGTGACTGCGTCTGGAGCAGGCCCGCCACCGCGGCATACGCCGCCTGGATCTCACCTTCCCGAGCGTCGGCGGCTTCGTAGCCACCCAGCTGTTCCTCCAGATCGAGGTGCTGGTTGATGGCTTCCCGAACCGGACGGGGTGCCAGTGCGGCGCCGGCGTTGTTGAGGTGCACCAGGCGATCGACACCCGGGGTGTCCGAGCGCCAGCGCGCAATTTCCGGAGTGATGGAAAGCGTCATGGTGCGATCCAGGCGCCGATCTCCTCGATCCCGCGGTGCCAGTGATGCCTGAAACGCTGCTCCGCCTCCGCGCGATCGCTTCGTCTCAGCGCTTCGATGATACGGGCATGGTGCTGGGTCGAAAGGGTTACCCGGCCGGCATCACGGAGATAGGCTCGCATGTACCGGCTTGGCACCTGCCAGAGGGTAGAGATCATAGCCAGCAACCGCGCATTGGGGCAGCCTTCCAGGAGAGTCCGGTGCCACTCCTCGTCCAGGCGGACCGAACGATCGATGTCGCCCCTGGTAGCCGCGAGCTCGCGATCGATCACGCTCAGCCGGGCCAAACGGTCGGACGGAATATCGCCGGAAAGCTCCAGGGCAAGACATTCGAGCGTCGAGAGGATGGCGCCGGTCTCTCGCATCTCTCCCGGATCCAACGCCCTGACCCTGAAACCCCGGCCCATATCGGCCTCGAGAACCCCCTCGCGCGACAAGCGCAGCAACGCCTCGCGTACCGGCGTCCGGCTGACCCCAAGTTGAGCCGCCACTTCGGTGTCTCGAACCCGGTTGCCGGCGGGGATCTCTCCCCGGTATATCTGGCCCAGGAGGTCCGAGTAGACTTGATCGCGCAGCGGGGTTCGGGTGATCATTGGCGCCCTTGGTGGTAGTGAATGGTATTTTGTATACAATATTCCACGACGCGCGTCAACCCATTACTCCCTTGGAGGATCCGTGGCTAAGTGGCTGGTAACAGTGGCATTGGCGATCGGGTCCGCGGCATCCTCCCTGGCAGCCCAATCCGAACCCGCGCTCAAGGAATACTTCGAAGGAAAGACCGTTTCTCCCAAGCTGGCGATGCCAGGTACCGAGGATGGGGTGGATATCTATCCCGGAACCCCGCGGCCACTGGACTACCCCAAATACGCCGGCCGGCTGAAAGCCAATGGCACGGCCATCCGCGCAGGCGAGCCGGTGGTAGTCACCAAGATCAAAGTCAAATCCAAGCTGGTCGAATTCCAGCTCGGTGGAGGTGGATATGGCACCTTCGGTGACGAGACCTCCAGCAACGTCAGTACGGCAGAGGCGCCGAAGACAAAACGGGAGCAAAACCTGGAGGTGGATCTCAAGCGCGAGACCGATCCGGCTCGGAAGCGC
This sequence comes from Gemmatimonadales bacterium, assembly GCA_045803245.1. Taxonomy (GTDB): domain Bacteria; phylum Gemmatimonadota; class Gemmatimonadetes; order Gemmatimonadales; family GWC2-71-9; genus CAVVWJ01. The sequence goes on from JBJMPK010000228.1 coordinate 55,157, forward strand.
GCGATGAAGGAGGAGCTGGACGACCTTAAGTCCGGACGGGAGCGCGAGAATGCGCGGAACCGGGCGAGCGTAGCCGAGGCCGAGGAGCACAGAAAGGAGAACGTGCGCCAGCGCCGGTTGGAGGGCGGCTCGCGGTTCAACATCCGGTACCCCGCTGGTGTACCGGCTGGAGGTCTGACCCCCGAGGGCATCATGACCGCGTTGGCCCAGTACGTAGAGTTCGGGGACATCCGGACCGCCGGGGGTGCTACGGAGCCGTCCACTCCGCTTCAGGCGGCCTCACCCGCCAGGAGTGGACTGCCACGCAAAGGAATGCTACTCCAGGATGTCGATGCCTCATTGGGCGCCCCTTCGGCGGCTAGCGAGCGGAAGGAAGGAACCCTGCGGGTCCAGACCCGCGAGTACACCACGCCGGATGGGCGAGTGACAGCCGAGTTCGTAGAAGGGGTCTTGATCCGCTATCGCATCACCTCGGAGTAGCTTATTCGAGTTTCGCATCCAGATCGAACTGGACGTTACCCTGCAGTGCCCCCGACACGGGGCAACCCTTCTTGGCATCCTCCGCGGCCTTGGCGAACCCGCCCTGGTCCATCCCCGGGACCTTACCCCTCACCTCGAGTCGCATTCGGGTAATCTTGAAGCCGTCGCCGGCCTTCTCGATGGTGCATGAAGCCTTGGTCGCGATGCGGGTAGCCGGCGTACCACTCTTTTCCAACCCAGCGGACAACGCCATGCTGAGACAGGCGGCGTGGGCCGCCGCCAGGAGCTCCTCGGGATTGGTGCCCGTCGCGCCCTCGAAGCGGGTACGGAACGAGTAATCTCCCTCGAATGCACCGGAGCCGGCCTTGAAGTGACCCCGGCCGGCCCGGAGGCCGCCCTCCCACACTGCATTTGCGCTGCTGGTCGGCATGATTCTCTCCTGGATGTTTTGAATTCTCAGACGCTCCGAGCGGCGACCGGTACCGGGACCTGATTCAGGCCCAGCCAGTACCTACCAATAGCCTGTATGGCTGCCCGGAACTCCTCGTGTCGGACTGGTTTCTGAACGCAGCTATTGGCGCCGAGCTGGTAGCATTGAGCCAGCTCGCGGGGATCGTTGGATGAGGTAAGGACAACGACTGGCGCCATGCTGGTGCGGGCGTTGGCCCGCAGGGCACCGAGAACCTCTAAGCCGTCCACCTTGGGGAGCTTGAGGTTCAACAGCACCAGCCGGGGCACCGGCGCCCCGGAACGATGTCGAAAGGCGCCCCGGCCAAGAAGAAAGTCCAGCGCCTCCTCACCATCACGAACCACTTCTATCCGGCCGTCGGGATACAGCTCATGAAGCGGCTTGACTGTGAGCTCTACATCCAGCGCACTATCCTCGACCAGGAGGATGTCGGTAGGCAGCGCGACAGCGGGTAAGCGGGTAAGTTCGGCGCTCACGACGATGATGCGCCGTTACTACCCACCTGCTTCCCCGCTTCCCCGCCGACCCGCTTACCTGCCGCCGCGCCCAGCGTCAGGTAAAACGTTGCCCCGGCATCCGGCTCCGATTCGGCCCACACCCGGCCCCCGTGCTTCTGCGCGATCCGCTGAACCATCGCCAGGCCGGCGCCGTTGCCTTCGAACTCATCAGTCCGGTGCAGCCGCTGGAATACCCCAAACAGCTTTCCCGCATATGCCATCTTGAATCCGACGCCGTTGTCCTGAATGGCCAGCCCCACCTGTCCGTCGGCCTCGACTGAGCGGATCCGAATGGTCGCGTGCGGCCGTGGGCGGGTGAACTTGACTGCGTTCGCGAGGAGATTGCTGACCGCGATCTTCGTCAGCGCCGGGTCGCACTCGATGGTCGGAAGCTCCTCGATCTGCCAGTCGATCGAGCGGCCGTCGTCGGGAGACCGGAAGCCCTCTATCACATCCTCTACCAGTGTGGTCAGTCTGACTTCCCGGCGGAGCAAGTCCTGCCGGCCGATGCGTGACAATCCGATGAGGTCCTCGACCAGGCTCGCCATATGGTCGGCTGCCTGGTGGATCCGGGTGGCGTAATGGAGGCCTGCCGGGTCGAGCCGTTGGCTGGATTCATCGAGGAGCTGCCGGGAAAATCCGATCAGTTGCCGCAAGGGAGCACGCAAATCGTGCGACACCGAGTAGAGCAGGGTCTCCAGCTCGGCGGTGATGGCCCGGAACGCCGCTCCCCGATCGGCCAGGCGGCGTTCGAGATCAGCCCGTTGGCGGGAGAGCTCCTCCCGGAGCCGCGCCTGCTGAATGGCCACCGCAATAGGCGTTGCGATCTCCTGGGCAATGTCTCCATGCTCGGCGTTAAACTCCGACGGACGCGACCCTGCCAGCCGTATCTCTCCAATGGCTTCGCCCTCCACCAGCAGAGGAACCGTAAGCACCGAGCGCAGCCCTTCCGCCAGCAGCAGCCGGAACATAGGTGCAGGGTCCTTCACGGCGCCGAGGTCTTCGATGTAACGGATGGTGCTATGGCGGAGCACCTCGACCGGAGCGATGTCGGTGAGCGGCATCGAGCTCGCCGGCAGGTGCGATCCACCCGCGTACCCGGCAATCACCTGAGCCTGGCCGGAATCAAAGTCGAACAGCGTGACCGTACAGCGCTCGCAGGGGACCATCCGCCGCATTCTGGCCAATGCTGCTCGTCCGATTTCGGCAGGGGATCGGGCGGCCAGAATCGCTTGATCCATGTCGTGGAGCATGGTCAGGCGCTCGGCCGATCGGCGAAGCTGATCTTCCGCCTGTTTCCGTTCGGTGATGTCGGTGACCATCCCAACGGTGCCCACCAGCGCTCCATCCTTGCCAACGATAGCGCTCGACGAGACCAGCCCCCAGAGCTGGGTCCCATCTCGCCGCCGGAAGCGCAGGTCCTGGCTCTGGTTCGAGCGCAAGCCCCGGCGAGTCCAGGTCCGCTGAGCGCCGGCGCGGGAATCGGCCTCCATGAAGTCGTAGACCGGCCGGCCCAGCAGGTCGCCATTGGTATAGCCCAGCAGGTCGGCCAAACGCTGGTTCACGTAGGTCATGACTCCCCGGTCATCGGCTACCCAGATCCCTTCCTGGGCCACATCGACCAGCTGTTTGAATCGTTGTTCGCTTTCCTGCAGTGCGCGGGTACGCTCCTCCAGCCGGGTCTGGCGTCCCTCGTAAGCCGCGGCGTGCCCCAGCGCGGCACCCATGAGGCCGCCCAGCAGACGTAGGGCCTTAGCATCCCGTTCCGAAAAGGCGTGGGGCTGGGGGGACACGACCTTGAGGACACCAAGCGTGCGGTGCTCGTCACGCAGCGGCACGACCAGGAGCGAACGGATTCCGAGCTCACGGTAATGAGGATGGTTCACCCGCGGGTCGTTGAAGGTGTCATCCGAACGCTGAAGCTCGCCGGTTTGGATTGAAATGCCGGACAGACTGGTGCTCAGCTTAAGCCGGGGAGCCTCGGTGCCGACGTGCACGACGGGTACCAGGTCTTCACCCTCGACGACCTCGATGACCGCGCCGCTGGCTCCGGTCAGCGCGCTGCTGCGCTCGGTGATGACTCTCATGACGGTATCGGAATCGAGACCGGCCGCGGTGACCGCCTGCTCGACCTCGAGCACGGCCTGAAACAGCTCGGTATCGAGCCGCATCGCCTCTTCCGCGAGCTTGCGCTCGGTAATGTCGAACTCCGTGCCCATGTACCCGATCTGCCGGCCGGTCTCGTCCCGCATCGGCTCCCAGGAGCTGGAGCACCAGCGGGTCTGGCCGAACCGGGTAACCACCCGGTACTCCTGGTCCCGGAGCGCGCCACCCTCTGCCAGACGGTCCCACTCGCCCAGGATCGCCGGCCGGTCTTCGGGATGGATGTAGGAGAGGAACTCCTGGTCTCGCAGCTCCTCGTCGGGATACCCGGTGAGCCGCTCGAACGCCGGATTGATGAACTTGAGCCGCCGGTCCATGTCGTAGGCGATGACCGCCTCGCGCATGGTAGCCGTGACCGTCTGCAGCTGGCTGCGAACTTCTCCCCGTGAGCGCTCTGCCCGGCGGCGCCCGCGGTGTTCCCGCCAGAGAAGCGCCACCAGGACGACGACCAGTCCGGCGCCGCCGGGTACCAGCAGATTATCGGGTATCTGGGTGAGTGGAACCACGAATCCTGCACGGGTTGTAGTCAGGAGTCGGGACTCGAGGCGTATGCTCCTGACCTCAGGCTCCCGACTACCCCGAAGATACATCTCTAGAGTCCTCGGGGCGAGGAGCGTCCCGCTGGCGGCTCCTTCCGGTACGGCATACTCTTCCCCGATGGCCTTCCTCGACACCAAACAGGACCGCGCAGCCTTCCTGATCTTCGTGTTGGGGTTGGGTTTGGTGTGGGCGCTTTGGCCTTTCAGCACCGGGCTGGTCGGTGCCCCCGTCCTCTATGTGGTTTTCGCGCCGGTCCACCGCTGGCTGGCCCGGCGGATAAGCTCCCGGATTGCCGCCGGACTGGTCGTCCTCCTGGGAATCATCCTGGTTCTGGGCCCGGGCGCCGCCTTCGTTGGCGTGATTGCCGGGGAAGCCCAGGACATGGCGACCGGCGTGATTCGTAGCCCCCTTGTCGCCCGGCTCCGGGAGCTTCGTATCGGGCCCTACGACGTGGGCGCCCAGATCGAAGCGTTTGGATCCCGGATGCTCGCCTGGATCGGGGCCAGTGCCCTGGGGCTGATCGGCACCGCCACCCGGCTCGGGATTCAGCTGACCATCTCGTTCTTTGGGCTCTTCTATCTCCTTCTGGCACCAGAGAGTACCTGGAAGAGTGTGCGGCCGTTCATCCCTTTCTCGGTCAAGAACGCGGAACGGCTGCGGGAGCGGTTCCGCGACGTTACCATCTCGACGCTTATCGGGACCGGACTGACCGCGGCGGTGCAGGGGGTCCTTGTCGGGCTGGCCTTCTGGATGGCCGGCATCCCCAATGCCCTGTTCTGGGGTGTGGTGACGGTCATCCTGGCCATCCTTCCGGTGGTTGGAAGCGGACTGGTCTGGGGGCCGGGAGCCCTGGCGTTGGCGATCGAAGGACGCTACGGCATGGCCATCGCCCTGACGCTATGGGGCCTCGTTGTGGTAGGAAACGTCGATAA
>JBJMPK010000229.1:0-20204 GCA_045803245.1 Gemmatimonadales bacterium
CCGATCGATCACCACGCGGGTAGTGCCCTCCCGCTGGAGTCGTGTCGCTGCGTACCGCACGACCCGTCCGAGCGATTCCGATGTTCCCTTCAACAGCACGTGCCAACGCCACCGATCCTTGATCCGAACCAACGGGCATGGCGCCGGCCCCAGCACGCCAATCGACAGCTGGTGCCGGTCGATCAATGCCGTGCACCAATCCGCCAGACCGGCCGCCCGGAGACCCACCTCACGCTCGTCGGGGCCTGACACCAGCAGATTGACCAGTGTTGTCGCCGGTGGGTAGGGAGGCAATTCCCGTAGCTCCCGCTCCTGGCGCAAGAACCCTTCCGTGTCATGTTGTGCGGCGGAGACCAGCGCATGATGGCGTGGGTGCCGCGTCTGGATCAACACTCTTCCACCCTTGGGACCGCGACCAGCACGGCCGGCTACCTGCGCGAGCAGCTGGAAGGTGCGTTCCGCCGATCGAAAGTCGGGCAGGTACAGGCCGGTATCGGCATCCACCACCCCCACCAGCGTGACGTTGGGGAAATCCAGGCCCTTCGCGATCATCTGCGTGCCGATGAGGAGATCGATGTCACCTTTCTCGACCGCGCCCAAAATCCGCTGATGCGACCACTTGGTGCTGGTCGTATCCAGATCCATCCGGGCGACGCGGGCATCGGGATATCGGTCCGCCAGCATGCGCTCGAGCTGCTGGGTGCCCACCCCGCGCATCTGCTGCACCGGATTGGCACAGACTCGGCAGGTGAAGGGCAGCGGCTCTTCATGAGCGCAGTAGTGGCATCGCAGCGCCGGCGGCGAGTGGTGCACCGTCAGCGAGATGCTGCAGCGCGAGCACTGCCACACATCACCGCAGTCGGGACATTGAAGGTATGCGGCATACCCTCGCCGGTTCAGCAGTAAGAGCGCCTGCTCTTTCCGGGCGAGCGTCGCCAGGATGGCCTCGTCAAGTGCCTCGGACCAGGCCAGCGCCCCGGTGCCGGAGATTTTCGGAGCGACCCGCAGGTCGATGATCTCGACCGGCGGGAGTGGACGGGCACCCACCCGATCAGGCAGCCGGAGCAGCTCGACGGTGCTCTCCGCCCGGACCAAGGTCTCCAGCGATGGGGTCGCGCTTCCCAGCACCAGGCGCGCACCTTCCAGCCGGGCTCGGACCAACGCCACATCGCGGGTCTGGTATCGAGGCGTCTCGCCGTTCTTGTAGCTGGCCTCGTGCTCCTCATCGATGACGATGAGACCGAGATCGGCGACTGGAGCGAAGATGGCAGAGCGGGCGCCGACCGCCACCCGCCGCTCGCCCCGGCGGAGAAGGCGCCAGGCGTCCGCCCGTTCGCCATCCGACAGGCCACTATGCATCACGGCGATCTCGTCGCCGAAGGCACCCCGGAAGCGACTCACCGCCTGCGGTGTCAGGCCGATTTCGGGGACCAGCACGATGGCGCCCCGCCCCGCCGCGAGCGTTCTCCGCACCGCTTCGAGGTAGACCAGCGTCTTTCCGCTGCCGGTTACACCGAAAAGGAGCGCGGCTTTGCCTGGCTCCAGGCCGGCAATGGCCTCGATCGCGGCCGTCTGATCCGCGGTTGGGCTGTTGGGCGGAGCAATCAGGGGCGATCCAGCGAACGGATCCCGCAGAAGCTCCGAGCGTTCCAGCCGGGCCAGCCCCTGGCGCACCAGGGCCCGCAGCACCCCTTCACCAAAGCCCAGCTGCTCGGACAAGTGGCGCACCGGCGCGCTGCCTCCGAGCTGCTCCAGGGCCTCGTAGAGCTCCCGCTGCTTGGGTCGCCGCTTGAAGAGGGCCTCGCGCTCGAGCAGCGTAGGCCGTTCCCCGGACAGCATGAGCACCCGTTCCGTGAGTCCCGCCGCGCCGGTATCAGGCGGCTGCACCCGCAGCGACACGGCGTCCACCCGGGCCAGGCGCTCGATGACGTCCCATACCGGACGCTTGAGCGCCCGCGCGGCGGACTGCACCGCTGCCTCTCCTCCTTTTTCCCTCAACCACGCCAGTACTTCACCGGCGACACCCCCAGAGATCCGGGAGCCATTCCGGAGCGAGACGATTACCTGCGATTCGCCCCACATACCACCGGGTAAAATGGACTTGAGGGTGAGGCCGAGCGGAGCACCGTAGTAGCCGGCCATCCACTCCGCGGTTGCCAACAGCGGCGCTGGTACTGCCGGTGAGACGTCGGGGACCGCCAGGATGTCCCGGGCGGGGACGGATGGCGGCTCCGCCTCCACTGCGGTCACCAGGCCGATCAGCTCTCGTCGCCGAACCGGTACCACCACCCGGCTACCCGGAACGACCCGGTCACCCAGAGTCTCGGGGATGCGGTAGGTGTAGGGGGTGGCGAGCGGAAGTGGGAGGGCAACGAGGGCAAACCGCTCTGTCATCGCCGCCTGACGCCCAGTCCGGGGCCTGACGGAAGCGTGACCTGACCTCCCTCGATGCCGGCACCGACGAAGGGATCGTCGGCGAGGAGTGCGGCGCCGTCGAGGTCCACGATGTCGACCAATGGGGTGAAGTGCGCCGCCGCCGTGATCCCGAGCGAGGTCTCGATCATGCACCCGACCATGACCATCATTCCGTGCGCCCGGGCGACCGCGATCATGCGCAACGCCTCACGAAGGCCGCCGCACTTGGCGAGCTTGATGTTGATCCCGTCTACCTTGCCGACCAGTGGGGGAATATCGACCACAGTCTTGCAGCTCTCATCCGCGATGATGGGGATATCCGCCTGGGCCGTGATCGTTGCCAGCCCGTCGAGATCCTGGGGTGGAAGCGGCTGCTCCAGGACAGTCACGCCAAACTCCTGGAGCACCGGCAGCATGCTGATGGCGCGTTTGACGGTCCAGCCGCAGTTCGCATCGACCCGAATCTCTTTGTCGGTCGCATCTCGGATAGCGCGCAGGATCTCGACATCCCGGTCGGTTCCCAGCTTGACCTTCAGAATCGGATATTCCTCGGCCTCGCGCACCTTGGCCTTGATCCGCTCCGGAGCATCGAGTCCGATCGTGAAGGTTGACCTGGGTGCCAGGCACGGATCCAGACCCCACATCCGGTATATCGGGACCCCGAGCCGCTTGCCGGCCAGATCGTGAAGCGCGGCCGAGAGCGCCGCCCGGGCGGCCGCATTCCCCCGCAGCATCGTCTCCCAACGACGTTCCGCGCTCTCCAGTTGGAATGGATCACTGGGCAGCTCCGAGCCGTAGAACTTGAGGGCCGCGGCGACACTGTCCGGCGTCTCTCCGTAGAACTTGCTTGGCGCCGCCTCGCCCCAGCCTTCGAGGCCGTCCCCATCGATGAGCCGAACCCAAACGGTTCGGTGGTCGCTCTGCCCGCCGCGAGCGATGATGAATGGATGCTTGGTGCGGAGCTCGAGCACCTGGATGTCCATCCGCAGGCTGGGGGGCAAGTCGTCCTCGCGACAGAGAGTGGCTTGGGGTAGACCGGCTGGATTATACGATTCGGACCGGAGCGGCAACAGGCCGACTCAGGCGAGGCCACGGAGGTGAGCGGCCAGTCCCGCGGCGAGCCGCTCGGGAACGTAGCCGCCCTCGAGCGCACCGACCACCGGCACAGCGGGCAACCGATCGCGAAGCCGGTGCGTCAGCTCGGTATAATGTTCCGGCTCCAGCGTGAAGCCACCCAGCGGATCACCGGTCATGGCATCGAATCCGGCGGAGACCAGCACCAGGTTTGGGGTCCAGTCCATCGTGGCCGCGACGATGGCAGCCCACAGATCCGCCACATAGAGGGCGGCAGGTTTGCCGGGTCCGCGGGGCACATTGAAGATGTTGCCAACCCCTCGCTCGGTCGCGGCACCGGTGCCGGGATACCAGGGATGCTGGTGCAGCGAGACGTAGCGGATCGTCGCATCGGTTTCAACCAATGCCTGGGTGCCGTTGCCGTGGTGCACGTCCCAGTCGATGATCAGGACCCGCTCGCGACCGGCCCGCTGCGCATGACGCGCCGCAACCACCACATTGTTCACCAGGCAGAAACCCATTCCTCTTGCGGCCAAGGCATGGTGTCCCGGTGGTCGGATCGCGGCGAAGGCATGACCTCGCTCCCCCACCGCATGGTCGACGGCCGCGAGTACGGCGCCGGTAGCGCCGAGAACCGCCGCCCAACTGTCCCGGCTCAGGACCGTATCCAGGAAAAGCGCTCCGCCACCCCGCGCACTTATCGCCTCGAGGCTGGCGAGGTACTCCCGCGGGTGAACCGCCAATAGCGGCTCGAGAGCGGACGGACCCGCGTCCTGGAGTGCGAGACCGGGCTCCCGACGCAACGCGTCGAGCACCACTCGCAGACGGGCCGGTGTCTCCGGATGATCGGGACCGGGATCGTGCTGGAGACAGCTCGGGTGGGTGAAGACGGCGATGGGCACCGCTTACGTTTTTGTTTTCCCGCTTACGCTTTTGTCCCGCGTTGCCCGTAGAATTTCTCCGGCCTCCTCCCCGAGCACCCGGCGAGCCGCGGCGATGTCATCCATCCGGCGCCGATACCAGCGCCAGGAGAGCAGCACCAATCCAGCCGAGAGGAACAGGACCAGCCCGACGAGCACCAGCACCGCCCGTCCGGACCAGAGACCCAGTCCCAGCAGCGCCGCTCCATCGAACGCGAGTATCACGCCGGCGGCGATGGTGAGGCTCCGGGAGGCCAGAGGAGACACGGCCCTAACGCACTGGGCGGCGGCGGCGGGAAAGCACGATCAACGCCGCGTTGGGCACCACCCCGGCGCGAGAGAGGGAAAGAGACTCGTCCGCCAGCTCGGCGCCGCGATACTTGACGACGAACTCGGAAGGATCGCGCCGGACCCGGGTAAGGTCGAGCGCTTGCCGCTTGACTTCAGAGACCGGCGCTTCCCCCGGCAGCTCCAGAAAGACCTCGTCCCATACATCCTCGACCGTGACCCTGACCGGGACAACGTTCATGCGACGTGCTCGGATGGGAGCGGGAGCGTGGAGAGAAAGCGGTCCACCACCTGGTCGAACAACAGCGTGGAGACCCTCACCCGGGTACCACTTGGCGTAGGCCAGATCGCGAAGGCGATCTCCTCCCCACCCTGACCGCGAAGCGTGAGATAACTGGGCCCTTCCCGTTCCGGATATGCCGCGTTCAGCGGCACCCGCTCCGCGAAGAAACGTTTTGCCCGCCGTAAGAGCTCCGGGCCGTCCAGCGTGGTTACGACTTCGTAGACCATAAGGAGATCAGCGCCTGACGGAAGGTGAGGTGGAGCGCAGGATGGTGATGCCCGTCGGTTGGCCCGGCAGAGCGACGGTCGCGACCCGCCGCTTGGTGGAGAGATCGATCACGTCCACCGATCCGGGGTCGGTACCGATCGATTCACTGGAGACGTAGGCCAGACGGCTGTCCGGTGCGTACGCGATGCCGTGCACGATCTTCTTGGTGGTCGGTATGCGGGCAACCTCGGTAAGTTGGGTGGCATCGATGATACTGATGCTCTGATCCTTCTTGTTGGTGACGGTCACCAGCCTGCCATCAGGCGAGGGCTCGACATTATAGGCGCCCTTTCCCACGGGAATTTCTTTCACCTGCATCAGAGTGGCGGCATCCCACACCTGCAGGCTGTTGCCGTAATTACAGGCGACGTAGAGCCGCTTATCATCCGGTGAAACCGACACGAACGTCGGCGAACACTCCTTGACCGCCTCGGTCGAGGCGGGTGCGGAAGGACCGTGGGGGGCCGCCGGCGCCGAAGCGGTAGCTTCCATGGCGTGTCCCCCACCGGTCCTGGCCCGGCGAGAGATCCCGAGCGTCGCGACGTCCAGCTCCAGGATCTCGTCGCTGTGCATGCACGACACATAGACATGGGTGCCGGCGTGATTGACCTTGACCCCGTGGGGCATATCGCAGGCGGGAATGTCGGTGATCTTGGTCATCGTCGGCGTGTGAATCACGGAGACGAAGTTGATCCGGGGATGATCGCCATGGAAGTCGGAGTTGGCCACGAAGGCAAACTGCCCATCGGGGGTGATCGAGATCGTGGTGGGAAACAGCTCCACCTGCGCCCGTCCGAGCAGCGAGTCACCCTGGCTCCTCAGCTTCCACAGCGAGCCGTACGGGGTGCCATGGGCGATCGTGATATAGTAGCTCTCGCCGTCCGGCGACACCGTGATGTTATGGGGACCATCGATGTCGGAAGGCATCAAGCCCACCGGCACCACCCGATCCACTGCCAGGCCGGTGCCGTGCGGCTTGAGCCAGGTGACGATGTCTCCGGATTCGCTCACAACGCCGACCTGGTAGCCGGCGGCGGCCGTCTGAGCGTGAGCCGGCGAAGTCAGCAGCAATGTAAGGACCGCCCAATGACGTCTCATGTTCTCCTGTTCCTTCGCTGCTGATCAGCCGTTTGGCTCGGAAGATACCCGGCTACCCATTCACCCGCACGGTGGCCTGGAATACTCCGGCTCGGCCGAAGAGGTCCCGGACTCCGGGCTTCCTCCGTAGTACCACAACCAGATCGCCGGCGGCCGCAGGCACGACACCATCAACGGTCAGGAAACAGGGGAGCTCGGCCCTCTCGGGGATTACAATGCGGTAGCTTCTGCCCTGCCAATCGAAGGTTATCTGAGGCGGAATCGATCCCACGACCAGATCGATGAAGATGTCTTCCTCGACCCGATAGCTTCCGTCGGGCTCCAGCTCGCCGCTGAGAAAAAAGGTGGGATCAAAAGGCTCGCCCTCCTGCCGGGCCAGGTTATGCTCCACCGCCATGTCGAAATCTTCCAGGTCGGGCGCCCGGGCCCGCCACTCGAGATGGTGCCGCAGCTCGTGAGTCAGCGTTTCCCACGCCTCCTTACGCCAGTCGAACTCGTCGTCCAGTCGGGACAACGCCACGAACGATCCGTGATAGAGCACGATCCGGCTCTGGATCCCTTCCATCCCGCTGCCCACTTCCACCGGCAAGGGGACACATTCGCCCAGAGTGAAGACCCCATCGCGGTCGGGATCCGCCAGCGTGCGCGGCGACACCATGACCTCGGCGATGCCGTCGAAAAATTCCTGGGGGAGCTCGTTGCAAAGCCGGCGAACCAGGGTTTCGAAATCGGAGAGGCGCATCTTAAGGGTAAGAGGTAAGCGGTAAGCGGTGAGCGGGACCACTGGTAAGCGACCTGATATGGTGCGAACCGGAAGCTTTGTCGCCATCCTGCTTACCGCTCACTGCTCACCCCTTACCTTCTCTTTTACGTACTCCCCCACCCGATCCAACCCTACCCGCTCCTGCTGCATCGAGTCGCGGTGCCGCACCGTCACCGTACGATCCGTGAGCGTCTCGCCATCAACCGTCACCCCGAAAGGCGTGCCCGCTTCGTCCATACGCCGGTAGCGGCGGCCGATGGCTCCGCTGTCATCGTAAAAACAGGCGAATTGCCGGCGCAGATCCTGATACAGCGTCGTGGCCAGCTCTGGCATCCCGTCTTTTTTCACCAGGGGAAAGACTCCCGCCTTGATCGGCGCGACCGCTGGTGAGAGACCGAGAACCACCCGTGTCTCTCCTTCCACTTCCTCTTCCCGATAGGCGTCCACGAGCAACGTGAGAGCCACCCGGTCCGCGCCGGCCGAGGTCTCAACGATATATGGCAGATACCGCTGGTTTCGTGCCTGGTCAAAGTACTCGAGCTTCTTGCCGGAGTACTCCTGATGCCGGCCGAGATCGAAATCGCCGCGATTGTGAATGCCCTCGATCTCCTGCCAGCCGAAGGGGAAGTGGTACTGGATATCAAAGGCGGCCCTGGCGTAATGTGCCAGCTCGCTCCCGGTATGCTCATGCCATTGGAGCTTGGCCGGTGAGAGGCCGAGGCCGCGGTGCCAATCCATCCGCCACTCCCGCCAGCGCTCGAACCATTCGGTGTCCGTCCCCGGCTCCACGAAGAACTGCATTTCCATCTGTTCGAACTCGCGGGTTCGGAAGATGAAATTGCCCGGCGTGATCTCGTTTCGAAACGCTTTCCCGATCTGCGCGATGCCGAAGGGAATTCGCTGGCGGGATGATTGCAGCACGTTCAGATAATTCACATAAATGCCCTGTGCCGTCTCCGGGCGCAGGTACACCACGGCCGCCGACTCCTCCACCGGTCCCATAAACGTCTTGAACATCAGGTTGAACATGCGCGGCTCGGTCAGCGAGCCCCTGGTACCGCACACCGGGCACTGTGCATCCGGCTGCCCGGGAGTTCCTTTGATGCGCGGATCATCCGCCCGGAAGCGGTTCTTACACTGGCGGCAGTCCACCAGCGGATCGGTAAATCCGGCCACATGGCCCGACGCCTCCCACACTTTGGGATGCATGAGGATGGCGGCGTCGAGACCCTCGATGTCGTCTCGCGCCTGCACCATCGCCCGCCACCAGCGGTCCTTGAGGTTTTTTTTCAGCTCCACACCCAAGGGCCCGTAGTCCCAGACCGACCCCAGCCCGCCGTAGATCTCGGAGGATTGAAATACGAACCCCCTGCGCTTGCAGAGGGAGACCAGCTTGTCCATCAACGTCGTGTCTGCCATTGGTTTCCGAGAAAAAGTGGGGCGGTTGCGACCAGCGGGGGAAGATAGAGCGAGCGGAGGCGGCAAGGAAGCCGCACGTCCAGTAGCAAATTCCCCCGATCCGGCAGCAGCAGCGTCTGCCAAACAGGATGAGGTGCGCCTTCTAATCCATTCATGGACACCCTTTTAGGGTACCGGCTATATAGGGCTCGGAAATTGCCAATCCCACCCTCTCCAGCCCCTCCTCCCAGGGACCTACGAGCTCAGCTGATGACGCAGCCCAGCCCTTCCAGTCAGTCCGAAACTCCGGCAACGGAGGGGGCTCGCGGGTCTCCATCGAGTTTGTCGCGCGATCTGGCCGACTTCCTGGTCGAGTTTTCCATCGTGCTCCACAAGCGCTCCATGTACCCCGAAGGCCATCCCCATCTTCAGGATTCCGCGGTGCGCTTTTCCAGTCGCATGAGCGCGCTCCTCGAAGGACGCGACTCGGTGACGCTCGGCGTAGCCCGGCATCGACTCGTCATCGAATCGGTGACTACCGATCCCAACAACGCGCTGTTACGCGAGCTCGCCCACCGGCTCCACCGGCATCGGATCGCCTCGGTCCAGCTGATTCGGGGCGCCACCCTGGAGGAGGTCGACGGGGTGCTCAGCGCCCTGAGTGCCGACCCGAAGCGGGGAGACGGCCCGATCGGACGGCGCCTGAATAAGGTCGGGCCGTGGGAGCACATCCGGCTGCGGGCGATGGGGTTCGACCGGTTCACGCTGCAGCAATCCGATGGTCCCGAGTCGGTCAGTGAAGGCACCGCATCGGAACGTGACGCATGGGTGGAGCTGGCCCGGCTCGCGCTTTCCACCGAGCAGGGAACGGATGTCCCGGAGGATGCGGATCCCCTGGTGGTGGCGCACGCGATCGGCCAGAAATCCGGCGAAGTGGCCTACGATCGGGTGGTGCTGGGCTACCTCTCGAAGGTGGCGGAGGAGATGTCCGGACGGAGGGGAGTGGCCGACGATCAGCTGGGTCAGCGTTTGTCACGCATGATCGAGGCGCTGGATCCCGAAGCGCTGCGGCGCCTGCTCGAGACCGGCGCCGATCAGGCCGGTCGTCGAAGCTTTGCCCTCAACGCTTCACAGATCCTGGCCGCTGATGCCGTCATGGAGGTGGTCGAGGCAGCGGCGCATGCCTCCAAACAGACCATTTCTCACAACCTGCTGCGGTTGCTTCACAAGCTGGCGCATCACGCCGAGGTCGGGCCGGTGGCAACCCGGGCCGAAGCCGACGGGGCCCTGCGAACCAACGTCGTCCGGTTGATTGGAGACTGGGAGCTGGAGGATCCGAATCCGACACACTACACGGCCATCCTCGAGAGCATGGGACGGCGAAGCCCAGACTTGGGCTCCAGCGACCAATCCGGCTGCGATGCGGGCACGATCATCAAAATGGCCTTGGAGCTCGGGTCGATGGGACCGGCGGTGTACGCCGCTGCCGACGCCCTCCTGGCGGGAGGGCAGCTGGTGCAGCTCGGCAGTCTGCTGGAGAGCGTACCCCGGAACAGCGCGACCGATGCACTCTGGCGTCATGTGGCCACCCCGGAACGTCTGGCCACCGAGCTCGGAGCTACCCCTCTGGATCAGGAAGCTGTGGCGATGCTGGTCGGGCGCATCGGAGCTGACGCCGCAAACTCCCTGCTTGACCACCTGGCGTCGGCGGAGGATCGGTCGAGCCGTGCTGCCATCCTCAAACAACTGCTGGCGCTGGGACCAGGCGTCGGCCGTCTTGCGGCGGCACGGCTGGTGGATGCGCCCTGGTACGTCCAAAGAAATATTCTGGTCCTCATTGGCCGGCTGGGCCGGTGGCCCGAGGGGTTTTCGCCGAGGGCCTACGCCGACCATCAGGATCACCGCATTCGCCGGGAGGCGATCAAGCTACTCCTGGAATCCCCTGAGCACCTGCTGGAGGGGATGCTGGCGGGGCTGCGCGACCCGGACGACGGCATCGCCAGTCTGGCCGCGACGGCCGCTCTCGAATCGTGCCCAGCGCCCGCGCTGCCGCTACTGGAGCGGATTACCAACGATCCCCGGCGTAGCCCCGAGCTCCGGGCGATCACGCTCCGGATCTTGGCTCGCACCCGGGCGCCCGAAGCTCTCCGCCTGGTGCTTACGGCCGCCTTCAGCCGCCGTCTCTGGTTGGGCCGCCGGCTCGCGCCCAAGTCTCCGCTGCTGCTGGCCGCGATCACCGCGCTCGCCGGGCACTGGCGAGAACACCCGGCGGCGGCGGAGATCCTCGCAATCGCGCTTCAGCACTCCGATGAGGAAATCCGCGCCGCAGCCGAAGCCGGTCCCGGCGCGTGAGCGATCCCGTCCGCTTTCTCATGGCGCTCACCCAGGCGCTCTCGACCATGGGTCTCTACGGGGACGATCATCCGGCGACATTGCGCGCCCTCGAGGGCATCATGGAGCGCATTGGCGAGCTCCAGTCCCCGGGGCCCAAGCTGCACTTCACCTTTCTCTCCGGAGAGGTGCTGTTCAACTCGGAGCCAGTGCACGAGCTGGAAGGCTGGGAGTGGAGCGGGCGGCTGGTCAAAGCGGGCATCGAGCGCATCGAGTTCACCGAGCAAATCCAGCCGGAGCAGTTTGCCAGATTTCTCGCTCACCTGACCGTACGTCTCGGGATTCGAACCGCCTCGACCACCGATGACATGTGGCAGATGGGCGATTCAGCCATTCGATTCGGCCAGATCGCCCTGGCGGAAGGATTCACCAAGGCCCTCAAGGCGACGCTCCCCGTCGCCACCCTTAGCTATACTCTTCGCGAGGAGCGCGAGACCATCGACTGGATGCATCAGGAGATTCGGGAGGGGTCCAAGCTTCCCATGGTGGAGGTGGAGGCGGTGGTGCGCTCGCTTTCCATCGCCATGCATGCGGACCAGGCGATGGTGCTGCCGCTCCTGCAGTTGAAGGAGTTCGATCAGTACACCACGACCCACTCGATGAACGTATCTGTCCTCTCTATGGCGCTGGGGGAATTCCTGGAGCTGGGTGGGGCCACGGTCAGAGCCCTGGGGGTAGCCGGTCTCCTGCACGATCTGGGCAAGGTCTGCATCCCCAAAGACATACTAGTGAAGCCGGGGAAGCTTACCGATCCAGAGCGGCAGATTGTCCAGCAGCATCCCGTTACCGGCGCGCGAATGCTGCTGGAGAATACGGAACCGATGGAGCTCGCAGCCGTGGTGGCCTATGAGCATCACGTGCGGCTCGATGGCGGCGGATACCCCAAGCTCCATGATGCGCGGGGGGCTCAGTACGCCAGCCGCATCGTCCACATCTGTGATGTTTACGATGCTCTGCGCACAACGCGGCCGTATCGGGATGCCTGGGAATCGGAACGCGCCCTGGCGTATATCCAGGACCGGGCGGGAGTCGAGTTCGACCCGGGCATAGCCGGATCGTTCATCGGGATGATGCGAAAGTGGGACTCCCAGGTGGCGTCGGCGACGGATTAGCCCTTGGGGACGCCAGCAGGTGCCGAACGATCAGCTCCCCGTGGCCCCGCGCATTCTCGATGAAAAGCCGGTTGGCATCGTTTCCACTGGCAATCACGCCTGCCAGGTAGCACCCTCGGATCGGCGTGGCCATGGTGGCCTCATCGTGGGCCGGAACTCCGGTAGAGGGATCGACTGGAACGCCAAGTCGCTGGAGTAGCGTAGTGTCGGCATGGTAGCCGGTCATTGCGAGAATGGCATCGGCCGGAATCATCTCCACTGCGCCGGTCTCGTCCGACATCACCTCCACCTCCGTCGGCGTGATCGCACGTACCCGCGAGCGCCAACGCACCGCAATGCTCCCCTCCTTGACCCGGTTGACAATGTCGGGCAGCACCCAGGCCTTTACCGTGCGGTCGAACCCCTCCCCAAAGTGGACCAGGGTGACGGTGGCACCGGCGCGCCAACACTCGAGCGCGGCATCAACGCTGCTGTTCCCTGCCCCGATCACGATGACGCGCTGGTGCCAGTATGGATGGCCCTCGACAAAGTAGTGCGCCACATGGGGCAGGTCTTCCCCGGGGACGCCGAGGTAGTTGGGGTTGTCGTAGTATCCAGTGGCAAAGACAATCGTCGATGCCCTATACGCCTTGTTGTCGTGCCGCCGGGCTACCTGGACCCGGAAAAGGCTATCCGCCTCCCCGGCCACATCAACCACGTCCTCCCCGGGACGAATATCGAGACCGTAATACTCCGCTACCCGGCGATAATAAATGAGCCCGTCCTGCCTGGTGGGTTTCTCGTGGCTGGCAATGAACGGTACGTCGCCGATCTCGATCCGCTCGGGGGTGGAAAAGAATGTCATGGCCAACGGATAACGCTCGATGGTGGACACGACGGTGCGACGGTCGAGGAGCACGCAGGAAAGCCCCGCTTGCTTGGCCGCGATCCCCACGGCCAGTCCACAAGGCCCCGCGCCGATGATTAGAAGGTCAGTTGCTCCGCCGTCCCGTTCACTGTTCACTGTTCACCGTTCACCTTTTCTATACCTCAATAATCTGGTCCCGCCTCGTCCCGACGCTGACATACCGAACCGGCACCCCCGAGAGGGCCTCAATGCGATCCAGGTATGACCGGGCTGCGCGAGGCAAATCGGCCAGACGGCGCGCCGAGCCGGTCGGCTGCTGCCAACCGGGGTACGTCTCGTAGACTGGTTCGACCCTCGCCAGTGCGTCGACCTCCGCCGGCATCTCCTCGCAGGGCTCATCATCCAGCCGGTACATCGTCCCGATCGGGATCTCCCGGAAGCTGTCGAGCACGTCAAGCTTGGTGACGGCGAGGCCGGTGAGCCCATTCACCCTGGCTGCATAGCGGACCACCGTGGCATCGAACCAGCCGCAGCGGCGCGGACGTCCCGTCACCGCCCCGAACTCGCCTCCCAACTCGCGCAGCCGCTCGCCATAGGGACTCTCCGCCTCAGTGGGCAACGGGCCGTTGCCGACTCGAGTGGTGTAGGCCTTCACCACGCCCAGTACGCCATTGATACCGGTTGGCCCGATGCCGGAACCGACCGCCGCGCCGCCGGCCGTAGTGTTGGAGGAGGTGACGTAAGGATAGGTGCCATGGTCCACATCGAGCAGCGCGCCCTGGGCGCCCTCCAGGAGCACCCGGCGCCCGTCCCGCACAGCGCGATGGACCAGAAGGCCGGTATCGGCGGTCAGCGGCAGCAACCGGGGAGCCAGCCGCTCGAGCAGTGCCACATGATCGTCCAGCCCGGCACGCTCGCCGCTGCCCATCAGCTCGAGCAGCTGGTTGGCTCTCCGAACCCGGTCCACCAGCAGACTACGGGCGCACTCGATCCGCTTCAGGTCGGTGATCCGAATCCCCCGGCGGCCGTATTTATCCTCGTACGCCGGTCCGATCCCCCGTCCGGTGGTTCCCAGCTTCTGACTTCTCTCGCTGGCCGCGTCCAGAAGCTTGTGGTAGGGGAGAACCAGGTGGGCCCGATCGGAGATGAAGAGCCGGCCGGTGGTATCGACCCCCCGCTCGCGTAGCTGATCGAGCTCCTGAAAAAAGTTCTCGGGCTCGAGCACGACCCCGTTTCCGACTACACAGATGACCTGGGGATGAAGGATTCCAGAGGGAATCTGCCGTAGTACGAATTGGGTATCACCGATGACGACGGTATGTCCCGCGTTGGCTCCCCCCTGGTATCGTACCACGAACTCAGCCCGCTCGGCGAGCACGTCGACGAGTTTACCCTTCCCTTCGTCTCCCCACTGTGCTCCCACGACCACCATGCAGGTGGTCTTGCCATCGAACATGTCGGCTCCCGTCTGGAACAACAAAAAAGCCCCCTGCGGGGCTCCTGAATCCTCGGGCAAACCTATCTCGCCCCTCTTCAAACGTCAATTCAACGCAATTGCTTTTCCCACCGCCTCCGCCGTCGTCAACGAGAGGCCGTCCACGGTGTCGGCGGTGGTGTGAATCCGGCGCAGCGTTTGCCAGGTCAGCCGTCCGATGGTGATGGCTGAAGCGTGTGCCTGCGCCAGCGGCGCGCTATCGACGAAGATGCCGAGGGGAAGCCGGCGGCGGCGAACCGGCCCCGTGGTCGCCGCCAGGAGCGGCTCGACTGCCCGGGCCAGATGCTCGCCTTTGGCATCGTGGCTGACGAGATACAGCGTTCCTTCGTCATCCACAGTATCGACGTTCACGAACTCGCTTGCCCGGATGTCGGGAGTGACCCGGGCAAAGACCCTGGCCCCCACCAGGCCGAACTCCTCCGCTCCGGTAATGAGAATGCCCAGCCCGGAACTGGGCGCCGATTCGGCCGCGGCGAGGACCGCCACCAGACCCGTCCCATTGTCCCGTGCGCCCACCGTGCGGCCCTTGAGCCGTCCCCGCCGGGCCAGGAACCCAGCCAGCAGCGCTGCGCCGCACCCGATGGCGAGCCAGCCGGGCGAGAGCCGGCCGCCCAGGCGAACGGCCACCATTGCTGTGAGGACCACGATTGCTCCCCCGGTAACCCAGACGGCAACCAGTCGGCCAGCCATGGAGTGCGCTTGCGCCTTGGTGTCCAGGTGGGCCACTACCCACCGGCGGGGCCGGTCGCCCGGGCGGGTGGCGATGAGATTGGCATCTTCCCTCGCCGCCTCCCCGAGCGGCACCCAGCCGAGGCCGATACCGGCCGCCGCGATCGAGAGGACCGCCAGGCCGCCGGCCCAGACCGCAAGCGCGGCCCAGGCGGGAACAGCGGATGTACCGAGCAGGGGAAACAGGATCAGGGCGAGCAAGCCGAGACCATCGCCAAAAAGAGGAAAGGCTTTGAGGCTGGCGGGAGAAAAGCTGAACTTCTGGACCACCACCTCGTAGCCCAGAAGCTCGAGGTGGTCGGCGACCAGCTCTCGCGCCGCCGCCGCTTCCGGCGTTCCGGCCTCGCGGGGCAGCGCCAGGATTTTTTGGGTGATGTCGTGCAGCGATCCCACGTCGTCTAGCCGCTCAGGACGAGGCCGCCTGCTTCGATCCCCGGCGGGAGCTCAGGAGTTGTGGGGCCACGGTGGCCAGCGCCGCCCGCCTGGTCTCTTCGGTGATCAGGTCGGCCTCCAGCAGCTCCTCGAGGTGCTGATCGAACGTCTGGGTGCCCAGCTCCTTCCGGCTGTCTGCCATGAGCTTCTTGACCTGGGCGACGCGACTGGGGTCTTTCAGCGCTTCCCGCACGGCGGGAGTGGCGATCAGCACCTCCACGGCAGCTACTCGGCCCTTATCTCCTTTGACCGGCAGCAGCTGCTGGGCGACGACGGCACGCACCGATTCGGCGATGCGCATGCGGCCGATCTCCCGCTCCTCGGCCGCCAGGGTGGCCACAATCCGCTCGACCGTGGTCACCACGTCGGGCGTAGTGATCGTGGCGATGACCAGGTGGCCGGTTTCAGCGCCCTTGAGAGCGATGTCAATGGTGGCGGCGTCGGGGATCTCTCCGATGACCACCACGTCGGGATCCTGGCGTAGAGCGGCACGAAGTCCCACCGCCAGGCTCTCGGTGTCGACGCCCACCTCACGCTGCGTGATCGAGCAGCTCAGGTCCCGGTGCAGGAATTCGATGGGGTTTTCAATCGTGACGACGTGCTTATGCAGGGTGCGGTTGATGTGGTGTACCATGGCTGCCACGGTCGAGCTCTTGCCACTGCCGGCGACGCCGCTCACCAGGACGAGCCCGCGGTCGGATTCGGCGATCTGCTTGAGCACTTCGGGCAGCCGCAGCGACTCTATGGTGGGCACCGTAAATGGGATGACCCGCATGACGATCATAAAGGACGACCGCTGGCGCAGCACGTTGACCCGGAAGCGGCCCACCCCCGGCATGCCCCAGGAGCAGTCGAAATCGTGCATTCGGTCGATCCGGGCGCGGTCCTCGTCACTGCTGATCAGCTTCAACGCGATCGCCTTGGTCTGATCCGGCGTGAGTCTCTGCTTCGTCAGCGGCACCAGTTTACCGTTGATGCGCGCGCGAAAGACGTCGCCGGCCTTGATGTGCAGGTCCGAGGCGCCCCGCTGAACCGCCGCCTTGATGATCTTCTCCATCACTGTCCGCCCCTCCACGTTTGTCACGCCTCGACCGCTCGCTTCCCGCTCGAGGGAAGCAGACCCATGCGGTCGCGCACCTCCCGCATGGTTTCGGAGGCGAGCCGGCGGGCCGTGGAGGCCCCGTCGGCCAGGATCTCGTCGACCCTCTCGGGGTCGGTTTGGAGCTGCCGGGCCCGCTCTCTGATGGGGGCCAGGGTGGCGATCATATTATCGGCCAGGACCCGCTTACAGTCGAGGCACCCCCATTTAGCCCCCCGGCAGTTCTCGGCTACCAGGGCAACTGTCTCCGGCGGTGAGAAGTATTTGTGCAGGTGATAAATATTGCAGATCTCGGGAGTGCCAGGATCGTACCGGGTGACTCGGGCAGGGTCGGTCTTGGCAGGCCGGAGCTTCTGCCAGATCTCTTCCGGGCTGTCCAGGAGGCCGATGGTATTCCCCAGGCTCTTGGACATCTTGGCCTGGCCATCCAATCCCGTGATCCGCTTCGCTTCCGTCAGGATCGGCTGCGGCTGGGGAAAAAAGTCACTACCCCGGCCGAACTCCGCGTTCCACTTGCGGGCGATCTCACGAGTCAGCTCGAGATGCTGTACCTGGTCGTCACCCACCGGCACCAGGTCCGCCCGGTAGAGCAGGATATCCGCGGCCATGAGGATGGGATAATTGAGCAGCCCGGCAGGCACGCTCTCGAAGCGCTGTGACTTATCTTTGAACTGCGTCATCCGCTCGAGCTCGCCGATCGGCGTGACGGTGTTCAGAAGCCATTGCAGCTCGGTGTGCTCGGACACGTGCGACTGGACAAACAGAGTTGACCGGTCGGGATCGATGCCTGCCGCCAGCAGGCCGATGGCCATCTCGCGGGTGCGCTGCGCCAGGGACTCGTGGTCGTACTTGCCGGTGATCGCGTGCAGATCCACGACGCAAATGAGCGACTCGTAGCTCTGCTGTAAGTTGACCCAGTTCTGGACCGCGCCGAGCCAGTTGCCGATGTGAAGCTCACCGGAGGGCTGTATTCCCGAGAATATGCGTGGCATGAGTGGAGCAAGTTACCCTGCTGGAAATTGACACACAATACAGTGTCTATCTTGGACTTACTGCATGTGGCGGAGACCGCCGCGCACCGCGCCGCGGATTTTCTGAGAGCAGTTCAGCGACCAGCGGATCCCCGGGGCTGGACGCTGAAAAGCGCCCGGGATTTCGTCACCGACGTCGATCGGACGGCGGAGCGAATCATCTCCGAGATCCTGCTGGCAGCCGCGCCGGAGGGACGGATCGTCGGGGAGGAGCTCAATCCGGAGATCGTGACTGCTGGACTCGTATGGATCGTGGACCCGCTCGATGGAACCACGAACTTTCTCCATGACTTTCCCAGTTACGCGGTGTCGATCGCGGCCGCGGTCGACGGCGTACTCCAGGCCGGAGTGGTGCTTCACGTACCCCGGAACGACAAATACAGCGCGAGCCTCGGCGGCGGAGCCTGGCTCAATGAGCGGCCGCTGAAGGTCTCCTCGATTGCCGACCCCGGCTTCGCACTGATCGGAACCGGCTTTCCTTTCAAGGAAGGGGCCAAGCTGGATGAGTACCAGCGACAATTTGGACGAGTCGCCCAGGCCGTCAGCGGCATCCGTCGGCCGGGATCGGCGGCGCTCGATCTGGCGGACGTGGCTGCCGGCCGCTTCGATGGCTTCTGGGAGCAGCACCTCTCTGCCTGGGACATTGCGGCCGGCATCCTGCTGATACGGGAGGCCGGCGGGATCATCACCGACTTCGAGGGGCGGGACATAGGAATCGAGCATACCGGTGTGGTTGCCGGCAGTCCGGCGATGCACCACTGGCTCCTGGCGACTCTGAGCAACGACAAATAATTCAGGACAGTACATGGACGATACCGACGAACTCAGCATCGAAAGCTCAATTCAGCAGTGGCTGGATGCGGTGGCGGCTCCGAGCGCCACCCCAGCCGGGGGCTCGGCTGCGGCACTGGCAACCGCGCTGGCGGCATCCCTGGTGACGATGGTAGCCGGCATGACCACCCGCCGCGAGAAATACGCCGCGGTCCACGGTCACGCTCAGGCGGCGCTGGAACGAGCCGACCTGCTCCGGGCCGAGCTGCTGGAGCTCGCCGCCTACGACGCCGAAGCCGTGGGGGAGTACCTGGAAGCTCTCAGGCTACCCCAGGGAACTGAGTTCGAGCGAACGGCGCGGGAGGCCGCCCGCAAAGCCACCCTCCTCGAGGCCGCGCGGGTCCAGATGGAGCTGTTGCATCAGGCTTCGGACGTCGCCGAGCTGGCCGAGGCAATGACAGGATCGGGAGTCGCAACCGCGATCGGCGATGCAGCGACGGCCGCCTTCCTGGCCGTCGCCGCGGGCCGGAGTGCGTACTGGAGCGTTCGTAGCAACTTGAAATCTCTGGCAACGGCGGAAGACACCCGCTATCTCCTCGACACCGCTATGCGGGCAATGGAGCAGTTGGAGGACGTGGAGGTTCGAGTGCGGCAACTCTTGGACGAGCGGGTGGGGTGAGATTCAGTTCGTGAGGATGCGGGGTCCGTCTGCGGTAATGACCACGGTGTGCTCGAAATGGGCCGAGAGACTGCCATCCGCCGTGACCACGGTCCACTTATCCGCCAGCGTCTTGGTTACCGGGCTGCCAATCGTGATCATGGGCTCGATAGCGAGCGTCATTCCCTGCTGCAGCCGGGTTCCTCTTTTGGGGGCGCCATAGTTGGGGACCTGAGGTTCCTCGTGAAAGCGAGTCCCGATTCCGTGGCCCACCAGCTCTCGCACCACCCCATAGCCGGCTCCCTCGGCCACCCGTTGCACCGCGTGTCCAATATCGCCGGTGTAGTTGCCCAGGCGAGCCTCCGCGATACCCGCGGAGAGGCACTCCTGCGTCACCCGTAGTAACCGCTCCGTATTGGGATCCACCTTACCAACGGGAATGGTCGTCGCCGAGTCGGCATGCAGCCCTTCCAGTTGAACGCCTACATCCACGCTCACTATGCTGCCCGCATCCAGCACTCGCCGAGGCGAGGGAATCCCATGCACGATCTCCTCGTCGATCGAGGTGCATAGGGTCTTGGGAAACCCGTATAGCCCTTTGAACGACGGCACTGCGCCGTCATGGCTCCGAATGAACCGCTCGGCTTCGGCGTCGAGGTCCTCGGTGCTCATGCCGGGTCGGAGGATCTCCCGGACCCGAGCCAGAGTGCCGGCCACAATTCGCCCCGCCCGGCTCATGATCTCGATTTCTCGGGGAGACTTCAGGGTGATCATGTCAGTGGCCAAGTGTTTGACGCACCCGCTCCGCTATCTCTGGTACGGAGCCAACGGCCGGAATGCGCCGGAGCAGGTTGCGCGCTGTTCTGAGACTCGCGGCGCACTGCGCTGATCACTGAACCAATGCACAGGTCGGCTCTCGACCCGGGACGAAGAGTAGCCATGCAACTACTCTGTGCAACGAATTGTGCGTGTCGGCGCGTCGTGCCCCGAACCGGTGCCGGTCAGGACACGGGAGACATCGCCTCCTTCGGCGGGCACTACCGGACGGATCGCTCCATGATCGTTACGGGCGGTGTCGGGCGAACCGGGACAGCACGCACCGAGGCGGAGCAATCAGCGGTCGGCGCTACCCC
>JBJMPK010000230.1:0-5740 GCA_045803245.1 Gemmatimonadales bacterium
GCCCTACCTGGAGCCGTTGACCGAGCTGGGCGCCAGGTCGTTCATCGTGCTGCCGCTGACCTACCAGCGGCAACTGTCCGGTGTCATTGCCCTGGGAGAGCGCTTCGACCTGGTTCCAAGCGAGGAGGATCGCGAGCAGATGCGCCGCCTGGCCGACCAGGCCGCCGTGGCGCTGGCCAACGCACGAATGCTGGATCAGGTACGGGAGCTGGCCTATTACGACAGCCTGACCGGACTGCCCAACCGGTTGTCCTACAAGGAGCGCCTGGCGTATGCCCTGGAGCAGGCGAGTCGAAATCAGCGGCTGGTAGCGGCCTTCTTCATCGACCTCGACCATTTCAGCCGGATCAACGACACTCTGGGGCATGAGGTGGGCGATCAGCTGTTGCGCCACGTGGCGTCGCGCCTGCGTTCCTGCTGCCGCGAGCGGGAGGACGAAGTCGGACCTGCCGTGGCCTCCCTCGCGCCTGAGGTAGCCCGGCTCGGCGGCGATGAATTCACCATCATCATGGCAGGCTTACAGGACGCCCAGGATGCCGCCAAGCTGGCCCGGCGCATTCTTTCCAGCTTTGCCCACCCGGTCCGGGTCGGGAACCACGAGATCTTCATCAATGCCAGCATCGGCATCGCCATCTACCCCTATGATGGGGAGGACATCGATACCCTGCTGATGCACGCGGACACGGCCATGTACAAGGCCAAGGAGCAAGGCGGGAGCAGCTACCAGACCTATTCCAAATCGATGACGACCACCGCGCTCCAACGGCTTACCCTGGAGAACGACCTGCGTCGCGCGCTCGACCGCAACGAGTTCGAGGTTCATTACCAGCCCATCGTGGACGCCTACACCAACACGGTAGTAGGCGCGGAAGCGCTGTTCCGGTGGCGGCACCCCGAGCTGGGACTGCTGCTGCCCTCCGAGTTCATTCCGATCGCGGAAGAGAACGGCCTGATTGTGCCCATGGGAGAGTGGATCCTGGAAAGCGCCTGCGTGCAGAATCGAACCTGGCAGGACTCAGGGCTGCCGCGCATCCGGGTGGGTGTGAATCTTTCCAGCCGCCAGCTCAAGCGCTCATTGCCCGATACCGTCGCGCGGGCGTTACAGGTAAGCGGGCTGGAGCCACGCTATCTAAGCCTGGAGCTTACCGAGAGCGTCTTGGTCAATCACCACAAGGAAGGCACCGAGGCGCTGCATGCGCTGCGAGCCATGGGGCTGCACCTGGCGGTCGACGACTTCGGCACCGGGTACTCCTCGTTCAGTTATCTCAAGCATTTCCCCCTCGATACCCTCAAGATCGACCGCTCATTCATTCGGGAGATCGCCATCCACCCCGATGACGCGGCCATCACGACCGCCATTATCGCTATGGGGCACGCACTGGGACTCCGAGTCATCGCCGAGGGAGTGGAGACCGAGGCGCATCTGACCCTGCTGCAGAAGCAGGGGTGCGACGAGATCCAGGGGTATCTCGTCGGCCGTCCGGTCCCGGCCGACCGGTTCATCGAACATCTCACCCGCAAGCGTGCGGTCAGCGCCCCCGGCTTGCGCCGTCCCCGCTCCAGCTCGTGAGCCGGATCACCAGATCGTCCAGGCGCTCGCATCCGATTACCAAGTACGGCATTCCCGCGGGCAACGCGGAACCGAAGTAAGGATCTACCGGGTCGGCGCCGCCGCCGGCCGGCTTGATCAAGATCAGGCGGGCGGCACCGATCGCTCCCGCGACGAAGGCGGCGATGCTGTCGCTGGTGACGTCCCAGCTATGTGGCAAGACGTCGGCTGAGCGCATCCAGTGCGACGGCGCGAGCACGGCGGCGTAACCCGTCTCCAGCATCTCCCCTAACCGTCCCGGCTCTTCGACCAACACCGCGCCCGGGATCCTCCCGGCCAGCACATGCGCGTACTGATCCATAGCGAGAATGGCCATCCAGTGCGCCGCCTCGTCCGACAGGCCGACGGCGCGATCGAATTCCCGAACCGCATCCGCGAACGGACCGCCCCCGGGTACCACTACGATGGGCCGTTCTCGAGCCGCCGCCGCCAGAGCCGCACATACCCGGTCCAGCGCCCCAGGAATTGCGGTGAGCCCGCCGCCGACTTTGACGACGGTCACAGTTCCATCCCGGGCAGGCGTCACCGCAGGGTCAGAAAATCCTGGAGCAACCACGCTACCGCGGCCGCGGGCGCGATGCGGGCTGCCGGTCCCCAGTGGCTCGTCAGAGGCAGCACACTCAGTCCGGCCGCGCGCGCGGCCTCGGCGGCCACGAAGTCGCCCAACCCGGTGACCACCGCCAGGCGAATCACCGGCCAGCGCCGGAGAATTCGTTCCAGAGCCAGTGTAAGCGTCCGGAGTTGGGCTTGGGCCAGTGCGGTGGCGATGTGGCTGATGGCGGAATCGTCCAGCATGTCACGGTCGGCACAGACCATCCGGGCCAGCCGCTCACCCGCATAGAGGCGATTGGCCGGACGCCCGTCAGGAGCGGGGCAGGTGTACTCAGCGTCACTCAGCCGACCCAGCCACAGGTGCGCGTCTCCGATCAGAGCAAATCCATCCGCCGACACTGCCGCTTTACCGCCCCAGAGTGGAACCTGGCGCGAGACCGCCTCCGCCGGAGTCCGGAGCGCGCCGGAGTACACCAGTTCACCGCTCAACAGCCGTTCCGGATCGGTGTGCCCTTGGGCCGCGACCTTCCCTTCGATGATCGGAATCAGATCGCTCGAGGTGGTGCCGATGTCGATGAGGACGCAGGTAGGTACGGTTCGAGCAACCCAGCTTGCAGTCGCCACCCAGTTCGATGCTCCGACTGCGAAGGGATTCGCCCTCCCCTCCACCGGCCGGACGAACCGTCCCTGAACGGTGTAGAGATAGAGCCGGTCTCCCGGAAAGACGGCCTCAATGGCATCGAGGACGTAACCGACTCCTTCCCGCTTGGTACGAAAAGCCTGGGAGAGCTCGGCGGTCATGGTAATGGCGTGCAGATCGTCCGGCTCTCCCCCGATCTCGCGCGATGCGGCGGCCAGAACGGAAGCGAGCGCCCCCGGATCCCGTTGTACCTCGTAGGGCAGACAGACGCTCCGGGGTGCCGGGCCGGCGCCGTCCGGCATGAGCCGAGCCGCCTTGGTGTTGACCCCGCCAACGTCCCATCCTGTCACGCCGGGTAGCTTGGTCATTCACTCCTGCGGCAGCTAAGATGATTCATGCAGATCATTCCCGTACTGGATCTTGCCGGAGGCGTGGCGGTCCATGCGCAGGCCGGTGAGCGCACCCTCTACGCGCCTCTCAAATCGGATCTGGTGCCCGACCGGGTCGGCGACGCTGTTGCACTCCTTCGCGCGTTCCACGCCATGCTCGATGTGCACGAGTGTTATGTCGCCGATTTGGACGCGATCCAAGGTGGCGCCATCCAGCGGTCACTGATCCGCGAGCTGGCCGAATTCCACACCGGCTTTTCCGGCGCACTCATGGTAGACGCCGGGACCAGTTTGCCTGGCGGCGCGCTCGAAGTGCTCTCCTGCGGCGCGAGCCAGGTTGTCGCCGGCCTGGAGTCGCTCCACGCCTTCGCAGACCTGGCCTCCATCATCCACGTGGTCGGCCCTACCCGCGTGGTTTTCAGCCTCGATCTGAGGCTCGGAAGTCCCGTCCTTCATCCCGCGATGCAGGATGCCCGGGGCGCCGGTCCCGATGCGCTGAGCCTGGCGGAACAGGCCGTAGCGGCGGGAGCCGTCACCATCCTGCTCCTCGACCTGGGTCGCATCGGAACGGGATGTGGTGTGGACCTGGGGTTGCTCGAGACCCTGCGTCGCCGCTTATCCCGAATCAGGCTGCTTGCGGGCGGGGGCGTTCTCACCCGGCTGGACCTCGAGCGCATGCGCGATGCCGGCTGCGATGGTGCACTCATCGCGAGTGCCCTTCATACCGGCCGGGTCACCGCCGTAGATCTGGCCGCATTGTCGCAGTCTTCCCCAGCGGATCAGTCGGGAACCAGCGCCTCGTGGTAGGTGGCGGACTGGCCGTAATTTTCTTCCACCTCGAGCTCGAGACTGGTCAGATGGGTGTAGCCGCCCGCCGCCAGCTCCTCGCGAAGCTGAGTGCCCAGATACTGCGCCAGCATTTCAGCGGTGCTGTTCGGAATCGGGAGCAGCGCGCAATCTCGTTTGGGAAAGACGTAGGTGGGCTTACCGAAGTAGCTCACGGCCAGACGGTCGTCATCTTCCTGAAAGGAAAGCTTGGGGTTGAGTGCCGGCAGCAAAACCTTGTGGTCGATGGCGTCTACCAGACGCCGGGTGAGCTGCTTCAGCACACTGAAATCGAGGACGAACAGCGTCTCGGCGTCGAGCGTCCCCTCCACCGCCACACCGACGCGGTAGTTATGCCCGTGCAGCGTCTCGCACTGGTGGCCTTTGAACGTGATGAAGTGGGCTGATGCGAAGACCAGGTAGTCTTTGCTGACCTGGACCCGGAAGGTGCTCTGCACGGCGGCTCTCCTCAGCGGTCCCAACCACCTTCAATTATAACGACGAACAGGGCAGCGCAGGTAAGATCGGCGGTAGTGCCCGGGTTGCGCCGGTTACGGGGATCACGTAGCTCGGCGTCGAGGCCCGCGAGCGCTTTCCGGCCCGGAGCCGTCCTGGTTCCTCCGGCGGCGCGGACCTCGCGAACCCGGTTGGAGACGGCCGCTGCTTCATCCGGGCCGAGCTTGCGGGCGATGTGAGTGTCAGCGGACGCGTCGAGTAATGCGAGATACGCTTCCACGATGGCATCACTCCAGGCGAGCCCCTCCTGCCGCGCCGCCCGCACGGCAGGAACACCGATGTCGAAGGTCAGGGAGAAATCGGTCACGTACTCTCGGGCGATGGCATCACGACCCGCGGCAAGCGCCATAGCTTCTCGGAGTGTGACGGTCGGAGCCGCCGCCACGTCCTCGACGGATGCTTCACCCAGTCCCCCCGGCCGTGCCCGCCGGATGGCGGCGTACACCTCACCCGCGTCAGCTACTGTGGTTTCGGCGAGCACCTGTCCCAGCCGCTCACGGAGGCCGGTCCCCGGTTTGAGCGCGGCGCGGGCCAGCGGCGCCAGCAGGAGCACGATCCCCAGGTTGGTGTTCGATTTGGTCCAGCGGAAGGTGGCCTCGACTGCCTCACGAATGGTGGTTCCCAATGGCTGGTTTCCCGCGGCCGCGAGCGCCGGACCTATAGCTACCGCGCTGGCCAGGAAATCCTCATATCGGGTATCGTGAAAGTGTCGCTCGGGTGAAACGTTCCCCGGCTTTGGGGCGCTGACCTCGAGCAGGCAGGCCAGCTGTCCGGCGGCCGCTACGTCGGATGCAGCGGTCACCGCGCTCGAAGCGCCACATGGTCGAGCAGCCGTCCGCCGATATCGATGCCGGTGGCCTCCTGGAGTCCCCTCCAGCCGGGAATTCCGTTTACCTCCAGCACATAAGTGGTGCCATCACGTGCGGCCAGGAGATCGATCCCGGCATAATCCGCGCCTACCGCCGCCGCGGCGCGCACGGCGAGCGCGGCGTGCTCCTCGCTGAGACACACGGCTCGCGCGGTGCCGCCCCGCGCCAGGTTGGTGCGCCATCCTGGGGCGCGCCGCTCGATGGCACCGACCAACCTGCCACCGATGACGAACGCGCGGACATCCGCCCCGTCGTGATCGACGGTGCGCTGCAGATAAAACACTCCCCGGATCTGCTCCAGCGTGCGAAAAACTCTAAAGGCGATCTCCTCATCGGTGAC
>JBJMPK010000231.1:0-7124 GCA_045803245.1 Gemmatimonadales bacterium
AGATACTCAAACGCAGCGGCAGAAGTGCTACGATAGTTTCTCGTGAAACGTAAATCTGCTCGCTCAGCGCTGGTTCCGTCGCTAGTGTGTCAACTACCTCCTCCCGCCTTCCGTTTGTCTCCGCCCTAGCTCCTTAGCTTCCCACCGACCGCACAGTCATCAGGCCGGCCACGCGACACATTTCATCAGATATCCATTGAGCGGAAAACACCGGATGCTTCATTCACGTTTCACGTGAAACCATCAGCCTTGGCGATTGCACATCCGACGCAATTCCCTATATTCGGGTGGGCCGCGCCTGGCCTCCATCCCCCAGACACCTATTATCCCGTGGCTGAAGTCGCAGAGTCGGTTATAACGCAGCGACTTACTGCCTAACAAAAGAACACATGGCACATGTCATAGCGATCGCAAATCAGAAAGGCGGCGTGGGTAAGACCACGACCGCCGTCAATCTCGCTGCGTCGCTGGCCCTGGCGGAGCGACGAACCCTCCTCCTCGATGCTGATCCGCAAGGAAATGCAACCAGCGGGCTCGGTGTGGCCAAGGAGACCGTCGAGCTTTCGCTCTATGAATCTCTGGTGGAAGGCCGGCCGCCAGGTGAATCGATCCTCTCGGTTTCTGCGCTTCCGTTCCTCTCTGTACTTCCCGCCACACAGGATCTGGTTGGAGCCGAGCTGCAGTTGGTGGATCGGGAAGGAAGGGAGGCGATCCTCCGTCATGTGCTGGAGGCGCTTCACGACCAGTACGACTACATCGTAGTGGACTGCCCACCCTCTTTAGGTCTGTTGACCCTCAACGTGCTCGCAGCCGCGAACGCAGTCTTGATACCGATCCAGTGCGAGTACTATGGGCTGGAGGGAATAAGCCAGCTTCTTAACACTGTCCGCTTAGTGCAGCAGAATTTCAACCCCGGACTCGCCATCAGCGGGGTCTTGCTCACGATGTACGACTCCAGACTGAATCTCTGCCGCCAAGTCGCGGAAGATGCCAAGGAGTATTTCGGGGCCAAGGTCTTCATGACGCCGATTCCGCGGAACGTGCGGTTGGCTGAGGCGCCGAGTTTCGGCCAACCCATCCTGCTTTATGATGATCAGTCGGTGGGAGCAAAAAGCTACCTTGCCGTCGCTCATGAGCTCCTGCGTCGAATCGAGAGTCCGGCAGCTGGTGAAGGAAAGCCGGAGTCATTGGCGCCCGCGCCCGAGCCGGTTCATGCCGCGGACCCGCTCACCAATTCTGATCCCGACCCTCTTCCTGAGGTGACCACATGAGTGAGACCAAGCGGCTGGGAAGAGGACTCGAGGCACTGCTCGGCTCGGTGACGCGAGACCAAGCCCAGGCTTCCGGGGCGCTACGTGAGGTTGCCGTCAGCAGCGTGGTGCCGAATCCCTATCAACCCCGGACTCAAGTGGACGAGGCTGCTCTAGTCGAGCTTACCGCTTCGATTGAAGCATCCGGTCTCCTTCAACCTGTGGTTGTCCGGCCCAAGAATGGTAAGTACGAGCTCATTGCCGGCGAGCGACGCTGGCGGGCGGTTCAGCGCTTGGGGTGGACCAAGGTTCCGGCGGTCATCCGGGAGGTCGATGACCCGACTCTGCTGACCTTGGCGCTGATCGAGAATCTCCAGCGTGATGATCTCACCCCCATCGATGAAGCCGCGGGCTATCAGCGCCTTGCCGAAGAGTTCAAGCTTCCTCAAGCGGAGATCGCGCGGCTGGTCGGAAGGAACCGGTCGACCATCGCCAATCTTTTGAGGCTCCTCAAGCTTCCGGATGAGGTAAAAGGCCTGGTGCAGGAGCGGAAGCTATCGGAAGGGCACGCTCGCGCGTTGCTTGCCGTCTCAAAAGAAGCGGAGGTGGTGCCCCTGGCCCACCAGGCGATCGAGCACGGGTGGTCGGTTCGTGATCTGGAGGCGCGTGCCCGGGGTGAATCTCCGGCCCCCATAGCTGAAAACGGGGCCGTTGCCACCCGCCCCAAGCCACCGGGCCGGGTTGCTCAGAAGATGGCATCGGCTGATGTCCGCCGGCTCGAGGATGCATTGCGCAAGCGCCTGGGCACGGACGTTCGGGTAACGACCCGGCGCCGGGGCCGCGGATTCATCAGCGTGAGCTACTACTCCAACGACGATCTCACTCGCGTGCTCGAGCTCATTCTCGGCGAGCCTTTCGCTGGATGAAACGGCGCTCGCGCGCCGTTACCCTCGTCATTCAGCGGGACGGCACCACCCGTTCGAGGAGTATTCGAATCCCACTTTGGGGCCTGCGAGTGGGTACATGGACTGCCGGGTTCGCGACATTCCTGCTCCTTCTGCTTGTGGTTCTGTATGGGCCGATGGTGCGGGCCGCGCTTCGAGTTCCAGGGATGGAACGTGAGCTCACCCGGCTTCGGACCGAGAACTCGAGGGTCCGAGAGCTCTCCGCTGCCCTCGACAGTGCGCAGTCACGGTACAGTCAGGTCCGGCAAATGTTGGGTGGCACGATCGTACCGGATCCCGTCACCAGCTCCTCCGGTCTTCCCGTCGCCCCACCTATACGTGCCCAATTGGTCTCCAGTCCCACCGAACTGACGCTCGGACCAAGCACTCCTCGACGTTGGCCCCTGGACGAGGCCGGATACATCACCCGTGGTCAGGTCAAAGCGGGCGGCCGGGACGAGGCACACCCGGGTATTGATATCGCTGTATCAGTGGGTAGCCTGGTGAGGGCGTCGGGTGGTGCCACTGTCAAGCAGACAGGTGAGGACCCGGAGTACGGGCTCTTCGTTCTCCTCGAGCATCCCGAGGAGTTCCAAACCATGTACGGACACTTATCTCGCACCTTAGTGACACTTGGGGCGACAGTTACCTCCGGCCAAGTCATTGGCCTGAGCGGCAACAGCGGACGTTCTACTGCCCCCCACCTGCATTTCGAAATCCGGCAACGAGGCGCGTCGCTGGATCCACTGACGATGGTAAAGGAGGGGCGTTGATGGGGATCTTCAGTAACCCGGCTCGAAATGAGGAAGGGCACGAACTAAAGCGAAGACGTACCGACCAGATCCCTTTCTCGATTATAGCCAGCGACATGACAGTGATCGGTGACTTGGAGACAGAAGGAGTTGTGCGGGTGGAAGGGCGGGTTAAAGGTGCGGTGCGGGTCGGCTCACAGGTGCTAGTGGCGGCTGGGGCGGTGATCGAAGGCGACCTCCACACTCAGGAGGCCATCATCGCCGGCCAGGTGAGCGGCGCGATACGGGCGCGCGAGCGAGTGGAGCTCCAGGCGACCGCAATGGTGGCCGGGGACATTCACACCCCCAGAATCTCCATAGTAGAAGGAGCCCGAGTCACCGGCGAAGTGAAAATGGACGTAAGCCCCCATCCCGAGGCATCGGCCACTTCCCACAATCGTTGAAAATTCACCTAAGTGTGTGGAAAATAAAATCTTGACCCGCGCATTACTGTTCTGATCGGTGCAATCGAGCGCCAAGATACCAATCAAGAACGTGCTGCGCACCAAGTGGCGGCATACTGTTTTGCTTCTGGCGCTTGGCGCTTGTACCAGATCCAGGGCTCAGGGAATCCGGGTCGGGCTAGTGACTCCCGGATCAATAGCCGATGCGGCCTGGAACTCCGGCGCTTATCAGGGACTCCAACGAATCCACGACTCGCTTGGCCTCACAGTCAGCCACGTGGAGGCCCGCACACCCGGGGAACAGATCGAGGCGCTGCGGACCTATGCGGTTCAAGGCTACGCCTTGGTCTTTGCCCACGGGTTCGAGTTCCAGGATGCGGCGGAGCGAATTTCGGCCGGCTACCCCAAAACGGTCTTCATCGTCACCTCTGGGCGCCGGGCCCACGGCAACGTAGCTCCCCTGATCTTCCGTCTGGAGGAGGCGAGCTACCTGGCAGGTATGGTGGCGGGGGGGCTGACCAGGAGCAACGTGCTCGGATTCATCGGCGGCATCGAGCTGCCGCCGATCGAGGCCGCCTACCGCGGCTGGCTGAACGGGGCGCGGAGCGTCAACCCGAAGGTTCGAAGCCGGCAGGTTTACCTCAATAGCTTCGATGACGCGGCGGCCGGCCGAGAGGCGGCACTTGCCTTGATGGGCGCGGGCGCCGACATGTTTCATCACAATGCCGACGCCGCAGCACTGGGGTTGTTCCAGGCTGCCAAGGAGCGCGCCGGGGTATACGTCTTCGGTGCCAATCTCGACCAATCCAACCTTGCCCCGGACCGCGTTCTCGGCAGCGCAGTCATCGACCTGCCCCATGCCTTTCTGCTGGTAGCCTCGGAGGTCCGGTCCGGAGAATTCAAGCCGCATGTCGAGGCGTTCGGGCTCGCGAGTGGCGTGGTCCGGTACATTCCTAATCCGCGCCTCGATAGCCTGGTGCCTGCCCCGTTACGAGCCCGTCTCCAGGCGGCCGCAGACTCGATTATCGGTGGAAGGCTGATCCCCGCACCGCGACCGTCGACCATGGAAGCGATGCGATGAGCGCCGAGGCACCGCTCTCCGAAGTCGTGGCCTATCTCGATGAGTACCTCCGGATCAAGGAGGTGCCCGACGAGGCCAACGCCGTCAACGGGCTCCAGGTCGAGAACAGTGGCCGGGTCGGAGGAATCGTGGCGGCCGTCGATGCCTCGCAGGCCACCATCGACGGGGTGATTGCATCGCTCGAGTCGGGCGATCCCCCACCTCTGGTCCTGGTACACCATGGCCTGCTCTGGGACGGAAACGTTCCCCTGACCGGTCGCCGATACCACCGCGTTGCGGCCCTGCTGGACCACGATATCCCGCTCTATTCCGCCCATATCCCACTGGACGTCCATCCCGAAGTCGGTAACAACGCGGTCTTGGCGGAACGGCTCGGGCTAAGGGTCGAGGGGTGGTTTGGGAGTTACCGGGGGATCACAATGGGCGTCTGGGGCCAGGCGCCGGCTAGCCTCTCAACCCGTGAGACGTTAGCCCTGGAGCTCGATCGAGTGCTCCACACGATGAGGGGAAGCGCCACTCTCATCCCCGGTGGGCCGGACCGGCCGCGGCGGATCGGCATCATCACGGGAGCCGCCGGAAATATGGTGGGCGAGGCTCGCGCCGCGGGGCTCGATACGTTCATCACGGGTGAGGGTCCGCATCACACCTACTTCGATGCCATGGAGTGGGGTCTCAACCTGATGTACGCCGGTCACTATGCCACGGAAACTCTGGGCGTACAGGCCAT
Source organism: Gemmatimonadales bacterium (assembly GCA_045803245.1). Taxonomy (GTDB): domain Bacteria; phylum Gemmatimonadota; class Gemmatimonadetes; order Gemmatimonadales; family GWC2-71-9; genus CAVVWJ01. Next base: position 5,198 of record JBJMPK010000231.1, read on the forward strand.
GGCGTCACACCTCGCCGAGCGCTTCGATCTGGATTGGGACTTCCACGACCACCCTACCGGGCTCTGATCCTCAGGTGCACCCGGTCCTCGAGCTATCCGGAATTCAGAAGCGTTTCGGCTCAGTCCGAGCTCTCGAAGGGGTCGACTTCGCCTTGGCGGCGGGAGAGGTGCATGCGCTCCTGGGGGAGAACGGTGCCGGCAAGTCGACCTTGATGCACGTCGCCTACGGGCTGATTCGCCGCGATGCCGGACAGGTGCGGGTCAACGGCGTGGCTCGCCCCATGAGGTCGCCCCGGGAGGCGCGATCACTCGGCATCGGGATGGTCCACCAGCATTTCACTTCGGTCCCGGCCCTCACCGTGGCCGAGAATGTGGCGCTCACAGCGGGCTGGCCGGTGGCGCCGGGCCCGCTAAACGAGCGGACTCGCCGGTTGAGCGAACGGCTCGGTCTGCCGCTGGATCCGGTGCAGCGGGCCGGCCGGCTCTCGGTCTCCATGAAGCAGCGGCTCGAAATCGTAAAAGCGCTCTCGGCGGATGCACGGATTCTTCTCCTCGATGAGCCGACCGGGGTGCTGGCGCCGGCGGAAGTGGACGAGCTGCTGCGCGTGAGCCGGGCGTTCGCCTTGTCGGGTGGTTCGGTCGTGCTCATCACCCACAAGCTGGATGAGGTACTCCGGGGAGCCGATCGGGTAACAGTTCTCAGTCGAGGTTCCGTCACCCACGCCGGCCCCGTCGGGGGCGAGACGGTGGAATCGCTGACCCGAGTCATGATCGGCCCCGCCTCCGAGTCTGGCGCCGCTCCCTCCCGAGATGGGCAGCCGAAAAGCGCCCGCACGTTGGTCCGCTTCGATGCTCTGGAAGTGTCGCGTGAGAGCGGATACGGCATCGCGGTGCGTCACGGCGCACTGGCCGCCGGCGAGGGAGACATCGTCGGTATCGCCGCGGTAGAGGGAAACGGCCAGCGAGAGCTGCTTCGCGCCATCGCCGGCCGGATCATGCCTCTTCGGGGCCATCTGGAGGTGGCGCGGCCGCTGGCTTACATCCCCGAGGACCGCACGGCTGAAGGGTTGATCCCGGAGCTCGACCTGACCGAAAACGTAACCCTCGGCCTGGGATCCGAAGCGGCTTGGGTCCGGGCCGGACGGATCAACTGGCGGAAGGCGCGCAACAGCACTGCTCAGCTGTTGCAGGAATTCGGGATTGTCGCCAGCGGTCCTGGCGCGAAGGCCGCCACGCTCAGCGGTGGTAATCAGCAAAAGCTTATCGTCGCCCGAGAGCTTTCCCGGAATCCCGCGGTCATCGTGGCGGAGAATCCCACCCGCGGTTTGGACGTGGCCGCAACCAAGGCCATCCAGGGCCGGCTCCGGACGGCAGCGGCCTCAGGAGCGGTGGTCTTCTTCCATTCGACCGATCTGGACGAAGTCCTCCAGCTCGCTACCAGAATCGTCGTCGTTGCCCGGGGAGTGCTGACCGAAGTTCCGCCCACCGCCTCCCGGGACCAGGTGGGCGCGCTGATGCTGGCAGGAGCGGGCTAGGATGTCGCGCCTCATCTGGGCCTCAGTGGCGGTCATCTTGGGGCTGGCAGCGCTGGCTGCCGGGCTGACAGCCGCTGGATACGATTCGGGCTCCGCTCTAGCGGCGCTCTGGTCTGGTGCGTTCGGAAGCTGGTATGCCTTCAGCTCGTCCACCCTGGTGAGATCGGTTCCGCTCATCCTCATCGGTTTGGGCATTGCGATCGCGTTTCGAGGCGGAGCGCTCAACATCGGTGCGGAAGGCCAGTTCTACGCCGGAGCGATCGCCGCCACCTGGGTAGGGATGCACGTCGCCGGGCGTCCCTCTATTGTGGCCATTGCTGCCCTCCTATCTGCCGCCGCGTTGGCCGGCGCTGCCTGGATAGCGATACCGGTCTGGCTCAAGCTGCGCTTCG
>JBJMPK010000232.1:0-6038 GCA_045803245.1 Gemmatimonadales bacterium
CGTTCTCGCCTGGCAGGTGGTGCCGGGGGTAGGGTGGTACTTACTCGGTGGCCCTGGGATGGGACCGAACGGCCAGCAGGTGCAAGGTAGCAGTTACACCTTCGATTCTCCGGGTCCCGGACAGCACCAGTGGACCGTGGCATCGCTGGCAGGGCAGGGGCAGGGCCCAGTCAACAACTGGGTCAACTGGCCCAAGGCCAGCCTGTCGATCGAAAGCCTGACGGGGAATTACCGGGTCATGGTGGTTGGCATCCGAGCTCCCCATGCAACCGCGGACGACTGGTGGTCGCGCGATGGTAAGTGGGACGAGGTGTATGTATCGGCCTTCGTCCAGACCTTCGACCGGACCTCCGCTCAGCTGTTGAACTCCAGGACCGTCCAGAGTCCCATTCATGGCGACATCAACGGCTTTCCCGCCGGATCGCGGGTACGCGCCGGTTCGGCGTCGGATCTGGGCGGCATAGTCAACGGCGATCAGGTGTCACCGGTGTTAGGTCAGCCGGCGCCGGGTGCGTCGGGGTATCCCCTCCTCACTCTCTGGCAGGGTCCCATGACCACCAGCCGGGAGGTTGTCGTAGTTCACCCGGTTCTCTGGGAAGCCGATGTGGGCGATAACAACACGATGGCCTACAATGGATGGAAGCAATTCTTCGAAGGCACTCCAAGCCGCGGCTGGGGCAGCGGCCTGACGAACCCGGATCCCCAGGCGCCTTCCTGGTTTCAAGAGGGCCCAGTCGTGCGTCTCTCGGGAGCAGTCGACCGAATGTGTCTCCTCGAGAGAAACGACAAGGATCGGCCGATTGGCCTCGAAAAGTATGATGGGGCTACTGCGGTAGGTGTCTGCGGTATCTGGCTCGACCACATGCTCGTATTGACCCGCGAGCGCATCGAACGGGCGCTCAACGATCCATACGCCACCGGCGAGAAAGGTCTCCTGGAGCTCCGGCTCAACGATTATTACCAGATTCCCAACGGGCCGCGGCTCTCGGACACCAACATGCAGGGCGACTACGTGCTGGTGCTCCGGGTGGAGCGCACATCCTAGGGGGACGCTACTTAGAGTGGCAAGGCGAGCTGAAGACCCTGGGTCTGAGCCACCAGAATGGGTGGAAGCGGCCGGTCCTGATCCGCCACGTGGAGCTTACCCCGGAACCCCGCGCGCCTGAGCGCCTGTGCGGCCGCGGTTCGTGCCTGGTCGGCCGTGTTGCACTCTTGGCTTAGATGCGCCAGAACCACGACCGAGAGCCCGGGATGATGGAGCTCGCGCAAAAGCTCGGCGGCGGCGCGGTTGGAGAGATGTCCGCCGGAGCCTGCAATACGGCGCTGGACTACGGGCGGATAGTCGCTGGTTCGGAGCTGAACCTCATCGTGGTTCGATTCCAGGACAATCGCGGTCAGCTTCCTGAGCAGGTAGCGGACCGAGCTCGTGGCCCGTCCCAGATCATAAGCTAGGCCGATGCCGGTCCCGTCCGCAGTCCGCACCACGACGGCGAGTGGATCGAATGCGTCATGGCTGGTCGGACACGCCTCGATCACGAAGGGCCCGAGTTCAACCCGGTTGCAGAGGCCCAGAGGCCGATGCTCTGCCTGGTCCAACTTCGCAGCCAACCGGCTCCATGTCCCATGTGCCGTCAGGACCGGCACTCGGAGCTTCCGGGCCAAAGCCGCTGTTCCGCAGGCATGATCGCCGTGCTCGTGGGTGATCACAATGCCCGCGACCTGACCGAGCTCCAATCCTACCGAGACCGCGCGCCGCTGCACCTCACGCGCGCTGAACCCCGCATCGATCAGAAGTGCTACGCCATCGGTTTCGACCGCGAAGCAGTTCCCGCCAGAGCCCGAACCGAGCACGTACAACATCATCATCGCCGTGTGCTCCGCTCGAAGGCCCGCCGTAGTGCCTCGCGCCGCTCGGCTGAGAACGTCACGTTGCGCCGGGCCATCACCCGCTCGGCGATCCGCAGGAAACCATCTTCCGTCATCCGCTCGCTACCGCTACATCCCCAGGCGAAGGGCGGCACATACCGGGGTGGCGTGGGTGTGCCGAACACGTTCGCGCCAGCCGAGATCACCGTTCCGGTGGCCAACATCGTCCCGATGGCGGTCTTGGCATGGTCCCCGATGAGGCTGCCGAGGTTAAGCCGGCCGGTGTCGATCCGCTCGCCGTCGACCTCGAGACGTACCGGCCCGTAAGTGTTCTTCAAGTTCGAGGTGGTAGTTCCCGCGCCCAGATTGACCCAGGGGCCGATGACGCTGTGCCCCACGAATCCGTCGTGGCTCTTGTTGGAAAAACCCAGAAACACGCTGGTGGAAATTTCCCCCCGCACCCGGCATTCGGAGCCAAAGACGGAAGCCCGGATGAACCCGCCGAGCACTTTGGTCCCCGGCCCCACATAGACCGGTCCCTCGAGCCGGCTGCCGTTGCGGACCTCGGCTCCCTGATCGATGACGATGGCCCCCTGCCGGGTATCGAATACCACTCCCGGCTCGACGCTGGCGCCGAGTGAGATGAGCTGGGCGGGGTCGCCGAGAATCAGGCTGCCTTCCGGCACGCCCGCGTGGGGCGCTGCCAGAAAATCGGCGCAATCTGCGGGGAGGAGCAGCTCGAGCGCAGTGAGCAGATCGTAGGTGCCGCGGAGGGGTACGCCCTCGATCTTGAGTGCCGCACCAAGCTGGTGAGGACGCTCCCAGCGTTCCCCGGCCGGCACGACCCAGCCGACGGTTTCATCGTGATGTAGCAGCCGGCGCACCTCGTCGGCCGGGCTGATGGGAACTCCCGTAGGCGCGAACCAGGCGGCGGCCACGATCGCCGGTCCATCTACCGGCTCCGGAGGACGCAGTGGTGGCTCGTCTCCCTCGATGAAGGCCGCGAGGTGGGAGCCCAACAACGCCGTCGCATCGTTTCCGACGGCCGCCTCCCAGCGCTCGCGGATGCGCCAGATGCCGGCCCGAAGCTCGGAGACCGGGCGGACCCCGGCGAAGGGCGCCCATGCCGCTCCAGGTGACTCCGGCTCCAGCAGGTAGAGCGCGGTCATGAACCGACGTCGCGGATCTCGGGCGGGAGTGCATCCAGCAGCTGCTTCATCGACGCGGCTCGGGCCGCCGGCATCACCAGAATGCGGCCGTTGGCTTGCACCACGATGAGGTCCCGCACCCCGCTCAACACCACGGTGTCCCGATCGGACCACACGATGCAGTCCTCCGAATCGTGGAGAAAGGCGTTCCCCACTACCACATTGCCGCTGGGGTCCTTAGGGCGCACCCGGGTGAGGGCCTGCCAGGTCCCGATATCGTCCCAGGCAAAGGCGCCGCTCACGACCGCCACCGAGGCGCTTCGCTCCAGGAGGCCAACATCGATGGAGATCGGGGTAACACCGCGGAAGAACCCTTCGATATCCCCGGCTCGGAGGGTGGGGAGGTGCGGAGCGATCTCGGGCGTGTTCGCCTCCGCCTCGAGCAGCAGACGCTCGGCCGTCCAGGCGAAGAGTCCGCTGTTCCATAGAGCTCCAGCGGCCATCAGGTCGAGCGCCGTAGCGGCGTCCGGCTTCTCCGAAAACCGCGCCACCATACGAGCCCCGTCCCCGAGTGGCGGCCCCGGGACGATGTAGCCGAAGCCGGTCTCGGGGCGGGAGGGAACCACCCCGACCGTCACCAGGCGGTCGAACTGGCGCGCCGTGGTGAGGGCTGTCTCGGCCGTACGCCGGAAGGCGGCCGCATCGCCCACCGCCCAATCCGCGTGCAACGACAGCACCTCGGCCTGAGGATCGCGCCGCTGCGCTTCCGCCGTGGCCCAGATCAACGCTGGGGCTGTGGAAGCCGCACGAGGCTCGATCAGGACATTGCCGATTGGAAGATTCAGGCGTTCCTGTAGCCGGCTGGCCAGCGCGGCGCCGGTAACGATCAGTATGCGCTCCCGCGGAATGAGCCCGGCCAGCCGGTCGATCGACTCCTCGGCCGTCGAGGTCGAGCCGGCCAGTGGGAGCAGCTGCTTCGGATTCTGCGGGGTACTGAGCGGCCAGAAACGGGTGCCCGAGCCCCCGGCGAGGACGACAGCCCATCTCATAGAGGCGGGTAAGCGGGTAAGCGGGTAAGCGGGTAAGTCCCGAACATCAGGAAGTTGGCGCTCCTAAATTTTGAGCCGTGAGGATTCGTACGGACCGAAATCTATAGGAAGAACTCCGCGGGTTGTACCTTACCCGCTTACCCGTTTACCCGCTTACAACAACGCCGCCAGTGCCGGCCGGTTCTGCTGCAGATCGTACAACAGTTCACCGATGTCGGTATCGGAGCCTGCGAGAATTGCCACAGAGTCGCCCGAGGCGATCTGGGCCACGATGAGGAGACCGCGCTCGTATTCGATGACCGAGGTCCGTGGCGCGCCCCGTCCGGCGCCGACCCCCAGCCGGGCGGCGTATTGCACCAGCGTGGCGGTCAGGGCCGCCACGGCTTCCGGCTCGAAGGGCACGCGGGCGGAGTGCTCGATGGGGAGCCCATCGGCGCTGAGAACGAGGACGGCCTCCACTCCCTCCCGGGCAGCGAGACCCCGCACCACCTCCATCAAGCCGGGCATTCGCCTCCGATCTGAGCCTGGAAAAAATGCACCGGGAACGTATGAGTCGCTTCCGGTGAAGTCAAGAAAATATTGATTCCTCACCCCGTGACGGATATCCTTCCCGCTCCATGAGATCATTCTTTTTGGTTCTGCTGCTGGGGGCGCTTGCCTGCAGCGATTCGAGCGGCTTGCCGGACGCCACGCTCCCCAACGTCGAGCGCACCGACACCCTGTACTCTCTCCTCGGCACTCCCGTGGCGACACCCAGCGGGTACGCGCTGGAAGGAGGGCGCCGGATTCGTACCGACCAGTCCGACGCGTTTGATTTCGTCTATAACGTTGAAGCGGACGGGCGTCACGTATTTCTGCCTCGGGCCGCGCTCGGTATCGATCAGAACAACAGCGTCAACCCGGGCTTCCAGGCTCGCTCGGAAACCTTCGAGGGCATTCGAGTCGCCGGTAGCAACGGCTACATCAGTGACGTCGCCGTACCCATCGCGCCCGGCGAGCGGTATGTGGTCCGCAGCCGGATCACTTGCAGCCTGGGTGTCCCCAAGTACGCGAAAGTGGAAATTCTCGGCTTCGATGACGTACTGAAGATCGTCACCTTCCGGATTCTCGTCGACGACAACTGCGGGTTCAAGGGTCTCGAGCCCGGGCTTCCTCAGAATTAAGCGTGATCGACGTCAAACGTCTTCGCCAGGATCCGGCCGGCAGCCGGGCCAGCCTCTCGCGCCGGGGTGATCCCTCCCTGGCGGCGACACTCGACGACATGCTCGAGCTGGATCGGCAGCGGCGTGATCTTCTGGTGCGCGCCGAGTCGCTCAAAGCGGAGCGCAATGCGGCCAGCGACGAAGTAGCGCGCCGCAAGCGGACCAAAGAGTCCGCTGCGGACTTGATGGAGCGGCTGAAAGTCTCGGGGGAGGAAGTCAAGTCGCTCGATGCGCGGCTTCGGGAGATCGAAGCCGCGCTGGACGAGCGAGCCCTGGCGGTTCCCAACTTCCCGCATGAGGACGCTCCCGAGGGGGACGCCGCCTCCAACCGGGTGCTTCGCTCCTGGGGCATTCCGGCCCAATTCAACTTCGTGCCCCAGCCGCACTGGGAGCTGGGCGCCTCGCTGGGGCTGTTCGATCTCGCCGCCGGAGCAAAGATCGCCGGATCAGGGTTCCCGCTCTTTACCGGCATGGGCGCGAAGCTGGTTCGGGCCCTGGCCGGTTTCATGATCGATCTGCACACCCGAGAGCATGGTTATCTCGAAGTTGCGCCACCCTATCTGGTCAATCGCGCTACTCTGACCGGCACCGGCCAGTTACCCAAATTCGCGGAAGAGGTATACACCGCACCAGCCGACGATCTGTTCCTGATCCCGACGGCCGAGGTTCCGGTCACCAACATCCATCGGGATGAGATCCTGGAGGCCGGCGCCCTGCCCGCAAGCTACGTGGCCTACTCGCCCTGTTTTCGGCGCGAGGCGTTTTCTCATGGC
>JBJMPK010000233.1:0-7771 GCA_045803245.1 Gemmatimonadales bacterium
AGGGGCAGGTGTACTGGCTCAAGGTCCACGAGATTCCCCAGGCCGGCCGCGCGGCACGGGGGAAGCCGGTGATCAACTGCATAGCCATAAAGCCGGACGAGCAGATCGCGGCCCTGGTGCCGGTGCGAGAGTTCACCGAGGACAAGTGCCTGATCTTTGCCACCCGCCTGGGGACGGTGAAGAAGACCGTTCTGTCGGCCTATGGCAACGTGAGGACCAACGGCATTTGCGGCATCAACATCGAGAAGGACGACGAGCTGATCGACGTGCAGGTCTGCGACCAGAACAGCGACATCGTGCTGGCCACCAAGGACGGCATGAGCATCCGGTTCCACCAGGGTGATGTGCGCGACATGGGGCGGGCCACGACCGGCGTCAAAGGCATCGAGCTCGAAAAGGACGACGAAGTCATCGGCATGGTGGTGGTGCGCCGCGATGCCACGCTGCTGGTCGTGAGCGAGAAGGGCTTCGGTAAGCGATCGGAGCTGACCGACTACCGGGTGCAAAAGCGGGGCGGCAAAGGCATCATCACCCTCAAGAAGACCGATAAGACCGGACCCATCGTGGCGCTCAAAGAGGTGATCCCCGAGGACGAGCTCATGATGATTACCCGCCATGGAGTGATCATCCGGCTGCCGGTGGATGGAATCCGCGTCATCGGCCGAAACACTCAGGGCGTGAAGGTGATGAATCTCGATTCCGGCGACGCGGTGGTGGATGTGGCCCGAGTGGTGAAGGAAGACGAAGGAGGTGCCGAGGAGGTTCCCGGTGGTGACGAACTCACCCCGACGGCCGCTCTGGAGTAAGGTTATTCTTCGCCATGGCTTACGCAGCCGACCGCCGGGCCGAACCCTCGTCCCGAGTGCTCTCGGAGCATCCCTCCGTGCCGCTCGAGGCGCTCCGCGCCGCCGCTCGAGGACTCGCTGGCATAGCCGTCCACACTCCGCTGGTCGAGCTTGCAGCGCTCTCTAGTCGGGTAGCCGTTCCCGTATCACTCAAGTGTGAGCATTTCCAGCCGGTGGGCGCCTTCAAAATCCGGGGCGCCTTTACCGCGGTGTCCCGGATTCCTCCCCCGGACCGGGCGCGCGGGGTGATCACTTACTCCAGCGGCAATCACGGCCAGGCCGTCGCCTATGCTGCCCGGCAGTTGGGTATTCGTGCCGTTGTAGTGATGCCCGAGCGAGCTCCCGCCGTGAAGGTTGATGGCGTCAAACGACTGGGCGGCGAGGTGATCATCGCGGGCAACAGCTCGTCCGAGCGATATCAGCAGGCGCTGGCACTGTCGCGTGCCGAAGGCCTCACCATGGTTCCCCCTTTCGAGAGCCTCGACGTCATCGCAGGACAGGGAACTTGTGGTCTCGAGATCCTCGAGGAGCTGCCCACCGTCGAGACCATCGTGGTTCCGGTAGGCGGGGGTGGACTCATCGCCGGCATCGCGGCTGCCGTCGCGGCGATCAAGCCGTCAGTCAAAGTGATCGGGGTCGAACCGGTCGGTGCTCCCAAGCTGGCCCAGGCGCTGGCGGCCGGCCGGCCAGTGAAGTTGGATCACACCGAGAGCATGGCGGACGGCCTATTGCCGCTCTCGATTGGGGAGATCCCCTTCGCAGTGCTCTCCCCGGTAGTGCGGGAAGCGATTCAGGTTTCCGAGGAAGAGATCGCCGATGCAGTGCGCTTCCTGTTTCACGAGGGTGGATTGTCGGTGGAGCCGTCTGGTGCCGTTACCACCGCCGCGCTGCTCAGTGGCCGGGTGCGGCCGACCGGGACGACGGTTGCCATCGTGACCGGGGGCAATGTGGATCCCGCCTTGCTGCAACGCCTGGTGCAGGGATGACAGTCGCGCCGAAGATTCTGGTGGCCGACGACGATCAGGCGCTGTCGCGGACGTTGTCCTGGATTCTCAAGGAAAACGGCTACGACGTCTTCACTGCTCCCGGCGGCGAGCACCTCTTCGAGCATCTGACCGCCGAGCAGTTTGATTTGCTCCTGCTCGATATCATGATGCCCAAGGTGGATGGGCTACAGCTGCTGCAACGGGTTAAGGCCGATCCCCGGTTCAAGGACCTGCCGGTCCTGATGATCTCCTCCATGCCCCCCGAAGAGGCTACGGTTCGCTCGCTTGGCCTCGGCGCCGCCGATTTCATCCCCAAGCCATTTCGGGTGCGGGAGCTGCTGGCCCGGGTCAAGGCCCATCTCCGAGTCGGGCGGGAGCTGAATCAGGCCCGGGCCGAAGCGCGGTCACGCTCCGAAATGATGGACATCATGCAGGAGGTAACTGCGTCGCTCAAGCCGCAGGAAATCTTCGGCATTCTGGTCCGGAGGGTGGCTCAGGCGCTCAGTATCGGTCGCTGCTCCATCATCATGGCCGGCCCGGAAGATGAGACCGGCACCGTGGTGGCCGCATTCGAAAATCCCATGCTCCACAACCTTCAGGTCGACCTGCGCCGGTACCCGGAGATCCGCCACGCCCTTGCCACCGGCGAGGTAGTGCTGGTTCGTGACGTGCAGACCGACGCTTTGTACCGCGGGGTTCGAGACGAATGGGAGGCGGAAGGTCGACCGGTGGAGACCCGGTCTGCGGTAGCGCTCCGTTTCTCACTTCGGCAGCAGCCGGTCGGTGTGTTCTTTCTGCGAACCACCAGCGAGGATCCCCCGCTGAACGAGCACGACGTCCACTTCGCTGAAGAGGTGACCAACGCGGCTGTGGCAGCGCTGGAGCGGGCCTACGACTTGGAGAACGCCGTGCTGGGCCAGGAGCAGATGCGTCACCTGGCGGAGACCGATCCGCTCACCAACTGCTTCAACCGGCGCGCGTTGATGGACAAGCTGGAGCAGGAAATGGATCGGGCCGCGCGCTACGCCACCATGCTCACCGGCATGATGGTGGACATCGACAACTTCAAGCAGATCAACGATACCTACGGCCACCTGGTGGGCGACCGGGTGTTGAAGCAGCTGGCCAACCTGCTGAAGCGGGAACAGCGGTCGGTAGACATCGTGGCGCGTTACGGCGGAGAGGAGTTCGTGGTCCTGCTGCCGGAAACCACCAGCGCCGAGTCGCGCAACTTTGCCGAGCGTATTTTGCGGCGGGTGGCCACCCACGATTTCGGTGAGGCCGGCCGGCCGGTACGGGTCACCATCAGCATCGGCATTGCCTCCTATCCCGACGAGCGGGTGAGTGATGGAGAGTCGCTCCTTCGTCTGGCGGACACCCACCTCTACAAGGCCAAGAGCGATGGCCGAAATCGGTTCCGCGATTGAGTAATCGGCGTTGCCCACGCTGCCAGGCCACCTACGCCGCACCCGCGCGGTTCTGCGTCAAAGACGGTTCGCTTCTGGTAGAGAGTGACAAACCCCCAACCACCCATCCGAACTCTCCTCCTCCCGGCTCCAGAGCGTCATCTCGCGAGTCAGGTGATCCCACTGCCGCAACCCAGAATCCCCGGGACCACGTCCCGTCCAGCCTCGCCTCGCTCAGCGGCCAGGTGCTGGACCAGCGCTACCACATCACCCGGAAATTGGGCGAAGGTGGAATGTCCTACGTCTATCAGGCGCAGGAGATCGACACCGGCCGCGCGGTGGCGGTCAAGATTCTGATCCCCCGTTTGTCCCGGGATCCTGCGTCGGTGGAAAGGCTTCGCCGCGAGGCGACCATAGCCACCCGGCTCAACCACCCCAACGTCTGCCCCATTCTCCGCATGGGCGAGACCGCGGATCATCTGATCTATCTGGTGATGCCCTTCCTGGAGGGCGAGCCGCTCAGCGAGCACGAGACTCGCCGGGGCCCGTTCCCGGTAACCGAGGGCATTCCGCTGTTGGTGCAGATGTGCGAGGGGTTGGGACACGCGCACGACCTGCAAATCATTCACCGCGATCTCAAGCCGGAGAATGTGATGCTGGTCCCGGACCCCGCCGTAGCATCCGGCTTTCGGGCTGTGATCATGGACTTTGGATTGGCGAAGGAGAGACGCGCCGGTCCTGATGTCGTAAAATTGACGGCGACGGGGATCGTTCTGGGGACACCGGAGTTCATGAGCCCGGAGCAGATTCGGGGAAAGCCGCTGGACGGCCGGAGCGATGTCTACGCGCTGGGCATACTGGCCTTCGAAATGTTTACCGGGCAGCTGCCGTTCACCGGCAAGAGCGCGCAGGAGACTATGATCGCGCGCCTCCGGGGAGCACCGCTGCCGCTCCGAGAGGTCAAGGCCGATCTTCCCGCGAAACTCGAGACCGTGATCGGCAAGGCTCTGTCGGTGAATCCGACGGATCGCTATGGATCTATGGCGGAGCTGGCCCATGCCTTCGAAGCTTCGGCGAGCACCGGGGTGCTGGGGCGGCTGTTTAGAAGGTGAGAGAGGACGGGAAGGACGGGAAAGTCGGGAAGGGTTGGCGGGCAGGGCGAACGGCAGCTAAGCGGAATGTTGAAGGTCTTCTCCGCCCTATCCGCCACTTTCCCGTCCTTCCCGACCTTCCCGACTTTCCCGTCTTCCCATCGTGACGAGCAACACGGAGATCATCGCTGCTCTGGTATTGATTCCCTGTCCCACGCGTCAGGAGCGCACATGAGAGGAATACTCTTCGTACTCGGGTTAGCGCTCGTCGGGGGGTGTAGCCGCGAGCGTGCGGGAAATGCTTCGGCCTCCGCCTACACCTCGGACTCCGACAGCAGCGCGCGAGAAAACGGCTTTGCGGGAACCAACAGCGGGTCCGAGCTGGAAGCGCCCCGGCTTCTCCCTGCCATCCAGAATCAGCTCAACCTCATGGCCAGAGGGGCACCGCCTGCCAGTGCCGATAACCTGACCGCATACAAGAACATGGCCGGCGATCTGATCAACTCGATGATCGCCGATGTTAATCGAGCAGGGTATGCGGATTCCGGCCGCTTTCGAGCCCTCAGCGACTCCGTCCTCAACGATCTTGGCGGGGGCGCAGGGACCGATGCCTCGCTGGATCGCTCCAAACTCCCCCCGCACATCCAGCGGATGCGCCGCCTGATAGCCCTGTACCAGCAGGCCATCAAGGACGTCCCCAAGAAGCCGGCGTAAGCCGCGCCACCCCAAGGCCCGCCGCCACCAGGCGGGCCAATCATCGTCAAAATTTCACTCTAAGAGTCTGCCAGTGGCGGAGTTCATGTGTCATTTTGGCCGCCAGTCGAGCCCTCTGGCTGGCATGGCAGGTGCTTGGCCCCTACACCGTGGCCCGCGGACAAGGCTGCGGGCTGGCGTAGACTCATTTCATCCATAATCCTCACTCCGTGCCGGAGTGCAGTACAGGAGGAAACTATGGCCATCACTCGCTATCGCGATCCGGCGAATCTGTTCGGGTTGCAGCGGCTCAACCGAATCCTGGATGAGGCCTTTGCCGGTTTGGCATTCCCGGAGAGCAGCGTCGTGACCTCGACCTTGTTCGCCCCTACAGACGTTTCCGAGGACGAGAACGCACTCCAGATCACGATGGAACTGCCCGGCGTCAATTCGGACAACGTCAGGCTATCTCTGGAGAACAATGTCCTCACCATTCGGGGCGAGAAGCGGCAGGAATTGGACGAGAACAACGAGCGGGTTCATCGCTCGGAGCGGGTTTATGGCGTGTTCGAGCGCACCTTCGTGTTGCCGAACACGGTCGATCCCGACCAGATCGAGGCGCGGTTCGAGAACGGAGTTCTGGTCGTGAGAATCCCCAAGGCAGAACGGGCTCGCCCGCGGGAGATTCCGCTTTCATCGTCGGGATCTGGCGCGACGCAGGTGGGTACTCGCACACAGTCCCCGCGGGTCGGTAGCGGCCAGAGCTCTCAGGGTGCTGGTAATGGTCAGGAATCCGGCAGCGAGGCGCAAACCGGCGCCACGGCTACTGGACGGGGTCGCTCGAGCGAAGGCTCCGGCAACAAGAGCTCCCGTTAAATGATCCATTTGGTGAGGCCGTCCTCCCGGGGAAGTGACCGAGAGGGCGGCCTCTCCGTATTTCTACGGATTGTGGTCTCCGGGTGCGCGCGGATTGTGACCTCTGGTTCGCGGGCCTACCCTTGGCTGTGACCCAAAGCCCGTCCTTCCATATCATTGGCTTGAGCCATCATACCGCGGGAGTTGAAGTGCGGGAGCGGTTCGCGTTCACGCCCGCTGAAACGGTGGCTTTGTTGGAGACCCGGCGCCGGGCGGGCCAATCGGCCCTACTGCTCTCGACCTGCAACCGCTGCGAGCTGTATTGGAGCGGCAACGATGATGGCGAGGCCTGGTTTACCGATCTCGCGCATTCCCGAGGCATTGAGTCCCCGCTTTCCTTCACCCGGCACGTAGGCGTCGCCGCGATCCGACATCTCTTCTGCGTCACCGCCGGCCTCGATTCGCAAATACTGGGAGAGACTGAAATTCTGGGCCAGGTGCGGCGGGCGTATGATGCCGCCCGGGCGGCCGGCTCCACCACCCGCGACATGGACACCATTCTGTCGGCTGCGCTTGGAGCAGGCCGCCGGGTACGCCGGGAAACCTTGCTGGGCCGGCACCCGGCTTCGGTCAGCTCCGCGGCGGTGGGTCTGATGGCAGACCGCTGGGACACCATCGGCGAGAGACCGGTGGTTGTGCTGGGGGCTGGCGAGGCCGCGGAGGGAGTGCTGCGTGCGTTGCACGAGCGGAACGCTTCGAATGTCACGCTCCTGAGCCGGCGTCCGGAGCGAGCCCGAGTTCTCGCAAACGCCTGGGGTGCAGAGGTCGGCGGCTGGGAAGAGCTGGACCAGCGGCTCGAGAGCGTTGATCTGCTCTTGGTGGCAACGGCCTCCTCGCGTCCGGTGGTCAGCGCCGAGCAGCTAACCCAGGCCATGGCCGGAAGGACGCGAAGAATTTCGGTGATTGACCTGGCAGTGCCTCGCAACGTGGAGGCGGCCGCGCGTCACATCGGCGGAATCGAGCTGTTCGATCTCGATGATCTTCAGAGACTCTGCTGTCCCGCGGCCGGCACCGCCTCGGCCGCGCTGGTGGAAGCCGAGCGAGTGATCGAGGAGGAGATCAGCCGGCTGAAGTCGAGCCTTCGGGGGCAACTCGTCGCCCCTCGCTTGGCAGAGCTGCACCGGGTGGGCCAGGAGATGGCGGAGCAAGAGTCGGCCTGGGCGCTGGCCCAGCTGGAGGCGCTCTCCGAGGCGGAGCGGGAGGTGGTCAGGGAGATGGCCGACCGGCTGGTGCGAAGGGTGTTGTATCCCGTGAGCAGGACTCTGCGCGCGGAGTAGCTGGGAGCTAGGAGTACGACTGGGCTCCTGCCTCTACCCCCACCGGATTCAGAATATTTCGACATTGCGGGTTCGTACACCCTGCGCATCGCGTGGGATACTGGGTGCTGTGCGCCGTGCCCGATTGGAGATGGTCGTGAACGATCTCCGCCAGGGCGTCCAGGAAGGGGGGACGGTCGTTGAGGGCGGGCGCCCGCTTGTAGTGGGTTATCCCCGACTCGTGGGCCACCTCGCCATACTCTCGGTCCAGCTCCGAGAGCGTCTCGATGTGGTCGCTGGTGAATGCGATCGGGACGACGAGGACGTGCCGGTGTCCCCGGGCACCGAGCCGGCGAATCACTTCCACTGTCCGGGGCCCTAGCCAGCGTACGGGCCCTACGTCCGACTGGTACGCCAGCAGATACGGATTGGATACGGCTAATTGCTCCACCACTCGCTGGACGCTGGCTCCTACCTCCTGAGGGTACGAATCTCCCCGGTCGATTACATCCAATGGCAATGAGTGAGCACTGAACAAGATCAGGACCTTCTCCCGGTCGGCCGGCTCGAACTGCTCCA
>JBJMPK010000234.1:0-9635 GCA_045803245.1 Gemmatimonadales bacterium
AGTATGCCACTCGTGAGGTCGTGTTGGTAACCGCCTCGTCGTCACCCAACGTTCTCGTGAGAGTCCTCGGTCTGTTGGCTCTCTTGTCCGGCGCGGCGTTCGTCGTGTGGGGCGGGGTGCGGCTGCTGCAGCTGGGTTCCCTCCACACGGAAACGGCGCCGGCCTGGGTGCTCCTCGCCGTCGGGCTTCTCGCCGCCGCGCTTGGTGTGGCTATCCTGCGAGCGCCGAGCTATCGGCCGGATCTGGGTGATGTGTCGTGGCACTTTGATCCGTTCGGCAAGAAGGCCCAGCGAACGCCTCCGTCCCGGCGCGCGTGGTGGACGGGAGATCGAGTCAAAGGATGAGCCATGTCAGTCTCGCATCGAGGGCCGCCTTTACGCTCATGGTCGCCGCTTGCGCGGCGAGTACACCGTCGCGGGTCGAGTATTTCCCGGTTCCCGGACCGCGGCCGCTTCCCTTTTCCGAGGCCGTCCGCGTCGGCGAGATGCTCTATCTCTCGGGGCAGCTCGGCACCGACAGCGCCGGCCATCTGGTGCCGGGCGGGATCGGTCCGGAGACCAGGCAAGCACTCGCGAATGTGGCGGCGGTCCTGGCCCGTCACCGCGCCACGCCTGCCGACGTGATCAAGTGCACCGCAATGCTGGCCGATATCCGCGAATGGACGGCGATGAACGAGGTCTACGTCACGTTCTTCCCGGCGCACCTTCCCGCACGTAGCGCCTTTGGCACCGCAGGACTGGCCCTGGGCGCACGTCTCGAGCTGGAATGCGTGGCCGTGCTGCCGAAGCAGGGCTGAGGAGAGCCGCGAACGGCGACGTCAGTATCTCCGTCTTCCTCCTCAGCGCCGGAGATCCACAGCTTTCGCTGCATTGGCGAGGCGCCTCTCATCCAGGTTGATGTACATCTCAGTCCGCGGTTCATCCAGGAGAATCTGACCTAGGAGAGACAGCCCCTCCATGCGCCACCTCGCCGTCCTGCTCCTGCTCCTGGGGAGTGGGTGTGCCCGCGAAGCACCGGCACCCGGTCGAGCTGCAGCAGCGGGCACCGCCACGGCAGCTCGCGACGAGGATCCCATCCGCTTCGAGGCGGAGATCCGGGCCTTCGAGGCCGGCGATCGCGCCAGTCCCCCGCCCCGCAACGCCATTCTCTTCGTCGGCAGCTCCTCGATCAAGAACTGGACCGATGTGGCGGCCGATTTCCCCGGCCTACCGGTGCTCAACCGCGGCTTCGGCGGGTCTACGCTCGCGGACGTGGTCTACTACGCCGACCGCATCGTTCTCCCCTATCACCCTCGCCTGGTGGTGCTGTACGCCGGGGACAACGACCTGGTGGTGGGCCGCACGCCTGCCCGGGTGCTGGCTGACTACCGGGAATTCGTCGCGCGCCTTCGGGCCGCCGAACCGCGGGCACGCCTGGTATTCGTATCGATCAAGCCCAGCCCTTCGCGCCGCGCCTACCTCGATCGGGCCCGCGACACGAACCGGCGCATCCAGGCGGAAATCGCCCATGATAGTCTGCAGACCTATATCGACGTCTTCACGCCCATGCTCGGTCCCACCGGCCAGCCCCGGCCCGAGCTGTTCCGAGGCGACAGCCTCCATCTGACGCGGGCGGGCTATGTTCTGTGGCGCAGGCTCATCGCACCGGTAGTGCACTAAAAAGGAGAACCCGTGGGCGCTGCTGGTCGACTCCCCCGCGATGGAGCCACGCTCCGCAAGGCGGCTTTGGCCTATCCGGACGCCTATGAGGAGATGCCCTGGGGCCATCATGCCATCAAAGTGAATGGCAAGACGTTCGTCTTCATGGCCGCCGATGCGGAAACATTCTCTCTCTCGGCCAAGTTGCCCTCTTCCGCCGGTCCGGCGTTGGCGTTGCCGTTTGCCAAGCCAACCGAGTACGGCCTGGGCCGCAGCGGGTGGGTCACGGCCCGCTTTGCCCGGACAAAAGGCTTGCCGGTCCCTCTGCTGAAGCTGTGGATAGAGGAGAGCTATCGAGCCGTGGCGCCAAAGCGCCTCGTCGCGCAACTCGAGAAGCCTGAGGGGACGTCGCGTCCGCGGCAAAGGTCCCGCGCCGCGAAGAAGGTGTGAGCCCCCCGCACGACTGGAGCGCGGGGGGCCGGACGGTTCAGTTTGACTGGCTGACGGACGTCGAGTGCAGGAACCTGGCGTATTCGCCGGTTGAATTTCGGAAGATCTTGACCCACGCCTTGATGTTCGCCTCGGTTACGCCGCCGGTGAAATCGATGTCCGCTTCGAGGACCGAGTCGCCATCGTCATCCCGATAGGCCCGGCTGAACCGATGGGCCCGATTCCACTCGTTCATCTTCTCCGGCGGGATCTGCTGTCCCCGGAAGCCGACGAACAGCTGCGCGTCGCTGAGGTCCTTGGCGAGAAACAGCACTACGCCGTAACCCGCAAGATCGAACTTGATGACGGGATTCTTGCCATCGCTCGTGGTCTTGGTCTCCTGCACCTCCAGACCCATCGAGGTGAGAATCTTACCCATCTTCTTCGGGGAGACCTCCGCCAGGATATCCTGGGCCCGGGCGGCAGCCGGCAGCATGATGCAGAGTGCAAAGAGGACGAGCAGAAGCCGACGCATGACCGGGACCTCGGAAGCTGGTGGTTCAGGGGAGGAGAAACGCATCTATGGAAAGGCAAGAAGCACGCCAGAGGTCTTGCCTCCGCCGGCGAGATATTGCACAATAGGGCACGGGCCAACGATCCACGCCCAACCTCGCCGGCCCTGCCCCAGCCTGGGCCCTCGTGAGGCAAAGGGGGGCACACTCCCGGATCCGTCTGATTGAAGCCTTTGGGACGCCGCGGGCGTCGCCGCTGGGGGGCGGTTCGCCCGTGGCCTGACCAAAGGACTCATCGAATGCCTACCGATAAAGACTTCAAGCGCCTGGTTCGTGGGCGCATGCAGAAGACGGGCGAATCCTACACCGCCGCCCGGGCGCACCTCCGCCAGCACCAGCCAACCACTCCCGCTGCGCCCGCCCCTCGCGAGTACGCGAAGCTCGCCGGGAGGAGCGATGCCGTGCTCAAGGAGAACACCGGCTGCACCTGGGAGCGTTGGGTCAAGGCGCTCGATCACCAGAAGGCCTACACCTGGCCCCACCGCGAGATCGCGAAGTTCGTGCACCAGGAGTACGAGATATCCAACTGGTGGGCCCAGACCGTCACCGTGGGCTACGAGCGCATCAAGGGACTCCGCGCCATCGGACAGCGGCGAGACGGCACCTTCGAAGCCTCGAAAAGCAAGACGTTCGCCGTGCCCCTGGGCCGGTTGTACCACGCGTTCCACGACCCGCGCACCCGGGCCCGCTGGCTCCCCGATGTAAATCTCACCGTCCGCACCGCTACCCGCGAGAAGTCCATGCGGATCACCTGGCCGGATAAAACGTCGGTCGAGGTGGGCTTCGCGCCCAAGGGAGCCGCGAAGAGCCTGGTCGCGGTGCAGCACGTGAAGCTGCCCGACAAGACCGCGGCCACCCGGCTCAAGGAGTATTGGGCCGAACGGCTCGGCGCACTGAATGAGGTGTTGAGGTCCGACTAGAGGCGTAACCCGACCAGGGCCGGTCTCGATCCGGCCGGTCCTGGCCGCTCGGGTTGGGTAACCCCAGTAAGAGGCGCTACCTGGGGCCTTCTTCGTCCGGTATTACCGCCGAGAGACTTCCTCACCCGCATACGCCCGCTCCAGCTCCGCGATGTCGAGCTTCTTCATCGGCAGCATCGCCTCCATGGCGCGGCCCGCCTTCTCCTTGTCGGGATCGCTCATCATCTCGATCAGCACGGTCGGCACGACCTGCCAGGAAAGACCGAACTTGTCCTTGACCCACCCGCACTGCTGGGCCTTGGGGTCTCCGCCCTGGGAGAGCTTGTTCCAGTAGTGATCCACCTCCTCCTGGGTCCGGCACATGATCTGGAAGGAGATAGCCTCGTTGAACTTGAACTGAGGACCGCCGTTGAGTGCGGTGAACGGTTGCCCGTTCAGCTCGAACGCGACCGTCATCACCTTCCCCGCGGGTTGGCCGTGGACCTCACGTCCGGCTTCGGTGTATCGGGCGATGGCCCCGATCTTCGAGTTCTTGAAGATGCTGGTGTAGAACCGGGCCGCTTCCTCGGCCTGGCTGTCGAACCACAGACATGGGGTGAGCGGTTGTACTAAAGCCATGATGGACCTCCTGTTCGATTAACAAGTCAGTAGGTGAGTGAGCTGGTCTACCGCCGGCCGGCGGGGGTTGCTGCTTCGGCCCTGAACGCGGGACTGCGCTCCGGCTTTGCCTCCGCCAACCCGTTTCGTACGCCGGCAACGTCAAAGTCGGTGCCGTACACCGGCGTCCCCGGCTGCTGCCGCCAGGACTCGTCCAGGCTTCCGGCGTCTACCCCGTCAAAGCCGAGCTGGTCGAGGAGTCGGATGACGACGTCCTTCGCCCGCGTATCGTCGCCCGCTACTGGTAGGGCTATACGCCCGGCCGCACCCTTAGGTTTCCCGCGCTCCAGCAGGTGGCGGGCGTAGATATTGTTGAACGCCTTGACCACCGGGCGGCCGAGGCGATCGGATACCCACCGGCTCTCAGTGGTGCCCTTCTCGATCGGGTCGATCCGGCCGTCCCGCTGTTGGGGATAATAATTTCCGGTGTCGACCACAACCACTTCATCGGACACCCCATCGAACAGCTTGGGCGGCAGGCGAGTAACGTTCTTCACGGGGATGGAGACGATGACCACGTCACCCGCCCGGGCGGCCTGGTCGACCGTGACCGGCTTGGCGCCGGTCTCCTTCGCCAGCGCGGCCAGGGTCGCGGGTCCTCGCGAGTTGGCGATGGAAACGTCGTGTCCCAGCGCGGTCAGGCGGCGCGCCAGTGTCCCGCCGATCTGGCCCGCGCCGATGATGCCGATTCTCATGCTTCCTCCCTAATAGTGCCTCCGTTTATGTAAAACGGATGTGCGGGTTAAGGCCAAGGGTGCTTGGGAAATCGTGACAAAGGCGTCCCGCCTTTAGATTCCCACTTCCCCGCCTTCGGAGCAGTCGATGTCTCTGGTTCATACTCTGCTGTCTCAGCTCGACTTTGAAATGGCGACCACCCGGCGGGTACTGGAGGTCGTGCCGGCGGCTGACGCGGCGTGGAAACCGCATCCGAAGTCGTCCTCGCTGGGTGCCCTGGCCACTCACATCGCCCTGCTCCCCCTCTGGGGCAAGTTCGTGGTGCAGCAACCGGAGCTGGACCTCGGCAGCCCGGTCAACCGGGCCATTGCCAGCATGCCCTTCACCTCGGTGAGAGAGCTGCTCGATCGCTTCGATGCTCACGTGCGCGACGAACGCAGCGCACTGGAGTCGAGCTCGGACGATGCCATGCGCGAGAGCTGGTCCCTCAAGAGTCGGGGGGCGAAGGTGTTCTCGCTTCCCCGCGTCGCCGCCATGCGTGGCTTCATCCTGAGCCACATGATTCACCATCGAGGCCAGCTCACCGTGTACCTCAGGCTCCGCGACGTGCCGGTTCCCTCGGTCTACGGCCCCACGGCTGATACCCAGCGATGAGGCAGCGGTTTTCCCTCGGCTTGGGTGCGCTTCTGCTGACCGCTGGGTCGCTTCCCGCACAGCAGAAGGTTGAGCTTCTCTTTACCGGAAGCTTTCTTGGTGAGCGAGCTTGGCCCAAGACGGGGGAGAAGTGGCTGGGGTTGTATCGCACAGCCTCAGGTTTCCGATTGGCTCCGACGAAGATCAAGGTCGAACGAGTCCCCGATGCGTGCGCCGGCACCGCTACCAGGATCTCGGCAGACATGGCGGAGGAGCCTTACCTGCTGGTCAGGGGTCACGACTCCTTCGGATTGGGGTTGATCGACACAGCGCTTGCCGGAAACGAGTTCCTCTATCCAGGCCAATCGATCTCGGTAAGGTTCGGGAAGCCCGAACATTGGTACTATATGCTCGCGTTGGGCTCCGCGAGTGCGCGTCCGGGAGACATCCTCTTCACCGACTACCGGCTGGAGCTGCGCGACTCCGAGCATCCCGGCTCCGGCCAGGTGTTCCTGAAGTTCGATCGTCTGGCTTTGGAGAACATTCCCAACTTGCAATGGGCCGGTGATCTGGATCGAGACGGGCGGCTGGACCTTCTGTTCCGAGTGCCCATAGGGGGACACAGTAAGCGCTATGTTCTGTTCCTGTCCTCGGCTGCCTCCCGGCCGAAGCTCGTCAAAGTGGTGGCGAGCTTCGACCTGCTCGACTGCTGATTCCTGGTCTGCGCCCCAGCGGAGCATCGGGAATTCAGGCGGCAGCATCCCGGGCGGGCCAGCTAGACCGGCGGGCACCAAGACCATCTCACGAGGGGTAGAGATCCATGCCAACCATTCGCCTGCCGGCAACCATGAGGGCCGCCGCCATCGCCCGGTTTGGGCCGCCCTCGATGCTCAAACCCCATGTGCTTCCGGTGCCTGAGCCCGGCCCCGGAGAAGTGCTCCTGGCGCTCCACTGCGCCGGGGTCGGCAGCTGGGACGCCTCCATTCGCGACGGCTCGTGGCGCAAGCCCGGCCGCCCCAAGTTCCCGCTGGTTCCCGGCACCGACGGCGCGGGAATCGTCGTGGCGCGGGGATCCCGGGTGAGCCGGTTTCGCATCGGCGACCGGGTCTACGGGTACGAGTTCGGCAATCCCAAGGGAGGGTTTTATGCCGAGTACGTGGCGGTCGCCGTAAAACATGCCGGACGGGTACCCGGCAATCTCGATCTCTTCCACGCGGGCGCTCTCGCCACCACCGGTCTGACGGCACTACAAGGAATCGATCGGTTACGGTTGAAGCGCAATGAGACAGTGTTGATCTTCGGGGCGTCAGGCGCCGTCGGGACGATCGCGGTGCAGTTCGCCCGGCAGAGCGGCGCCCGCGTGATCGGAACCGCCTCGGGCCGGGCCGCTCCCCGCCTGGTCCGCCGGCTCGGTGCCGCCGCGGTGATCGATGCCCGGCATGGGAACGCCATCGAGCGGCTCCGAATGTTGGCCCCGGACGGACTGGACGCCGTTCTGGCGCTGGCCGGTGGCGACGAACTGGAGCGCTGCCTCGAGCTGGTCCGGCCCGGCGGCCGGGTGGTCTATCCCAATGGCGTCGAGCCCGCCCCCCGCCGCCGGCGCCGGCTGCGGCAACAGAGCTATGATGCCGTCGCTAATCCACAGGAGTTCGCCCAGCTTGCGCGCCGCATCAAGGCTGCGCGACTCCGGGTCCCTATCGCGGCCAGTTATCCTCTCGGTCAGGCCGACCGGGCCCACCGACGGCTGGAGAAGGGTCAGATCGTCGGGAGAATCGTGCTGCGGATCCGGCGGCCTTAAGCAGGCAGATGGTATACTGTAACCGCGCACCACCCCTCGCTACGGCTCGGGGCAGGCTCCGACACGGAAAACCACGGAGGTTGCACGGACCGGTCAGCGTAGTACACTCTAGTCTTTTGGCTCAGTGAAAAGAGTGCCCCACCGCTCCACAAAACAAAAACCTTACCGCAGTGATCTTTTGCAGTTTCCGTGCGGGCTCCGTGGTTCTCCGTGTCTCCGTGGTGCGCAGTTGCTTTGCTGTGGTGCGCAGTTGCTTTGCCGTGGTGCGCAGGTGACGCTCTACTTGGCTTGGATCCACTTTGGCGGGTGATAGGTCTCCGGATCGTACAGGTCCGGCTGGAGCTTCACGTCGGCCCGGATGTCGCGGTACTCCTCCCGCTGGTATTCCTTGCCGTTCAGCTTGATGACGCATCTGGGCGCGACCCAGCCCTTCCCCAGCGGCTGGTAGTTTTCGAACGTGACGTCGAGCAGGTTGGGCGGGCCCGTTGGATTCTTGCGGCTCTTGTGCGCCTCGATCAGCCGGACGAACAGCAAGCGCTGCTGCTCGATCCAGAACTGGTTGCTCGTGGTGTCGCCCTTGTCGGCCCCGACCACCCAGACCTTGGTGCCCCTCCAGGTGTCCTCGTGCAGCTTGCTCAGGTCCACCGACTGAGCCTTGAGCTGCGCGATGGTGGTCTCGGGCGGCTGGCCGTACACATCGAACCCCAGCGTCATGAGCAGATTCCGGTCCTTCTGGGCCGAGACCCGCTTGCCGCCCTGGAACACGATGGCGGAGTCGCCCACATACATGAAGGCGTTCATGCTGTCGAGCGGGGCCATGTCGATGCGGAGCTTTCCGGGAATGCTGCCGGCCTCGTACCAGGTCTCCGCCGGCCGCTCGGGGAAGGTGGTGGTCTGCACGAAGGTGAGGTTGTGATACCATTTCCCGGCATACCGGGCGCGCATCTGACGCACCAGCTCTTCGCCGGAGCGGGGCGCGGAATGGGTGAGGGGCAGAACAAGGGCGACCAACAGGGCGAAGGGACGCACGCAGCCTCCAAAGGTTTGAATCGGGATTACAGTGGATGGCAGCCCTACGCCAGGCTTAAGCTCGAGGTTTCGGGTGAAGACAAGACAGTTGTCGATCGCGGACCAGAGACTCTTGAACCAGCGGATCACTCGACCGGGCCCGCGTGGCGCGGAGAAGGTGGTCGCCTGGCTGGGAGCGGTGCAGGCTCAGGAGTATGGGCCGGCCAAATGGGGGCTCGCGCTGCGCTCGCCGGGGGGCGTGACCGATGCCGCCATCGAGCGAGCCATCAAGCAGGGACGGATCCTCCGCACTCACGTTCTCCGTCCCACCTGGCACTTCGTCACCCCCGCCGACATCCGATGGATGCTGGAGCTCACCGCGCCCCGGGTGCAACAGAGAATGTCCACTTACGATCGCCAGATGGGCCTGCATGCGGACATCATGACCCGCGCGGCCGGCGTCCTCGAGCGTGCCCTCGGCGATCATGGGTGTCTGACCCGTCGTGAGCTCGGCGCTCATCTCCAGCGCGCCGGCCTACCCGGCGGGACCAGGGAGCTGGCCCATATAGCGATGTATGCCGAGCTCGAGGGACTGGTCTGCAGCGGCCCGCGCCGGGGCAAGCAGTCCACCTACGGGCTCCTTGCCGATCGGGCCCCGGCCGCGCTACGCCTCCAGCGGGATGAGGCGCAGGCCGAGTTGACGCGGCGGTACTTGAGGAGCCATGGCCCCGCAACTATTCGCGACTTCGTCTGGTGGTCGGGACTCACCACCGGCGACGCCAGACGCGGGGTGCAGATGATTCGGGCCCGGTCTCGCGAGCTGGACGGCCTCACCTATTGGACCATCGGTCGCGAATCGGGCAAACCTCCGCGGCCCAGGGCCACCGTGCATCTCTTACCCATCTATGACGAGTACCTCGTGGCCTACCGGGATCATCGGGTGGTGCCGCGGCCAGCGTACGCTCTGGGGAATTTCCTGAATACGCTGGTGGTCGGCGGGCAGGTGGCCGGTACCTGGAGAACCGTGCAGCGGGCCAAGGGAGTTGGGGTGAACATACGGACGCTGAGCCGCCTCACCGCTGCCCAGCGCCGCGGCCTGGCCCAGGCGGTGGCCCGTTTTAGCCACTTCCTCGGCGTTCCGGTTTCGCTGTCCGTCACCTGATGGCAGGGTACGCAGAGAACTAGTGGAGTAGATCCCTCGCTTCGCTCGGGATGAGGAGTCCTTCACAAGTCTCTGCCTGAAACCGGCGGGATTGCTTCGGCGGTTACACCGCCTCGCAATGACACTGACCGTCTGACCGTCTGA
>JBJMPK010000235.1:0-5931 GCA_045803245.1 Gemmatimonadales bacterium
AGCGCGCCGTGCGCACCGCTCGTTTCAAGCTGATCCGGACCGACGCCTATACCGAGCTACCACTGTGCATCACGGCCGATATTGGGGCGAGCCCGTCGTTCCTGGCGCTCCGCGCCCGGGCCAGGGCGGGTCGCCTGACGGCCGCGCAAAAACGACTCTTTGAAGTGCCTCGCGCTCGGATCGAATTCTACGATCTGGCGGCGGACCCCTGGGAGCTCCGAAACGTGGCCGACCAGCCTAGATATGCCAAGCAGGTCCGCGAGCTCGCCGGCGTGCTCCAGGCGTGGTTGGAGCAGTCGAATGACTTTCCCGCCGTCTATCGAGTCCGGGACGACAACACTGATCGAATCACGGGCGTGCCGTTCACCAACAAGATTCCGCCGTTGCGGAATCCCGACCTACCGCCTCCGGAAGAGCGGTGGGGACGTCCGAGCCCAACCTGATTGCGCCGCCCACAACCGGCTATCCGCGGCATAGGGAGCGAATCCCCTCTGATGGCTGGTGCACTCCGCGCGCGGTAACCCGACTCGGACTATCGGAAATCGATTCTTCAGCGCCACTTCGACACGAGACGGCTGTTATGTGGCGTGTCATTCTAAGCCCGACGTTGGTGTCTCACCACAAGACTGGCTGGGTTCTCCGACAACATCCGCTGGGGAACGGCGCTAAGCAAAACATCAGGAGGATGTTAGACGGGACTTAGCTGGTTGAGGACCAAACTGGCCCAGCAGGTACAAGAAATGCACCCCTGCGTGCCTGGTTCCTCCGCACCCTATTCTCAGGAGGGTCTGTGACCCCCGCATCCTCCCGCTTTGTATCGGCACTCAGCCTGTTTGCTCTCGTATCCTGTGGCGAAAACACCAGTCCAAACCCGCCTAACACCGCGGAGAATGATCCGGCGCTCGCCTCCTCGTTTGCCGCGACCTCGAACAGCTGGAGCCTCAGGGCCACTGGGCCCGCTCTGCTTGGCACCTTTGCCGGGACCGTCCCCAATTCGGCCGGCCAGTGGATTGTATATGTGCTCGGTGGTACCAACGACGAAGGACTCAATCAGGTCGGGCCCAGTTTCTACAATGTCAGCACCAACGTTTGGACCTCAAACGGAACGCCGAAAGTCGAGGTCTTCAGCTCGAACGGGGTCGGCCGGATCAGGGGGCTGTTGTATTACTCGGGCGGTCTCGCGCACGTTGGGACAGGCTCTCCGGAAGGAGACAGGCGGACCTTCGCCTACAATTCCGCCACCAATCAATTGATCCAAAAGAAGAGCATGCCGAAGGTTACCGCCGAAGGCGTGACCGGGGTCATCAACGACAAGCTCTACGTGCTGCCCGGCTACTGTGACGGCACGTATTGGCCCGACACACATTACTGCGATCACAGCGACTTCCGGCGGCTGCTGCGGTACAATCCAGCCACTGATAGTTGGACCAACCTGAATCTGGCCCCGCACCAACATCGCAGGGGAGCAGCCGGGGTTATCGGTGGCAAGTTTTACGTGGTTGGAGGCATCGGCTCTGCGGATCTTGATGTCTACGATCCCGCTACGGTGAGCTGGAAGACACTCGCGCCGATGCCCACGGCTGGAACCGCCATTGGCGCGGTTCTGGGTGCCGAGCTCTTCGTGGTCTCAGAGGAGGTTGGGGGTGCCCTTCACGCATATGAGTACAATCACAATACCAACACCTGGCGGATGCGCGCTGCACCCCAATGGCGGCACGACACTATGCTTCGCGTACTCGTGAACGGCCAGGCCCGTCTCATTGCGGTGGGCGGAGTCCACACTGGCTCAACCGGTCAGGTCGGAAACCCTGCCGAGTTGTATACACCGTAGGTTGCCTCCGGTCGTTCGTCAGGGAACAAGAAAGGGCCACGGTAAGCGTGGCCCTTTTGGGCTAGCGGCATTGACAGAGTGCTACTGCCGCCTCGAATATCCCAGCCGGTGCCGGTCTGGGCCGCACTACCCGTTTCCAAAGTCTTGATACGTATCCCGGCTCAGCCAGAGAGAGTATCCGCATGGCGCACGCGCAGCTCCCGATAGTTCGCCGCCGCTTCGGCGAAACGATGCGCAAGGATTGGTGGTGGTTGCAGCCGGCAGCCGTGCTGCTGCTCCTCTCGAGCTTTGTCATATACGCCACCTGGGCCGCCTTCCAGGGCAAACATTACGCCTACGGCCCCTACCTCTCTCCATTCTACTCACCCGAGTTGTTCGGGGACTCGCCCCACGCGTGGTTCGGACCTAAGCCGGGCTGGTGGCCCGGCTGGCTGGTGTTCTCGCCGGCGCTTCTGATTCTCCCGTTCCCTGGACTCTTCCGGCTGACCTGCTATTACTACCGCGGCGCGTACTACAAGGCGTTCTGGGCCGATCCGCCGGCCTGCGCGGTAGGAGAGCCCCGGAAAGAGTACTGCGGCGAAGCCGCCTTTCCCCTCATCGTGCAGAACATCCACCGCTACTTCCTGTACATCGCCCTCTTTTTTCTGATAGTGCTCGCCTCCGATGTCTATCAGGCGCTGTGGTTCACCGACCCGTCCACGGGTCACAAGGCATTCGGCATCGGAGTGGGCACCCTCGTTCTCACGGCCAATGTGATCCTGCTCGGCGGATATACCCTGGGTTGCCACTCCCTGCGCCACGTAATCGGTGGCTATATCGACCAGCTCTCGCGGACACCGGTTCGCCGGCGACTCTACGATTGCTCCAGCTGCTTCAACCGGGCCCACATGCGCTGGGCGTGGACCAGTTTGTTCTCCGTGGCCTTCGCGGATCTGTATGTGCGTTTGTGTTCGATGGGTGTATGGGTGGATTGGCGGATTCTGTGAGGGAGTCACCAGTCACCAGTCGCCGGCCGCGAGTCGGGATGTACGCGAGTGGCGCTCAAGAGTGGTGCACGGACGAGGAACTCTCGGTGCGCGACGGGCGACCGGCGGCTGGGGACTGGCGACTGGCGACTCATGCCTGAATACCAAACCTTCGAGCACGATGTCCTCGTGATCGGCGCCGGCGGCGCGGGGCTCCGGGCAGCGATCGCGGCGTCCGCAGCGGGTGCCAAGGTCGGTCTCGTGTGTAAGTCTCTGCTCGGTAAGGCGCACACCGTGATGGCCGAGGGAGGAATTGCGGCGGCTTTGGCCAACGTGGACGACCGCGACAACTGGCGGGTGCATTTCGCCGACACTATGCGTGGCGGTCAGTACGTGAACAACTACCGCATGGCTGAGCTCCACGCGAAGGAGGCGCCGGATCGGGTCCGGGAGCTGGAGGCGTGGGGTGCGCTATTCGACCGAACCGCGGACGGCCGCATTCTCCAGCGCAACTTCGGGGGGCATAAGTATCCCCGCCTGGCTCACGTGGGCGACCGGACCGGGTTGGAGATGATCCGGACGCTCCAGGACCACAGCATCCACCAGGGGATCGACGTGCACATGGAGTGCACCGTACTCCGGCTCCTCACCGACGGTGGCCGGGTGGCGGGGGTCTTGGGGTACGAGCGCGAGCGCGGCCGGTTTCGTCTGTTCCGGTCCAAGGCCGTGGTGCTCGCGACCGGCGGCATCGGACGGGCCTACTCGATTACCAGCAACAGCTGGGAATACACCGGCGACGGCCAGGCTCTCGCCTATAACGTCGGCGCCGCGCTGCAGGATATGGAGTTCGTGCAGTTCCACCCGACCGGCATGATCTGGCCGCCCAGCGTCCGCGGTATCCTGGTGACCGAGGGGGTGCGGGGCGAAGGGGGAGTTCTGCTGAACCGGGAGGGCAAGCGCTTCATGTTCGCCGACATCCCGGAGAACTATCGGACCCAGACGGCGGACAGCGAGGAGGAGGGCTGGCGCTACACCCAGGGTGACAAGAACGCCCGCCGCCCTCCCGAGCTGCTGACCCGTGACCATGTCGCCCGCTGCATCTTGCGCGAGGTTCGCGAGGGTCGCGGCAGCCCCCACGGCGGCGTCTTCCTCGACATCTCCTGGATCAAGCGGAAGATGCCCGACGCCCGAAAGCACATCATGAAGAAGCTTCCCAGCATGTACCATCAGTTCAAGCAGCTCGCCGATATCGACATCACCACGACTCCGATGGAAGTGGGACCCACCACCCACTACGTCATGGGCGGAATCCGGGTGGATGGCGATACTCAGAGCTCCACCCTGCCCGGCCTCTTTGCCGCCGGCGAATGCGCCGCCGGGCTGCACGGTGCCAACCGGCTCGGGGGCAATTCGCTCTCCGATCTTCTGGTCTTCGGCAAGCGGGCCGGGGAGTTCGCGGCGATATTTGCCCGAGAGCACCGCCCCGCCGAGATCGACGTGGCCGAGGTGAATGAGGCTATCCGGGATGCCCTTGCCCCCTTCGAGCGAGGCGCCGACGCCGACGGTGGGGGACCTTACCAGGTGCAGCAGGAGCTCCAGACGATGATGCAGACTCTGGTCGGCATCGTTCGGACCGAGCCGGAGATGAAGCGGGCACTCAAGGGAATCGACCGGCTGAAGCAGCGGGCGCGGCAGGTGGGCGTGGTAGGAAACCGGGAGTACAATCCAGGATGGCATACCGGACTCGACCTGACCAACCTGCTCATCGTGTCCGAGGCGGTTACCCGTGCGGCCATTGAGAGACGGGAGAGTCGAGGCGGTCACTTCCGGGAGGACTACCCGGAGAAGGATCCGGCCGGGGCAACCTTCAACGTCGTCATCCGCAAGGGAGAGGACGGGCAGATGCGGCTCACCCGGGAATCGGTTCCGGCGATTCCGGCCGAGCTCAAGCGGATCATAGAGGAGCAAAAGTGACAGCCGGTGGCGTGAGTGCCGAGACGTTCAAACCCGACCTCGCCGACACCGGTGCGGTCGAGGAAGAGCGGCCGCCAGAGGTCAAACCCGAGCCCATCGGACGGGCTACCTTCCGGGTCTGGCGGGGCGGACGTGAGGGTGGAAGTCTGGTGGACTACACCACCAGTATCTCACCGGGCATGGTCGTGCTCGACGCCATCCATCAGATCCAGGCCGACCAGGCCAACGATCTTGCCGTACGCTGGAACTGCAAGGCAGGGAAGTGTGGCTCCTGTTCGGCCGAGGTGAATGGATTACCCAAGCTCATGTGCATGACCCGCCTCAGCGAGCTGCCGATGGACCAGCCGGTCACCGTGGAGCCGATGCGGGCGTTTCCGCCGATCAAGGATCTGGTGACCGACGTCTCCTGGAACTTCCAGGTGAAGCAGCGGATCAAGCCGTTCAAGGCGCGCGCGCCTGACGCCCCGGATGGTACCTGGCGCATGGCGCAATCGGACGTCGACCGGGTGCAGGAGTTCCGCAAGTGCATCGAGTGCTTCCTCTGCCAGGACGTCTGTCACGTCCTACGCGACCATCATCTCCACCAGGAATTCATTGGGCCGCGCTTCCTGGTCCACGTGGCCGCGCTGGAGATGCATCCGCTGGACGTGGAAGATCGGGTGGAGGACCTGCGCCGGGAGCATGGCATCGGTTACTGCAACATCACCAAGTGCTGCACCAAGGTCTGTCCCGAGCACATCACGATTACCGATAACGCCATCATCCCACTCAAGGAGCGGGTGGTGGATGAGTTCTTTGATCCGGTGGGGAAGGTGCTCAAAATCTTCAGCAGCAAACCTAGGGTCTAGAAGACCCTGGACCTTGGACCCTAGACCCTAGACCTTCCAACATGTTCGAACCCAAACCGATCACCGAAGCCGGCATCCCCGCGGCCCTGCAGAAGGCGGAGCGATACCGGGTCATCAATGACCCCACCTCGGCGGAAAGCATCTGCCTGGACGTGCTGGCGGTGAGCCCCGAGAACCAGCAGGCGCTTGTCATGCTGTTGCTGGCGCTGTCCGATCAATTTGGTCCCGAGCCACGCGGCCTCGCGCATCGTGCGAAGGCATTGCTCGACCGGATTTCCGATCCCTATCAGCGTCACTACTACGAAGGCATCAT
>JBJMPK010000236.1:0-5027 GCA_045803245.1 Gemmatimonadales bacterium
CGCGCTCAGCGCCCCGACCGCCAAAGATTTCTTCCAGCACCTGAAGCAGGCGGTCGCCCTGGCGGGCAAGGCGTCCGAAGGCGAGCGGCTCATGGTTCTGGGCCTCCAGGCCGGTGCCAATGCCGACACCAAGGCGCAACGGGACTATTACGAACGGCTCGCGGCTGCGTATCCCCGGGACGAGCGGGCTCACTTCCTTCTGGGGGGAGCCTATTTCGGCCAGCAGAACTATTCCCAAGCTATAGGCGAGTACGAAGAGTCGGTGGAGCTGGCCCCCGACTACGCTCCCGCCTATAACCTCCTGGGCTACGCCCATCGCGCCAACGGACAGTTCGAGGAAGCGGAAAAGGCGTTCAAGAAATACATCGCCCTGATTCCCAATGACCCCAACCCGTACGACTCCTATGCCGAGCTCCTGATGAAGATGGGCCGCTTCGACGAATCGATTGCCATGTACCGGAAGGCGCTCGCCACCGACCCCCACTTCGCCAACAGCCGCTTCGGCATCGCCAGCAATCTCATGTATCAGGGCAAGCACGACCAAGGCCGGGCCGAGCTTTGGAAGCTGCATCAGGCGGCCAGGAACGACGGGGAACGCCGCACCGCACTCTTCGGGGCGGCGGTGCTTTACGCCGATGAAGGCAAGCTGGACCAGGCCCTGGCCGAGTTAAAGAAGGAGTATGCGGTCGCCGAGAAGATCGATGATGACGCTGCCATGAGTGCGGATCTGATTGCGATGGGTGACGTGGCGCTGGAAGCGGGCAAGTCCGACGACGCCCGGAAATTTTACGTCAGCTCGCTGGAGATCCAGGAGAAGTCCGACCTCTCGCCGGAAGTCAAGGAGGATGCCCACCTGACCCATCATTACAACCTGGGCCGGGTGGCGCTCCGGGCCGGAGATTTGGGGGCGGCCCTAGAGCATGCCGGGACATTCCTGAGTGGCGCCACGGCCAAAAGCAATACCGGTGAGATATTGCTCGCTCACGAGCTGGCGGGAGCGATCGCGCTTCAGGAGAAGAACTATGACCAGGCATTGGACGAGCTGAAGCAGGGAAACCAGCAGGATGCTTACAACCTCTACCGGATGGGACTGGCCTATCAGGGGAAGGGCAAGGCCACCGAGGCGGCAGAGCTCTTCAAGCAGGCGGCGAATCAGAACACGCTGCCGGCCCTGAACTACGCTTTCGTGCGGGGCAAGGCCAAGCGAATGAAGATGTAGGAGGCTATTGGCTATTGGCTATTGGCCGATGGTGTGCCATCAATCGGGATGTGGTTGGTCGAGGAGTAGCCCATAGCCCAATAGCCAATAGCCCTTCTACACCCAGGCCACCTCGTCGCCTACGGCGATCTCGCCGCCGTCCAGCACCTGGGCAAACACCCCCCCACTCCACTGTTGGCGCATGGCGGCCCGCAGCCCGGGCCACGCCTCGTCCATGCGCTCGCAGGGTCGGGTCTCGCCGGCAATCTGCAGCCGGCAGGCGCCCAGCCGTAACATCTGTTCCCGGCTCTCCGCCAGCGAGATACCACTCACCATGATGTTGGCTCGCCGTGCCGCGGGCGGGATCGACCCGCCGACCTCCAACATCAGCCGTTCCCAGACCTCCCGCTCGATCAAGGTGACCTGCCGCCGCCGACCCTGATCGGCGTTTCCCACCAGCCCCCGACCGGCAATCAATGTGGCCCGAGATACCGGGTCCATGGGCCCTCGATGCGCTCGCTTGATCCAGATGGTTTCCAGCCGTCCGCTCATCGTAACATCCTGATGCATCGGTAGATCGTTACCGTCTGCTCGTTACCGTCCGCCCACCAGCGCCGCCGCCTGTAGCGCCTCGAGGAGCGTGGGCTCATCCCAAGGGCCGTCATGGCGGACACTGTTGATGAAAAATGTGGGCGTTCCGTTGACTCCGCTGCGGACTCCGCTCATGAAGTGCTCGCGGACCCGCGAAGCAAAGCGGTGTGACATGAGGGTCGAGGCGGTCCAGGCGGGGTCGATGCCAAGCCGGGTGGCGTAGCGAACCAGGTCCTCGTCCTCGAGCGCGGCCTGATTCTCGAATAGAGTGTCGTGCATCGGCCAGAATTTCCCCTGTTCCGCCGCGGCTTCGGCCGTTTCGGCCGCGGGTTGCGCATGGGGGTGCAGTTGGGTGAGGGGGAAATGGCGATAGGCGAAGCGGATCGAATCGCCCATGCGCTGCAGGATCGAGGCGACGATGGGGTGCGCCATGCCACAGTAGGGACACTCATAGTCGCCGTACTCCACCAGGGTCACGGGGGCGTCAGCCGGTCCGAGGACGTGGTCCCGATCGCTGAGTGGAGGAGCCAGGTACGCGTTCATCTAGGTGCTCCGATGTTGGCGGCGGGCGACGGGAGTGCCTCGAGCGCCTGAAGGATCCCATCGGCGCCGGGATTCACATTGACGGGTGAGAGATAACTCCAGCGGACGATGCCGTCGCGGTCGAGAACGAATAGAGCGCGCTCGGAGAAGCCGTCGCCCTTGCGGTAAGAGTTATACGCCCGCGAGACCGCGCCCTTGGGCTCGAAGTCGGACAGGAGCGGGAAACGCAGGTGCCGTGCCTCGGAGTAGGCCCGGTGGCACCAGACGCCATCGACCGAGATTCCGACCAACTCGGCGTCATACCGGCGGAATTCCGGTAGCAGCTCGTTGAACAGGGCCAGCTCATCTCCGCAGACCGGACTCCAGTCGGCGGGATAGAAGACGAGAATAGCCGGGTGACCGCGGAGATCGGCCAGCTGAAGTGTGGTGTCGGGACCGCTGGAAAGCGTGAAATCGGGGGCTGGAGTTCCAGCCGGAAGCGGCCCTGAGGATGCTGTGCCGTTCGATTCATGCTCGGTTCTACCGGTCATGGGAGCCTCCCAGTGTTGATCTATCGCAGGGCGGCCCGTCAAAGTTGACCATCACGGTGACGGGCGCTGTCGGGGAAAGGTAACCGATTGAACGAGCCGAGCTGCAACATTTTTCACCTCGGAATGGCGCCCCTCCGCGCTGGGGGGCAGTTCGCCTCAAGGTGGTCGGGATGCATGGTGAGCGCTCACTGAACTGATCCCCCCTGCCTTTGCCCGCGGGTCCCAACTCGGCTAACCGCATTCGAGTAACTCTCCTGGTGCCGGTGGATCTCTTCCGGGCACGTGGCTTGCGATTCCGCCGTCGAACCTCAACGACCCAACGTCATCCACTTGTCTTCCTCCGCGCTTTCAGGAGGGAATACGCTCATGCAACCGACCGTTCAGAACGAGCAGTGGAGCTGGATGCTGGCCCAGCTGTGGAGCTGGATGTGGTCCGGCCTGTCCTGGATCCTCGATCTCCAGCAGTTGGTCTTCGGCTTCGTCTTCAGCGGATCGCCGATGATGATCATGCTGAAGGCGGTCCTGCTTCTGCTGCCTGCCGCCGTGCTCGTCGTGAGCATGTGGGCCACCATGACTTCCCTCTATACCCTGCCGTTCCGTTCCGGCCGGGGATACTTCCTCACCGCGCTTCTCATGTCGTGGTGGGACGTGGGCCGCATGGCCTGGTTCTATTGGGCCGGCATGGGCCGTTTCGTGTTCGTCTCGATCGGGTGGATCGGGAGCGGCATCCGGGCCTTTGTGCGGCTACTCTGGAATGCTATCAAGGGTGCGCTCAACTCACCCTTTGCCATCCTCGACTGGACCTCGCGGCGGTACTTCAAGCCGGGCGTGCCCTGGCTGGCCTTCCTGCTGTTGATCCTCTGGTCCGCCATCGAGGCTACGATCTTTACGTTCACGTTGCGTCCGACGATGAACGAGCTCCTGGCTGACCTGACCGGGTTCGAGCCGAACCCGATCATGATGACCAGCATGCTCTACATCTTCCTGTTCTTCCTGGTGGGCGGCAGCTTCGCCTGCGTTCAGGCCCTGAACGATGCGATCAAGTCCAAGCACTACGGCACCATCATCTCGATGGTCGTCATCGAGTTCGTGGTCGCGATGTTCGAGGTCCTGTTCCTGTATCGCGAGCTGGTGGACGCGATCACGCCGTGGATGGCGCAGCAAGGGTTCAACCTGGGCATCGGCGGCACCCTGGGACTGGCCTTCGGCGGCTGGCTCGGCGTGCGCGGCATGACCTGGTTCCTGTTCGGCCGCTATGGTACGCCGGCCCTGATCGCCGTGCTGGCCCGTGAAACCATCAGCCACGGCGGGTCGGTTGATATGGCCCCGCCGCGGCAGCCGGAGTTCTGGAAGGCTCCGATCGCGGCGCTCAAGTCAGAGGTCGACTGGTTCAAGAAGGAAGCTCGCGAGATGTTCGAGCTGCTTAGCCTACCGGTGCTGCAGCTCCTGGCCTCAGGCTTCAACTTCTGCCTGGTGCTGCTGCTGGGACGGCCTCTCTTCAATCTGCCGTTCCGCTCGCTGGAGGAAGTCCTGGCGGCTACGCCGCTCAGCATGGAGCGGAAGCCGGCGGCTCGTGGGTCGGTGTCCCAGGCGGCCGCATGATGAAGCCGCTTCGCTACGCGGCGTTGGCCGCACTGGCTCTCGGGTGCACCCCGCCCAAGGACGCGCCACCGCCCAAGGCCACCCTGGTCATCGGGCTGGACGTGTCCGGGTCGTTCCGGAAGGGCGGGCACTTCGATGATGCCATCGATTTCGCGTCGCTCTACATCTACTCGCACATGAAGGGCCTCAAGGGGCTGCGCCAGCCGTCTGATGTATTCGTGGGCACCATGGGCGGACAGCGCACCGGAGAGGCAAAGACATTCCACCCGATCCAGGACCTGAGCGGCAAAACGCCGTCGCAGATCGGCGCCAGCCTGCGGGCCTGGTTCCCGGAAGACGATCCCATCACCGACTATAACGCCTTCTTCGAGCGTGTCGCCGTGCACGTCCAGCGTCAGAACCTGGGGTTGGCGCCGCTCAGCATCATAATGTTCTCGGATGGGGTCCCGGATATTCCCGGCGCCAAGGGAGATGAGCTCTACCGGCGCATCAACATGCAGCCGCTGGAGTATCTCTCCCGGAGCGTTACGGTCCGGCTGCTATACGCCTCGCCCCGGGTGGCC
>JBJMPK010000237.1:0-24775 GCA_045803245.1 Gemmatimonadales bacterium
ATTGAGCAACTACGGATTCTCCTAGCCCCGGGTCAACGCTTCGTCGAGCAAGCGCATGATGTCGGTCCATCCCTTCCGATGCGCCTCGACTACCTTCGGCGCCAAGCGCCGGTGCGTGAGGACCAGATCGGTCCCCGTGCCCCGCTCGTGAAACTCGATGGTGACAACCGTCGGCTTGTGGTCCGTGGCGTTGGAGATCCAGGTGAACGACAGCAACGATGGCGGCTCGATCGCCAGGTACTCGCCGCGGTGCTCGTAGTCGCCCCCGTCCGTCCGCCCCTCCATCACGATCCGGAATCCGCCGCCGACCCGAGGATCGACGGTGACGGTGGCATGGGTGAAGTTCCCCGGCCGCATCCAGTGCGCCAGGCTCTCCGAATCGAGCCAGGCCTCGAACACCCGCTCCCGCGGCACCGCCATGTTCCGCCGCACCACCAGGACCGGCGCCGCTTCATCGGTCACGGTCATCGACCATCCTCCCGAGGAGGTTCTGCCCGCTCCGACCCGGCGCGGGGTTCCTTCTTCAGCAGGAACGCCTCCAACGCCGCCAACCGAGTCTCCCAGAACGTGCGGTAGTGCTCCAACCACATCGACGCTTCCCGTAGCGGCTCGGCGTTGAGGCGGAGCCGGTGCTCTCGGCCCTGTACGGTGCGCTCGACCAGTCCGGCCCGCTCCAGGACCTTCACGTGCTTGGAGACCCCATTGAGCGAAATGGGGAACCGCTCCGCCAAGCTCCCGACATTAACCTCTCCCTCCGCCAGGATACCCAGGATCCCGCGACGGGTCGGATCTGCAATAGCACTATAGACTTGGTCCAACATAGGCTGCGCCAGGTTGCCGAGGGCTTGTGTTCAACCGTTTGGTTGAATATGTTGGTCAACCGAACGGTAGAATGTTAGCGGGACGGGCGCGGTTGCGCCACCATTGCAAGACGTCGACGGAATTGGGACGGACGCATCAAACGGTGAAGGACACCTGAAAGAAGGAGAGAAGGGCGATGACGAAACACAAGAGGGGCACTCGTAAAGATTGGCTCTCAGCCCGGCTCGAGCTGCTCAAGGCGGAGAAGGAGCTAACGCGGCGCAGCGACGAGCTGGCGCGGCGGCGGCAGGAGCTGCCGTGGGTGCAGATCGACAAGGAGTACCGCTTCGAGACCGACGGGGGGAGCGCCTCGCTCAGAGACCTCTTCGGAGGTCGCTCGCAGCTCCTCATTTATCATTTCATGTTCGGGCCCGACTACACGGCAGGCTGTCCGGCCTGCTCGGCGATCGCGGACGGCTTCAACGGCTCCGTCGTCCACCTGGCCAACCACGACGTCACCCTGGCGGCGGTGTCGCGGGCGCCACTCGCCAAGCTGCAGGCGTACCAGCGGCGGATGGGGTGGACGTTTCCTTGGGCGTCCTCGCTCGGGAGCGACTTCAATCTCGACTTCAACGTCCAGATCACCGAGAAGCAACAGCGCGAGGGGCAAATCGAATACAACTACCGGCGCGAGCGGCCGGCGCCTGAACCGCTCGCGGGGAAGACCGCTCGAGAGTGGGAGTCACCCGACGACCAGGGGCCCGTGGCTCAGGTCGCGGCGATGACCGGAACCGACCTGGCCACGTACACCCGCGAGAGACCGGGGATGAGCGCGTTCGCGCTCGAGGACGGCGTCGTCTACCACACCTACTCGGCCTACGCGCGCGGGGTGGACGTACTCTGGAGCACGTACCAGTGGCTCGACCGGGCGCCACGAGGGCGTAACGAGACGGGATTCTGGTGGCGCCGCCACGACGAGTACAACAAGGGCTGAGCGAGGTCGGGACGACCGGGGACGGATGGCTCCGGTGGAAGTCTTACGGGTCCCGCGCCCGGTATGCATATGGACGCGACCGAGGCGGGATGACCGACAACGGACCCTGCGAGCTCATGTTTGGGTTCGAGGTGGTCGAGGCGTCGGCTCCTTCGAGGGGCCGATCCGGAAACCCATCGAGATGACCGTAAACGGCAACCGTTCGGGCTTTCGGATTCCGGGGTCGGTCGAGATGCGGCAGACGCCGATCAAGGATGTGGTCTCCGGCAACGAGAAGGAGATTCACATCGTCTATCCCAAGGGCGGTTTTCTTTGGAACGACGGAAGCATCTGCACTACTGCAGCGATGCGCATTCAGCACGGCAAGGTCGCGTTCGAGCATCCGGGCCGCTACTCGGCGTATGCGGTGACGAACTGGACCAACCAGCAGTAGACCTGCCAAGTGTGAGCGCCGCACCTCCGCGCCTCAGTCTGCTCGAGACCGCGCTTCGCAGGGATCGCCTCGTCGTTGCCGCGGGCCTGCTCACTCTCGCGGGGCTGGCCTGGGCCTACATCGCCCACCTGGCCGCCGAGATGGCGGCTCATCTCGGAATGGCAATGCCCCAGGCCCGAGCCTGGAGCGCCGGCGAAACGGCGGGGTTGGCCATCATGTGGATCGTCATGATGGTCGCCATGATGATCCCGTCGGTGGCGCCGGTAATTCTGCTCTTTGCCGGTGTCTCCCGGTCGCGTCGGGTCCAGGGCGTGCTGGCGGCGCCCGTCTCCATCTTCACCCTCGGCTACCTGCTCGCCTGGAGCGGCTACGCGGTTCTCGCGGCCGTTACCCAGTCGGCGCTCCATTCCGCCGCGCTTCTTTCGCCCGCCATGGCGAGCAACACTCCGCTGCTCGGCGGAGGGCTCCTGATCCTGGCGGGCGTCTACCAGTGGTTGCCGGCCAAGGGTGCCTGCCTGTCGCATTGCGGCTCCCCGCTCGGGTTTTTCTCGACCGAATGGCGCGAGGGGGTGTCGGGTGCCTTACTGATGGGATTCCGGCACGGCACCTACTGCGTCGGCTGCTGCGGGGCGCTGATGGCGCTGCTCTTCGTGGCCGGCGTGATGAACCTGCTCTGGGTGGTAGCGATCGCGGGGTTCGTGCTGGCAGAGAAGGTGGTGCCGAACGGCAGGCTGCTCGGGCGAGTCACCGGAGTATTGCTTGCCGGATGGGGGTTGTGGACGGTCTTCTCCAGTTGAGGGTGGAGGCCTACACCACGCTCGGTCGCCCACCGCATCGTCAGCCCACCACCTCCCGTACCACTCTCGAGCCGAGCCGCGCCGATTGACGCAGACGCGCCAGGGCGACCAGGTGCAGCAGCACCGACATCGGGACGGTGAAGGTGGGCACCACGATCATGGGAAACACTCCCATCGCGGCCACCGGCGGAACCCGGGCACCAAGATCCGGCGCCAGGAGTGGAGCCAGGAACCCGGTTCCCATTCCGACCGCCACCACGAGATCCAACAGCCCGAATGCGTTCCACCAGGCGGCGAGGGTTCGACCACCGCGGACTCCGC
The DNA here is from genome assembly GCA_045803245.1 of Gemmatimonadales bacterium. Lineage (GTDB taxonomy): Bacteria > Gemmatimonadota > Gemmatimonadetes > Gemmatimonadales > GWC2-71-9 > CAVVWJ01. The sequence continues at coordinate 3,347 of JBJMPK010000237.1, forward strand.
GCGCGAGTGCAAGCCCGACCAGCGGCGCGGTGAGACCGACCCCTATGTCGCCCCAGCCGGCGGGGACCGCGAAGTGAGGCGGTACCTGTCCCAGCGCAAGCAGAATCAAGAGCACAACGCCGATGGTCCGATAGAACTGGATGCCGACCAGCTGTGGAAGCGACGCAACAGCCAGCACTCGGCGGAATGCCGGAGAGAGCCAGAGCGCCAGGAGTATCACGGCGGGCGGCAGTATGAGAAACGGCGGAATCAAAGGGTTGAGGAAGAACTGGTCGCGGGCCAACAATGAAGCGGGTGCCGGCGCCAAGAACAGGACCGCTCCGAGCCACACAGTGAGAAAGATGGCGGCGCCGATTCGAATCGAGCGCTGGCTCGAGCGCGGGAGCCCGCTCCGGCCTGCCGCCGAGGAAAGGATGTGCCAGACGGCGACGGCGAGAGCGACATTGGTCGCGAGGACCACCAGGACGATGTACCAGGGGATAACCGGGATCATGATGAACTCTCCTTGCTAGTGTGTGGTGCGGTAGGGAATCGCATGGAGTTGGCGGCACCGTGATCGGGCACGAACTCCGCCACACTTCGTACCAAGTCATCGGGCGCGTCCAGGGCCAGGAAATGCCCCGCATTCGATACCACTGTCAGTTGCGCCCCGGGAATGTCTCGCAGGTTCGCTTCACGCTCGCCGGGGTGAGACCAATCGTGGTCGCCGTAGAGCAGCAGCACCGGAAGGGCAATCGAACGGTACTCTGTCCGCAGTGCCTCCCAGGACGGCCAGTGCCGTACCAGCGAGCTAAACGCGCGGAAGTGGCCGGGCCGGTTGCCAACCGCATAGACCTCCCGCGCCAGTCCCGCCGGGAATGCACCGGCGCGCCGTACCCCGCCATGCAGGATTATGGTTTCCACGATTGGGTTCCGCAGCCGCATGACGGTGGACCCCAGCACGGGAACCCGGCTCAGGCCGAAGATCAGGTTCGCCAGCGGGGAGCTTCGGCGGAGTCCGCGGCCACGGTCGTAGTCGTACGGGTTGATCGCCACCACCCGCTGAACGGCGGGATGCCGGCGCGCCGCCAGAAGCAGAACGATGCTGCCCCCGATCGATTCTCCCACCAGCGTGGCGTCCTTGATGTCGAGCCGGTCGAGGAAGCGCGCCACTGTCGATACGAAGAGCTCAGGCGAGTACTCCGCGGGCGGAATGTCGGACCAGCCGTGCCCCGGGTAGTCCAGGGCGTAGACCCGGTAGCGTCGTGCCAGTTGCGGGATCACCTTCTGGAACATGTCGAGCTGAGTTCGTAGAGTGTGCAGCAGGACCAGCGGGGGGCCGTCGCCGGCCACGATGTAGCGGAGCCGCACTTCGTCGTCGAGAGCGAGATACCGGATAGGAATGTCAGGCGCCCATGCCAGTCGCTCCGGCCGGGCCGGCGAAGGGCGCAGCGCTTCTACGATGTACGAAGTCACAACCAGTGCCACCACCACTCCGGTCAAGATCAATGCGGCCGTCATGACTCGCCTCCTCAATAGATGTAGATACACCTATTATTGCAGCAAAAAGGAACCACCCATTTCACAGGTCCGTCGCGGAGATGGCCGCCGAAAGATCCGCTAACATGCGATCGGTGCGCCCGGCCCCCAGCTCCTTGGTCAGGTGAGCCTGGGCTCGCTGCCACAGCGGCAGCGCCCGCGCCAGCCGGGATCCTGCCGCCGGGGTGAGGCTCACTTCCCGGACCCGGGCGTCCTCGCCCGATGCGATGTGGACCAGGCCCTCCCGTTGCAGCAACTCGAGATTCCGCTTGAGGGTGGTGCGATCCATCACCGCCTCCTCCGCCAGCTCGGTAATCCGCAGCGGCCCCAGGCCGCGGATCAGCATCAAGAGAGAGAACTGCGTGGCCCGAAGGCCGGAGGGCCGGAGAAACTCATCGTACAGCTGGGTGACGGCTCGGCTGGCTTTCCGCAGATTGAAGCAGGTGCATTTCAGCACCGCGGCCTGGATGTCTCGCGCCGGGGAGGGAAGAGCGGATCTCATGGAAACGAGTATATACACCTATTACCCAAAGGGTCAAGGGGCCATGGTGGCCCCCTGACGTTCACGTCCGGGCTACGGGCAAGGAGTAATGTTCATTGTGGTCGGGTCGGACCAGTAGAACGGCAGATACACCGTTGACTGAGTCCAAAACTTTCGATACGGCACCTCGGCGTGGGGCATCGTCTTGCCAGTGCAAACGTCACTCCTAATGATACCCTGGAAGTCGGCGAGTGCCCGGTAGGTCATGAAATCAAAGGTCTGGTTGCTGGCCAGATGACAGGTCCGGCAGGTCCGCTTGAACACGTCGTATACGTTGGGCTTGGCCGACCAGCCCGCCGGCACCCACTGGTCGCTGGCGTGGGTACCCGGGGTCAATACCGCGTTACCGTACATGCCATCGATGAAAGTCACGATGGGGTTATCAGGATTGCTGGCGTTGGGTCCCGTGCTCTTCACCATGGCATTGAGCTTCCGGAAGTTCTCCTGCTGATCGGCCAGGGTGAAACCGGAGGCGCTAGCGTAGGTGAAGCCGAAGACATCAAATGGTAGAAAGGACGCCCCACTTGTGGTATTGCTGCTGGCATCGTAGCGGCCGCCGTGGCAGGCGGTGCACACATTGGGCATCGCCTTCGAGCCCTCGTTGTCCAAGACCACTGCGTTGACCAGCGCACCATCATCCTTGTAAGCGTAGAAGTTGACGTTGCCGTTCACCTCCTGATCCATGGCCACGGTCGCAAACGGCGCCTTGCCGGTCACCATGTCGTTGAGGGCGCTCTGGGCGTTAGGGAAGTCGGGCGTGCCCGGGATCGGGCCGCTGTTGTTCTGGTAGCACGCGAGGTGACCGTTAGTAGTCATTCGGCAATGCGTGTCCCGCCCGAGATTCAGATCCTGGGCATTGAAGTACTGGGCCCGAACCTCGTCGTTGGCCGCACCCTGGGCCGGGAAACCATTCGCCGCTTTCCACTTGATCAGATCCGATTTGCCAGGGGTGGCCCCGATGGTGGAGTAATACTCGCCCGCCTCGGCCGTGCTGCCGGCTCCATGCTTAGCCAGCCAAGGAAAACCGTTCTTCGGCATCGCTGCTGCCTGAGCCCGGGAAGGATTCGCCACGTCCGCATAGTACTGATTCCCGGCGCCGAGGTAGTAGGCGACCAGGCTGATGCTCCTCAGACCAGGTGGAACGGGCGACACTGACAGCGGAGGTTTATTGATGGTGAACTGGGCAGGTTGGAGCCCGTTGACTTCCGCGGTGTAATACTCGGCGTCGCTCCGAGGACTCCAATTCATGATGAGCTCGTCCGCCTGCCCCGCTCGCGCAGTAAAGTCGGTTGGATTCTTGGGGGCTGTTGTCGCGGCAGAAACGGCTGCGCTCGAGCCGGGAGAGAAACCGGAATAGTTCGCCGACACCGTCCAGTAATAAGTTGTCAGCGGTGCCAGGCCGGTATCGGTGAACGATGTTGCGTTGGCCGGCGGCGATCCTACGACGTCGAAATGGCCGGCCGCGCTGGTCGAGCGCATCACGGTATATCCGGTAACGCCTGACGTCGCGGTCCAGTAAATTGTGGCGCTGACCGGCGACCCGGAGCTGGCTGAGATCCCGGTGGGTGCCGCGCCGGGTGGCAGGTAACGCCGGGCGATGTCGCCCAGCGCGGGCCGCACGATGGTGGCAGTCTCGAGCCGCGCCGTCGCGGTGGGTTGAGTATCGGCCACCGTGAGGGTGGGGCGCTGGCGTTCATAAATCATCCCCGGCCTGGGCTGCGCCATGACCACCTCGGCCGATGGCTGCGGCGGCAGGACGGTGAGTGAGGTGGAGTCCCTGAGCGAGCGCCCCACCATCTGAGCTATGACTCCGGTGGTGGTCGGCGCCGCCACAGTGGTGGCCCGAAGGCACACCCGCCCGGTGGTGTCGGCCGCGAAAGCGGCGGTGTTGGTCACATTCCACGCAAATATGGCGGGGCGAACGATGCCCTTGACGTTGGTAAACGTCGCCGCGAAGGCCTGACAGACCGTCGGGACCGTGATGGACGGATCCCGCGGGGCTATCACGACGGACTGGGCGAGGAGTCGAGAGGGCAGGATTGAGACGGCAACGAGAACCATGCGGGCCAGGTTCGCGCATGTGCGCATTGGGCACCTCCAGTACCACGAACTACGTCGACGAACGAGCTGATTGCGGGATGGTCGAGTATGGTCCGCGGTACCGGGTTCCGCAATAGGGCTATTGGCTATTGGCTGTCCTTGGTACCCGCTTTAATCGGTTGGGCTTTCAGGCAGCGTTCCAGCAGGCGCGACTCTCCCATCCGCTCGGCCCAGGCGGCGAAGTCGGCTGTGGGACCCAGCCAGCGAAGCTGGTCGACCCGATCGAAGAGAGCCGCGTCGGTCCTGAGAGTCGCCAGATCCTTGAACAACAGGGCCGACTCGAGCGTATCCGGCGCGAGCACCGACGGTGGGAAGTCCTCGATTCTGCCGTAGCGATTGAGCAGCCGTGCCGCCGTGGTAGCTCCGATCCCCGGAATGCCGGGATAACCGTCCGCCGCGTCGCCCACGAGAGCCAGCAGATCGGGGATCAGAAGCGGCTCGACCCCGAACTTCTGGCGAACTCCCTCAGAATTGCGGATCCCGGCTCGGTGAGTCACCTGCACCACACGATCACCCCGGACGCACTGGGCCAGGTCTTTGTCGGGGGTCCAGATGCAGACCTTCTGGACGGCCTCGTCCCCGGCGGCGATCCGGGCGGCGGAGGCCAGCGCGTCGTCGGCCTCCAGCTCGATCATTGGCCACACGGCGACTCCCATCGCGGCGAGCGCTTCCTCCAGGGGATGGAACTGGGCCAGAAGCGCCGGCTCGATGCCGTCGCCAGTCTTGTACCCCGGCCAGAGGTCGTTACGGAAAGATTCGATGACATGGTCGGTAGCGACCCCGAGGTGGGTTCCTCCCCCCTCGATCACCTGCAACACGGTCCGGAGCACCCCGACCACGGCTCCGAACAGCGCGTCTTTCCCCTTATTGAAGCGGCGCAGCCCGTAAAAGTGACGGAACAGCTCGTAAGTGCCGTCCAGCAAATGCACGATCATGTCTGATCGGGCTCCCGGAAATTTCGGAAGGTGATCGAATAGCGAAGCACATCCACCGCCGGGATGCTGTGCTCCCACTCGCTGCGAGACGGGCCGCTCAGGAGATATGCCGACCGCGGCTCGGCGGTGAGCGACACCCGGTCCCAGGTAGCTCCGGCTTTCCGCCGCAGGCGAAACCGGCAAGCCGAGAGCAACGAGATGCCGATCACCTCACCGAAGACGGCTTTGTCCCGGTGCCAGCCGATCCCCGCACCGGCGTCGTACTCCGTCACCAGCACCTGTTGCAGTCGCCCGGGCTCGGTGCCGGCAAAGTCAGCGGCGATCTCGCGCAACGAGAGCAGGAAAGGGGGAATGTCATCCGCCCGTTGGAGCACCCGCTGGTTGAAGTCATAGCGCCAGCCGTATGAGACGGTGCGGCGCTTCCCGACATAGCCCTGGAACTCGAACTCCTTAAAAGCGAGCTGCTTCACACGCTCCAGAAGGGTCTTCTCGTCGGCCGGGGAGATCACCTGTGCCTGATACTTGAACCCCTCCGGCAGCGGCCGGCCACCGAACAGACTGATCTGGTTGTCCATCGTCCCGTCTCGAATGCGTTGAGCCCGCCACTCTAGCTCCAACCAGAATACCGGTCTCAGGTTCCGCAGATCAGTTTGAGAGCAAGATTCGGAGTGCGATGCCGTCATCCGGGCGATACACTTGTCGCGTGAGCTTAGTGGAAGTGGCCTCGAAGCAACGGCGTGCGACTCTCTCGGGAGGAACCGTGGCCCGAACGCAGTTTTTGAGGCGACTCGACCTGGCGTGGTCGGATTTCAAGGCATCGTATGCCGGCCTTGCCCAGTCCCAGATGCTGGAGCCCGGAGTGCAAGGCGGCTGGTCGGTGCGGGACATCCTCGCCCATGTCACCACCTGGGAAGAGGAAGCCCTCACTCACTTGCCGCTGATAGCCCACGGTGGCAGGCCGCCACGGTACTCTAGCAAGTATGGCGGGATCGATGCCTTCAACGCTCTGATGACCGAGCAGAGGCGCCACCTGACGCTCTCGGAAGTGCTGTGGCAGCTCGATGAGGTCCACCAGCGGCTGGTCGAATACGTCCAGCGAGTTCCGGAAGAGCTGCTGGCAGGGGAAACGCGGTTCCGCCGCCGTCTCAGGCTCGACGCCTATGCACACTACCCGAAGCATGCGAAGGCAATCCGGGCCTGGCGGGCGCTTTCTTTCGGGATCTTGTCGCCGCTCGGAGAGTCTCCAGAAACCCATTCAGGATCTCGAGATTGGCCCGCAGCATCGACCGGCTCTGGGCGCTCTTGGCCAGCCCGAACGAGCCTTCGATTGCCGCAACGACGAAAGACGCCACCTTCCGGGCATTCACGTCGCGCCTGACGGTGCCCTCCGACTTCCCCCGCTGGAGGGCCTTCGCGAATGCCCCTCTCCAGGTGTCGAACGCCCCGTCAACCTGGCGGCGGAATCGTTCGTCCAGGGGCGACATTTCCTGAGCCAGATTGTTCAGGGGGCAGCCCAACTCGACCTCCCGGGTCGTGAGCTGGTCGGACCGGTGCCGTAGGATCTGCTGGAGTGCGGTGATCGGATCTCCCTCGAGCTGTTCGAGTGACTCGACCGACCAGCGCCGCAGCAGGAAGCTCCTCACCACTTCATCGACCACGGCCTTCCCCAGTGCCATCTTATCGGGAAAGTGGTGGTAGAGCGCGCCCTTGGTCACCCCGGCCTGGGCCAGAATCGTGTCCAGGCTCGCGGCCTGGAACCCCCGCCGGTAGATCTCCGCGAACGCGGCATGCAGCAGCTTCTCCCGGGTGGCATTGGGATCTCGGGTGCGTCGCTTGGCGGGGAATTTGGCCATGTCGCTCCTGAGTGTTACGCGTTCCACAGTGTGGCATGTAACACTCTGATTACGGCGTGCCGGTCGGTCTTGACGGCACCGGTTTTGGATTATACATACCAAACAGTATGTATCGCAAGAGCGGGCCTGGAGCCCCAATTCCCCGGGAGGAGACCATGGACCACACGATCGTGCACTTCGAGATTCCGGCTGATAACCCCGAGCGGGCGGCCAAGTTCTACCGCGAGCTGTTTGGCTGGGAAATCAACCGATGGGAAGGCTCGGCGGACCCGGGTTTCGAATACTGGATGGTGAAGACCGTACCGACGGACAGTGAGGGTCATCCCGCCCGGCCGGGCGTCAACGGCGGGCTGATGCGGCGCATGTTTCCCGGCCAGGCTCCGGTCAACTATATCCTGGTAGAAAGCGTCGATGAGTTCGTGAAAAAAGCCGAGCGGCTGGGAGCGAAAGTCATGATGCAGAAGACTCCGGTTCCGGGAATGGGGTGGTTCGCTCAACTGACCGACCCCGAAGGGAACGTCATCGCGATCTGGGAGGCCGACCCCGCCATGGAAGCCCGCCGGGGTGCGGCTGAGGAGGTCGGCCATGCTGGCAGGTAAGGCCGCAGCGGCCACTATCCCGGTCCGGGACGCGAAAGCGGCCCGAAAGTTCTACGAAGGCACTCTGGGCCTCCAGGTGCTCGACGATAAGATGATGCCCGAGGCCCTGGTCTATCGGAGTGGGAGCTCAGAGATCCTGGTCTACCAGTCCCAATATGCGGGCACCAATAAGGCAACGGCGGCAACCTGGGAAGTAGGAGACGACATCGACAAGATCGTCCAGGCGCTCAAGGCCAAGGGCGTGTCCTTCGAGCACTACGATCTTCCCGGGCTGACCCGCAAGGGCGATGTTCACGTCGGTGAAGGCAATAAAGCGGCCTGGTTCAAGGACCCGGACGGGAACATCCACGCCCTGGTCAGCGGCTGATGTCGATTTCATGTCTCCGCGTTCGACGTGTAATTGAGGGCTATGGTTACCGGCCGATTTCTCTCGACGCTGGATGATCTAAAGCCAATAGCCAATAGCCCATAGCCATTTCTACAGGAGACATGACAATGCGATTCATGGTGATCGTGAAGGCCGACCGGGACTCCGAGGCGGGCGTTCTGCCCACCCGGGAGATGCTGACGGAGATGGGAAAGTTCAACGAAGAGCTGGCCAAGGCCGGCGTGATGCTCGCAGGGGAGGGACTCCAGCCGAGCTCCAAAGGTGTCCGGATTAGGTTCTCAGGGAAAAAGCGGACCGTGATCGACGGGCCCTTCGCCGAGACCAAGGAGCTGATCGCCGGCTTCTGGCTCTGGCAGGTGAGGTCGAAGGAAGAGGCCATTGAATGGCTCAAGCGCGCTCCGTTCCCCCAGGGCGAGGTCGAGATTCGCCAGGTGTTCGAGGCGGAGGACTTCGGGGCCGAGTTCACCCCCGAGCTGAGGGAACAGGAGGAGCGGGTGCGCAAGCAGGTATCCGCCAAGCGTTAGTCCCGGCCACTCAACCCAAAGCCCGAGGAACGATCACCATGCGATTCCTGACGATCTACAAGACCGCGGAGACTGGCCTTCCCCCAACGCCCGAGCAGATGGCGGAGATGGGAAAGCTCATCGAGGAGATGACAAGCAGGGGAGCGCTGCTCTCCACCGAAGGTTGCTTGCCGAGCGCCACCGGCGCGCGGGTCCGCCGCTCCGGCGGAAAAGTGACTGTGACCGATGGACCGTTTACGGAAGCCAAGGAGCTGATCGCCGGCTTCGCCCTGATTGAGGCCAAGTCGAAGGAAGAAGCCATCGAGCTCACCAAACGCTTTCTCGAGGTGGCCGGCGACGGTGAGAGCGAGATCCGCCAGATATTCGAAGGGCCGGGCTCCGGATGCGAACCCAGTGCTGAGCTCCACGAGCCCGCGCAGCTGACCGGCCGATAGAGAAGGACTCGACCGGCGGCGCCGCTGACATACCAACAAACGATCAACTGGAGCGGACGATGAAGACGCAACTGAATCCCTACCTCAACTTCAACGGCGACTGCGCCGAAGCCTTCAAGCTCTACGAGCGGGTCCTCGGGGGGCGGATCGAGGCGCTGATGACTCACGGCGAGTCGCCCATAGCGAACCAGGTGCCGGCGGGCTGGCGGGACCGGGTGCTGCACGCGCGCCTGGTGGTGGGCGACGCGGTGCTCCTGGCATCGGACAGCCCGCCCGAGTATTACGCCAAACCACAAGGCTTGTTCGTGTCCTTCTCAACCGACGATACGGCAGCGGGAGAGCGCATCTTCAAGGCATTGGCGGAAGGCGGCTCGGTCACCATGCCGTTCGAGCGGACCTTCTGGGCCGAGCGCTTCGGCATGCTGGTCGATCGCTTCAGCATACCGTGGATGATCAACTGCGAGGGAGCCGCCACCCCGGCATCAGCCACCGCGGAACGTGGCCTCGCCGGAGCCCGATAGCAGCACCAGCGAGACGCATCGCGTCATCGACGCCGTCTGGAGGATCGAGTCGCCCAGGGTCATCGCGGGTCTCGCGCGGATCGTGGGCGACGTCGGTCTGGCGGAAGACCTGGCGCACGATGCGCTCGTGATTGCCCTGGAGCGGTGGCCGGAGTCGGGAGTCCCGGATAATCCGGGGGCCTGGCTCATGGCCACCGCAAAGCATCGGGCCATCGACCTCCTTCGCCGCAATCAGCGGCTGGAGCGCAAGCAGCAGGAGCTCGGTCACGAGGCCGTGGCCCGGCAAGAGGCGGCCGTGCCCGATCTCGATGCCGCCATCGACGATCACGTGGGCGACGATCTCCTGGGGCTGATGTTCACCGCCTGTCACCCGGTGCTCTCGACCGAGGCCCGGGTGGCGCTCACTCTCCGCCTGCTCGGAGGCCTGACAACCGCGGAGATCGCCCGCGCCTTCCTGGTGCCCGAGCCCACCGTCGCCCAGCGAATCGTGCGGGCCAAGCGGACCCTGGTCGAGGCGCGCGTTGCCTTCGAGGTACCCCGCGGTCCCGAGCTCGGGTTCCGTCTACCGTCGGTGCTCGAGGTCATCTATCTCACATTCAACGAGGGCTATTCGGCCACGGCCGGGAAGGATTGGGTGCGGCCGGCGCTCTGCGACGAGGCACTCCGGCTCGGCCGGATCCTGGCTGAGCTCACGCCGGACGAGGCGGAGGTTCACGGACTGGTCGCCCTGATGGAGATCCAGGCGTCGCGGCTTCGGGCCCGGGTCGGCCCGACGGGGGAGCCGGTGCTGCTTCTGGATCAGGAGCGCGCCCGCTGGGATTATGTGCTCGTCGGCCGTGGACTCGAGGCACTCCAGCGCGCGGAAGCGCTCAGCGGCGCGCTGGGCCCGTACACGTTGCAGGCCGCCATCGCCGCTTGCCATGCCCGGGCGCGAACGGCGGAGGAGACGGACTGGATCCGCATCGTGGCGCTCTACGATGCACTCTCCCAGATCGTGCCGTCGCCGATCGTGGAGCTGAACCGGGCGGTAGCGCTGGGCATGGCGTTCGGGCCGGCGGCGGGACTGGAGCTGGTGGATGAGCTCACCGCGGAACCGTCGCTCCAGCAGTATCACCTCTTGCCCAGCGTGCGGGCCGACCTCCTCGTCAAGCTGGGCCGGTTGGACGAGGCCCGGGCGGAGCTCGAGCGAGCCGCGTCGCTCACCCAGAACGCGCGCGAGCGTACCCTGCTCCTGAAGCGGCTCGCTGTAGTCGTGGACCTGGCGCTGAGCGCTTCAAAGCCATTGCCACGAGGCCTCGAGCGCTCGCGATGACGAAAAAGGCGGAGGCGGAGCTGCTCGTCGTCGACGGTCGCGAGGTCTCGGTCTCCAATCCGGGCAAACTGCTCTTTCCTCAGCCGGGGTACACCAAGCTGGACGTGGTGCGCTACTATCTCGCCGTGGCGGAGGGAGCACTGCGGGGCGCCGGCGGACGGCCCAACATGATGGTGCGATACCCCAACGGCATCGGCGGGGAATACTTCTATCAAAAACGGGCCCCGGCGTCACGGCCCCCCTGGATTGAAGTCGTATCGCTTCGGTTTCCCTCAGGACGAAGCGCGGACGAAGTGGTGCCGCGCGACGCCGCGGCGCTCGCCTGGCTCGCGAACCTGGGCTGCCTGGAGCTGCATCCTCATCCGGTGCGCGCCGACGACCTCGAGCATCCCGACGAGCTCAGGGTCGATCTCGATCCCGTGCCCGGCGTCACCTGGGACCAGGTGCGGCAAGTCGCTCGCGTGGTCGAGGCGACGCTCGAGGACTTCGGGCTCACCGGCTGGCCCAAGACCTCGGGCTCGCGGGGCATGCACGTGAACGTGCGGATCGAGCGCCACTGGAATTTCGACCAGGTTCGCCGCGCCGCGCTGGCTCTCGCGCGCGAGGTCGAACGGCGGGCACCGGCCATCGCCACCAGCAAGTGGTGGAAGGAGGAGCGTCACGGCGTGTTCGTCGACTACAACCAGAACGCCAAGGACCGCACCGTCGCGGCAGCCTACTCGGTGCGCCCCAAGCCGGAGGCGCCGGTCTCGGCTCCGCTATCCTGGGAAGAGGTGCCGAGTGCCGAGCCGGGCGATTTCACTCTGGCCACGATGCCGGCCCGGTTCGCCAGCATTGGCGACCGGCACCGGGATATCGACCGGCACCCGGGATCGCTCGAGCGGCTCCTGGAGCTGTCGGCCCGGGACGAGCGGGAAGGGCTCGGCGATGCACCGTGGCCGCCGCACTACCAGAAGCAGCTGGGTGAGCCGGCGCGAGTGCAGCCCTCCAAGCGCCGCACGTCGAAGCACCCGCTGATCGAGATCGGCCGGGCGCGGAAGAAAGAGGAGGCGCTCGCGGGCCTCGAGCGTTGGAAAGCGCGGCACCCGGAGGTGGCGCCGCACCTCGAGCCTGCTGACGTGCTGGTCGACGCCATGCGGGGCCGCTTCAGCACCTGGACTCGCATAAGGGTCAACCTGCAGCATGTGCCCGTCGAGCGGCGCCCGGTTCAGGAGCCTCTCGACCCTGACGAAAAGACTTTGTCGAGCTCGTAGGCGTGGGTGACTTCGAGTTGGTCGTAGCGGCAGTCTTGCGGTTGCTTGTCGGGGCGCCATCGCAGAAATGTCGCGGCGTGGCGAAAGCGGTTGCCTTGCAGATGGTCGTACTTGACCTCCACCACCCGCTCGATCCGTAGCGGCTCCCAGGAGAGGTCCTTGCCCGCGCTCCAGCGGCTCTGCGCCCCGGGCATTCGATCGACCTCGCTGGCGTCTGCCTGAGCCCATTCCTTCCAGGGATGCTTTTGGAGGGCGTTCTCCCGCAGGGGCTGGAGCTCGATCGCGAGCTGCCGGCGCATGACCATTGTGAACGAGGAGGTGACCCCGACGTGCTGCAGCACTCCGCGGTCGTCATACAGACCCAGGAGTAGGGACCCGACTACGTCCTTGCCCGACTTGTGCCAGCGGAACCCGGCCACCACGCACTCCGCCGTGCGCGCGTGCTTCACCTTGAGCATCGCGCGCTTGCCCGGCTGGTAGGGGATATCGGCCGGCTTCGCGATCACGCCGTCCAGGCCGGCGCCTTCGAAGCGGTCGAGCCACTGCGTGGCAGTGCCGCGGTCCAGCGTCATAGGCGTGAGGTGTACCGGCGGGCCCACATCGCGGAGCAACTGTTCCAGCAGCACGCGCCGCTCGCTCTGCGGGGCGTCCATGCGGCTCTTTCCTTGGGATGCCAGGAGGTCGAACCCGACGAACGAGGCCGGCGTCTCCTGGGCGAGCTTGGCCACCCGCGATGCCGCCGGATGCAGCCGCAGCTGCAAGGCATCGAAGTCCAGGCCGTGCGGCGTGGTGATCACGATCTCTCCGTCGATCACGCAGCCGTCCGGCAGCTTGTGGAGCAGGATCTCGTGCAGCTCCGGGAAGTAGCGGTCGAGGGGGCGTAAGTCGCGGCTCTGAATGAACGCTTCCGATCCGCCCCGGAAAACGATGGCGCGGAAGCCATCCCACTTCGGCTCATATAGGTAGGACCCGGCCGTGGGCAGGGCATCGGCCAGCTTGGCGAGCATCGGCTCGATCGGCGGGGCGATCGGAAACTGAGTGGCGTTACTTTGGGGGCTCATGTTTCGAGTCCTCGTTCTCGCTATCAAGGCTAGGTATTACCAGTTGTGGTGAGAAAACACCCGCGAGCCGGGGTCACCACATCACTGAAAGGTACGCGTAGCGCATGACCATGGAAAATGTCGGCGTAGTCCCGCCGACCCGAGACAGCGTGTGGTCAGTCGTCCGGGATGCCGTCCGAGGTGTGCCTCACGACTACACCTCGGGCCCCATCGGCCGCGCCATCGTGCTCCTCGCCATCCCGATGGTCCTGGAGATGGCGATGGAGTCGGTTTTCGCCGTGGTGGACGTCTTCTGGGTCTCGCGCCTCGGTCCCGACGCCATCGCTACCGTCGGCCTGACCGAGTCGATGTTGACCCTGGTCTACACCGCGGCCATGGGACTCTCGATCGGGGTCGCCGCGGTGGTGGCACGCCGAATCGGAGAGAAACGACCCGATGACGCAGCCGTGGCGGCGGTGCAGGGGATCGCCCTGGGGCTGGTGGTCGCGGCGGCGGTCGCGGTCCTCGGCATCACTCTGGCGCCGAGATTGCTCCGCCTAATGGGCGCCTCGCCCGCGGTCATCGCCATCGGCTCGGGCTACACCCGCATGATGCTCGGCGGCAGCGCCACCGTGCTGCTGCTGTTCCTCATCAACGCGATCTTTCGTGGCGCCGGGGACGCCGCCATCGCGATGCGGGTCCTCTGGCTCGCCAACATCATCAATATTGTGCTGGGTCCTTGCTTCATCTTCGGGCTCGGCCCGTTCCCGCGGCTCGGCGTCACCGGCGCGGCCGTGGCCACTACGATCGGCCGCGGTACCGGGGTGCTATACCAGCTGTACCGCCTCACCCGGGGCGACTCGCGCATAAATCTCCGCCGTCCTCACTGGGCACTCAAGCCCACCGTCATGGCCAACCTGATCCGGCTGTCGGGATCGGGGACGTTCCAGGTTCTCGTGGGCACCGCCAGCTACATCGGTCTGGTGCGCATCGTCTCCAGCTTCGGCAGCGCAGCGCTGGCCGGCTACACGGTGGCGATCCGGCTGGTGATCTTCTGCCTGTTGCCGTCCTGGGGACTCTCCAATGCGGCCGCTACCATGGTGGGCCAGTCGCTGGGCGCCGGAAAGCCGGACCGGGCGGAACGCGCGGTGTGGATCGCCGCCGGCTACAACATGATCTTGCTGGGCGCGGTGGGAGTGCTGTTCATCGTCTTCGCCAATCAGATCGTCGGCCTCTTCACCCACGATCCGGTGGCCGGGCCCACCGGAGCCCTGGCCCTACGTACCATGAGCTACGGTTTCCTGTTCTACGCCCTGGGAATGGTGCTCACTCAGTCCTTCAATGGAGCGGGAGATACCTGGACCCCGACCTGGATCAACCTCGCCTGCTTCTGGTTGTGGGAGATTCCCCTGGCTTACGTGTTGGCGCGGGTGGCGGGCTTCGGTCCCATCGGGGTCTTTCTCGCGATCACGATCGGGTATTCGACGCTTGCCCTGGTGAGCGCGGTGCTGTTTCGGCAGGGACGATGGAAGCTGCGCCAGGTGTGAACGTCGATCCCAGGGTGACCTAGTGGCTTATCTCCTGGCGATCGGCTCCGCGATACTCTATGGCGCCGCCGACTTCACCGGCGGTCTCACCACCAGGCGCGCCGGCACCATTCCGGTCGTCATTGTCTCGCAGTTCAGCGGCCTGCTGCTGCTCGCGCTGATGCTGCCGGTCCTGCCGCACTCATCGCCGTCGGGGCCTGATTTCTTCTGGGGTGTCGTCGCCGGCCTGACTGGGGGAATCGGCGTGGCGCTTTTATATCGCGCGCTCGCCATCGGCATAATGGCAGTGGTCGCCCCGACCACTGCCGTCTGCGCGGTCACCATTCCGGTGGTGGTCTCGGTGCTTCTCGGCGAGCGGCCGGTGCCTCTCGCGGTCATGGGCATCGTGCTGGGCATCGTATCCATCGTGCTGGTCAGCCAGCAGCACGCCGCACAGCATCCCGGGGTGTCCCCGAGTGGGTCAGCCGGCCGGCGCTCTTCCGGCGTGGGTATCGCGCTCGCGTCCGGTGTCGCCATCGGCTTCTTCTTCCTCGCCCTCGCCCGGACCGGCCCCCAGGCTGGAATGTGGCCGCTCCTCGCTTCCCGTTCGGCTTCGGTGACGCTCTTCGGTGCGATCGCGATCGCGGGGCGCCGGTCGATTCGGATGCCGGCCCGTGCGGTGACGCTCGCAGTCGCATGCGGCATCGTGGACATGCTGGCCAACGCGTTGTATCTGCTGGCCGCGCGGCAAGGCCCGCTCAGCCTGGTGGTGACGCTGTCGTCGTTGTATCCGGCCAGCACGGTCCTCCTGGCCCGAGTAGTTCTGGGAGAGCGGCTCAACAACTGGCAGGTCACCGGCGTGGTGTGTGCCATGGCTGCCGTGGCGTTGATCGTGAGCGGCGGGCAATGACTCGCAAGACGCCTGCTGCTCCGGCGCCCCCCAGGGCAGGCCGGCGGGAATGGATCGGCCTCGCCGTGATCGCGCTGCCGTGCGTGCTCTACGCGATGGACCTCACCGTTCTGAACCTGGCGGTGCCGGCGCTGAGCAAGGACCTCGAGCCCAGCAGCGTCCAGTTGCTCTGGATCATCGATATCTACGGGTTCATGGTCGCGGGGGCGCTTATCACCATGGGCACCCTGGGCGACCGCATCGGCCGGCGGCGGCTGCTGCTGATCGGCGCGGCAGCCTTTGGTGCCGGCTCGGTGCTCGCCGCCTTCTCGAGGAGCGCCGAGATGCTGATCGCCACTCGCGCGTTGCTCGGCCTGGCCGGGGCCACCCTCGCACCATCCACTTTATCTCTCATCCGCAACATGTTCCGCGATCCGGCGCAACGCACCACCGCGATCGGCGTCTGGGCAACCAGCTATTCCGTGGGCGGCGCGATTGGACCGTTTCTCGGTGGACTCATGCTGCAGCACTTCTGGTGGGGCTCGGTGTTCCTGCTGGCTGTTCCGGTGATGCTGCTGCTGCTGGTACTCGGACCGATACTGCTGCCGGAATTTAGGGACCCTGACGCGGGCCGGATGGACCTGATCAGTGCCGCGATGTCGGCTGGTGCCGTCCTCCTGGTGATCTATGGCCTCAAACAGATCGCCCAGGACGGGCTGGCATGGCTGCCGGGTCTGTCCATTGTAGCAGGGATCGCCACCGGCATCGCGTTCGTCCGGCGACAACGGTACCTATCGAGTCCGTTCATCAACCTGGCCCTGTTTCGGGTGCCGGCCTTCAGTGCCTCGCTGACGATGTACCTGCTGGTGACCTTCGTCGCCTTCGGCGCGTACATCTTCATGGCCCAGTATCTCCAGCTGGTGCTCGGCTTGTCGCCCTTGCAAGCCGGTCTCTGGATGCTGCCCTGGTCGGTCGGGTTCATCATCGGCTCCAATCTGACGCCGGTGATCGTGCGCTACGTTCGGCCGGCTCTGGTCATCGGCGGCGGCCTCGCGCTGGCCGCAATCGGCTTCGGGGTACTGACTCAGGTCGACAGCGCCTCCGGGCCGCTGCTCCTCGTGGCCGGCTCGGTGGTCTACGCTATCGGCCTCGCTCCGGTCTTTACCCTGGCCACCGACATGATCATCGGCGCGGCTCCGCCCGAGCGTGCCGGGGCGGCTTCCGCCATCTCGGAGACCAGCTCGGAGCTGGGCGGGGCGCTCGGCATCGCCATCCTCGGCAGCATCGGCGCGGCAGTCTACCGCGGCGCCATGGCCGATGCGGTCTCTACCCACATCTCACAGCAGGCGGCGGAGGTGGCGCGCGGCACGCTGGGAGGGGCCGTAGCCGTGGCGGAGCACTTGCCCGATGGGCTCGGCGCCGACCTGCTGGAGCGGGCCCGGGAAGCGTTCGCTTCGGCATTGCATCTGGCAGCGGCGATCAGCGCGGCAATCGTGATCGTTACCGCGGTGATAGCCCTGGTCGTCTTGAGGCGGGTGCCGGCTCGCACCCGGTCCGATGAGGTGCCCGACGTAGTACCGGATCGAGCCGCTGCCGGGTGATCTCCACCACCATACCAGGAGGATAGGTGAATAATTCGAGCTTCGCGTCACGCTGGCGCTCGTGGGCGCCCTATCTGCTGAGCGTTCTCCGAATCGTCGTGGCTTTCCTGTTCATGCAGTTCGGGAGCGCCAAGTTGTTCGGATTTCCTGCCCCGATCATGCCCGGCGGAGGCACCGCGCCATTTACATCGCTGCCCGGATTTGCCGGAACCCTGGAGGCGTTCGGAGGGGCATTTGTTCTTCTGGGTCTCTTCACCCGGCCGGTAGCTTTCATCCTGGCCGGCGAGATGGCGGTAGCGTACTTCATGGGGCACGCGCCCAACGGTTTCTGGCCGGTGCTCAATCAAGGGACACCGGCCGCACTTTTCTGCTTTGTATTCCTCTATCTCTCCTCCGCGGGTGCCGGATCCTGGAGTCTCGACGCGCTTAGAGCGAGACGGGGAAGCGGGGACGCGGGTACGCGACAGGCGGGTACGTGGTGAGTCGGGAAACCCTTGGGGGTTGGAGCTGATGCCGAGCTTTGGCCCCCTCACTGCGCTCAGTGACAGCCTTGCCCGCTTGCCCGCTTACCTACCAATCCGTCGGGCGATAGTCCTTGAGGAACTGCCCCCAGACGTGTTCGCCCGAGTTGAATCCGGCAATAATGGGATCCACGATGCGAGCGGCGCCGTCGACGATGTCGAGCGGCGGATGGAACCGGTGCTCCACGACCTTCCGGGCCGCGATCTCGGCCGCATCCTCGTCAGTCACCCAGCCGGTATCCACGCTGTTCATGTGGATGCCGTCCCCGTGGTAATCCGCCGCGGCGGTCCGGGTCATCATGTTGAGCGCCGCCTTGGCCATGTTGGTGTGAGGGTGGCGGGTCGTTTTGAAGTTGCGGTAGAACTGTCCTTCCACGGCGGAGACGTTGACGATGTGCTTGCCGGCTCCCGGAGCGCGTAGCAGAAGTGGCTTGAGTCGTGCGTTGAGAACAAACGGCGCAATGGCATTGACGAGATGCACCTCCAGCAGCTCGACCGAGGGCACCTCAGCCATCAGCATCCGCCACGAGTTCCGTTCCCGCAGGTCCAACTGCTGCAGGTCCTGATCCAGCCGCCCCTCGGGAAAGAGGTGTTTCCGGGGGCGCTGCTCTTCCGCTAACAACCGCAGCTGCGACAGCTCCGCCGAGCTCGCCAGCCCGGCGACGCTGGGTAGCCGGCGCTCGAACACCACGGGCGTCGTCCCCGTCGCGCTCTCCAAATGGGAGTGGGCGCCACGCCAGCCTTCATAGCTTCCGAGGAGGCGGCGTGCCGGTTCCGGCAAGTCGTGCATGGCGGCCGTCTCCCTCGCCATCATATGCTGGTAGAACTCGGGAGGGCGGCGCACCGTCTGACAGGCGTTGTTGACGATGAAGTCCAGACCCCTCAGAGTCTGAAGCAGCTCCTGACAGAACGTCTCCACGCTCGGCGTGTGCCGGAGGTCGAGCCCGTAGATCTCGAGCCGGTGACCCCACTCGCCAAAATCGGGCTCGCCGGCGTAGCGCGCCGCGGAGTCGCGGGGGAACCGGGTGGTTACGATGAGGTGGGCGCCCGAGCGCAGCAGCTTCAAGCCGGCCTGGTAGCCGATCTTCACCCGGCCTCCCGTCAGCAGCGCGGTCCGGCCGCGCAGGTCCGCCAACTCGGTGCGTTTGGCAAAGTTGAAGGCAGCACAGGCGGGGCACAGCTGGTCGTAGAAGTGGTGGATGATGCTGTATTTCTGCTTGCAGACATAGCAATGCTGCGGCTCGACTGCCTCCCGGAACTCGGGATCGTCGTCGATATCCGACTGCTCGAAATTGGGGGGTGGGAAGACGTTCGGGCTGGTGAACACCGGCTGGCGGCGCAGGGTCCTGATTCCGGTTCCCTCGAGCACCCGGTCCTCGCGCTTGATCTTCTCAGCCTTCGAACGGCGGATGGTGGCCCGCACCAGCTGCCGGCGGGCCGAGGCATCGGGAGCGTATACGTGACCCGCTGCCTGAATCAGCCGGCGTTGGGCCACCGGTGCGATCTGGGCGAGGAGTCCGCGATCGGCCACGATCGATTCCAGGAGCTCTGTCGCCGCGAGAAGCCGGTCGAGGAACTCGGCGCCCGCGGTGTTCTCCGCCGGCGCTATGTCGGGTTTGGGCATGGCGCGAAGTTTAGCCGGGTTTACGGTATTACCGGGAGATCGGAATCATCGGCTTCTTGTTCGGGCCCCGACATCGGCCTACCTTGTCTCCTCACCACCTCCGCTCTCCGGCTTCGGCCACAATGGAAATGACGAGGAGGCTTCATGTCTCTCTCCCGCCGCCGTCTGCTCGTTGGGGGCACCCTTACCGCAGCCGCCAGCGCGCTCGCTCCGGTAACCACTTTTGCCGATCGGCTCCGGGCCCCGGCGCTCCGCTTTCCCGATTTCGGCGACTGGCAATCGGTGCGGGAGCAGTTCGAGCTCGACTCCGGATACGTGCACCTGGGTCTGTTTTATCTCGCCTCCCACCCGCGGCCGGTCCGGGCGGCCATCGAGCAGTTCCGCCGCCGGTTGGATCAGAACCCCTTCCTCACGGTAGAACGGGGGATGTTCGAGGACCATTATCCCAAGTTCTACGACGATGTGACCCAGGCGCTCGGCCGTTATACCGGTGGTGACCCGCTGGATTTTGCGCTCACCAGCAACACCACTACCGGCCTTTCCGTGGTGTACCATGGCCTGCCGCTCCAACCTGAGCACGAAATCCTCACCACCGACCAGGACCACTACGTGCACCACGAAGCGATCCGCCTGGCATGCGAGCGAGCCGGCGCCACTTGGCGGAAGATCCCCATCTTCAGCTCCTACGGTGCCATCTCGGCGGACGAGATCGTCGACCGGATCCGAAAGGGCATCGGCCCCAAGACCCGGGTGGTAGGCATCACCTGGGTACACTCCTCGAGTGGCCTTCGGATGCCGGTGCGCCGGATCGCCGATGCCATTGGTGAGATCAACCGAGGACGGGACTCGGCGGACCGGGTCTTGTTGGTAGTAGACGGGGTGCACGGGATCGGCGTGGAGGACCAGCGGATCACAGCGCTGGGTGCGGACGTTTTCGTGGCCGGGCTGCACAAGTGGATCTTCGCTCCGCGCGGCACCGGATTTGTGTGGGCTCGTCCGGAGATCTGGGCCACGATGCGCCCGCTGATGGCCAGCTTCCAATACCTCGAGGAGTTCAACGCCTGGGCCGACGAACGGCCCACCCGGCCGCCGAACCGGGCAGCGATGTTCTCACCCGGCGGATTCCAGGCTTTCGAGCACCACTGGGCGGTGCCGGCCGCGATCGATTTCCATGAGAAGATCGGCCCCCAGCGGATTACCGAGCGGATCCACGCGCTGAATACCCAGATGCGCGCCGGACTCGCCAAGATGCCTCACGTGGTGATCTACACGCCTGCGTCGAGCGAGCTCAGTGCGGGATTGGTGTGCTTCGACGTGAAGGGCCTCAAGGCACAGGAGACCGTCTCCCGGCTGCTTTCAAAAAAGATCATCGCGTCGACCACTCCCTACCGCGTGCCGCTCTCCCGGCTCGCCTGCGGAATCATGAATACTCCGGCGGAGGTGGACACCGCCCTGCGGGCGGTTCGCATGCTGGCGTGAGCGGGAGGTAGGACAGGATGGCTCCTCATTCCCCAATCTGGGACGAGCTGATCGGGAATGTTCCCCCAGGGAGCTCGGGCTAAACCGATCTATAACTGAAGTTAGGCCGCCAGCGCAGATAGTGGTCCGGGAGTTGCTCTGGCCCCAACGCGCGCCGGTTTCCGGACTGCCAACCGGAACGATGCTCCCTGTGCTTCGGGTCACATCTCCGTCGCGGTGGTTGCCCTAAAATCGAACTCTGTCCTGAGGGTGGCTCCGAGGGGCGTACTAACTTTGTCTCGCGAACACGAGCACAGGAAAGGACGGTCAGAATGTCACGAGGACTCAGCGCCATAGCAGCCGGTGCAATGGCTATGGCTTTTGCGGCGGCGCCGCTCGGCGTGCTGCATTCCCAGGTGGCAGCACCAGGTACGAATCCCCGGAACGATACGGCGTCCACGACCACGACCAGCGCAGGGGCCGGTGCGTCACAGACGACCACGACGAATCAGCCCCCAACCCAGGAGGCCATCACGGCGGAGATGCGGAACGATCTTCCTTTCATCGAGGAAGCCGCCAGTGCCAACCTCATGGAGATACAGCTGGGCCAGTTGGCGCAGAGCAAGGCCAGCAATGCCGCGGTCAAGCAGTTCGGCAAGCGGATGGTCACCGATCACCGGGCGCTGGAACAGCAGGTGAGCTCTATGGTGTCGAGGAACAACATCGCCCTCAACGCCTCGATCAAGTCGGATCACCAGTCGCAGGTAGATCGTCTGCGGAATCTCTCCGGGC
>JBJMPK010000238.1:0-9247 GCA_045803245.1 Gemmatimonadales bacterium
GAGACTCCCGCTTGGCCGGCGGCGAGTCGCACTTGTCTGGCAGGGACTCGCACTTGGCCGGCCAGGACTCGCACTTGCCCGCCGAGGACTCGTACTTGGCCGGTGAGGACTCGCACTTGTCCGGCCAGGACTCCCACTTGGCCGGCGGAGACTCGCACTGGCCGCCGAGGACTCGCACTTATCCGGCCAGGACTCGCACTTGTCCGGCCGAGACTCGCACTTGGCCAACGGAGACTCGCACTTGGCCGGTTGAGACTCGCACTTACCCGGTTGACACCCGCACTGGTCCCATCGAGACTCGCGCTGCCGCCGGTCGCTTGCGCTGGAGGGAGGGGACGCCGAATTTTCGGGGCCGGGCGTGGTGGCAGAGTGGTTGAATGCAGCGGTCTTGAAAACCGCCGAACCCGTAAGGGTTCCGTGAGTTCGAATCTCACCCACGCCGCTGGAGCTAACATACTTACGATGAACTAGGCCGCCGATCACGGGTGGCAGTTATGAGTGGATAGTACCTAACAGTACCTATCTCGTTGAGGCCATTATTCTAGGCGCTCAGTCCTTCGTCCCTTCAGTACGGCATTCCGGGGCAAGTTGATGCTCTGGCACACATTCTTTGTTCTCTTGAGCCTCTCACCAGCAGCTCTTCAGAGCCAGACCCAATCCAAAAAGCCTGATTCGGTAACCCAGCGTTCAAGGCTGGATTCCATCATCCGGGCCTCGCTCGTTGACCTGCCACTCGCGAGCGCGTCAGTGGCCATTCTCCGTGGTGACGATACGCTGCTGTGGACCGCGCAGGGATACGCAGACTTGGAAAACCGAGTTCCGGCTTCTCCATCTACCGTATACCCCATTGGCTCCATCACCAAGCAGTTCACCGCCGCTGCCATCCTACAACAGGTTGAGCGCGGTGCGATCCGTCTCGACGACGATGTAGCCAAGTACGTTCCTGAGTATTCCAGCCGTGGCAAGCGGGTCACCATTCGCCAGCTGCTGAACCACACTTCCGGGATGAGGGATGTCAGCGACTTGGGTGACGCATTCTCTAGAACACTGAGGGTGGATGTCCCGCAAAAGGATATGCTAGCGCTGATCCGAGACCAGCCGTTCAACTTCGAGCCTGGCAGCAACTGGAGCTATAACAACACCGGATACTACCTGCTTGGCGTCATTCTCGAGCGGGTAACCGGCACACCTTACCCCGACTACATCAGAGACCGCGTGGCTCGACCCGCTGGCCTGGCCGCCACGACTTACTGTGATACCCGCAGCCTTATACCGCATCGCGCTCGCGGCTACGATGCAGTAGGCCTTGATTTTCTCAACGCTACGTACATGAGCATGAATTTGTTCTCAGCCGTCGGCCTCTGCTCTACGGCGGGCGATCTGGTCACCTGGGCCCGAGCTTTACAATCCGGGAAGGTGATAAGCCGAGAGAGCTATCGTCTGATGACAACGCCGGAGGGTGCGGCGGCCCGAGCCAGCCCTCCTTATGGCTTTGGCCTGGCCGTCATTGAGTATCGCGGCAGACGGTACATATCACACGTCGGTCTGGTTGCCGGGTTTAGTGCAGTCGTCTCGATGAGTTCGGATTCCGTAGTTATCGCCGTTGTGACCAATACCACGGGGTTTGGCAGTAGCATTCTTGGTGGGCGGCTGGAATCAGCGATACGCGGTGAGACCGGCCCTACTTTTCAGAAAGCCACTAGGCTGGAGGAGCCCGAAGGTAAGCCGCTGACCAAGTCTCAGCTTCGACGTTATATCGGGCGCTACGCAGTGCGAGAGGTCCGGAATGATAGTCTAACGTCGCCGGACGCAGTGACCTTGCATGTGTTCGATGAGAATGGTCGGCTGACAGCGCAGTTAACGGGTGATCCGCCTGAAACTCTCACCCTAATTGGTGACCACGAGTTTGTGGCCAGGGCTCGTCCGGATATGCGCTTCACATTTGTGGTAACACAGGAACGGGCGACTCAGGTCACATTTGTTGGCCCTGATGGAACGTACAAAGGCGCCCGCATCTCTGACCACTGAAGTCATTCTGCTGGATCTTCGAAGCTGACTGGACAGTGATCAATGCCCCGTTACAACATCGACCTTACCAAGGTCCGAGCGTTTCCCCCGGAGCTCCCGGCTAAACAGCTACAGCCCGTTTGGGATGTAGTCGCCCTAGAGGTTCTCAACGAGAATCCGGGGCTCGCCACCGGACCTACCCCCGTCCGCCGGGCAGCCCTCTGGAGGAGATGCAGTCGAGGTGGAGTCCGAATCGGGCTCGGCGGAAATGGATCTCTTCCGGGAGTCCATCGAAGTCGTAGCCGCTCCCACCGGTGACGAGGACGAGTAGGCATACAATGCTTAGGAGTCATTGAAATCGCCTTCCCGACCGCAGTGGTCTTTGGTTGCAGTACCTACTGGTACCTAGACTCCGTGGATCAGGGCGATTCTGCATGCTACAGGTTGGATGAGGCAAATGCGTTAAGTGATTTCTGGAAGGCTACTAACAGACCTGAGTGGATCTAGACGGTTCGGGAGAGTTCGGTCTTGAAAACCGCCGAACGGGAAACCGTTCCGTGAGTTCGAATCTCACCCACGCCGCTGGAGCACACGTATCTACGACGGTGCCCTTCATTACCCGTTTGCGACACTTTTTCCGGGAAATGTGTCGGAAATCGAGCGGATTTGCGCCCGCTTGCCCTCTGACTGAGCACCGTTGCGCGCGATAGCTTCCCAGTGTTCCCCGCACAACCCCGATTTCCATTTTCTCGAACTCCACCAGCACGGACGGGAACCGTCTGCGGCAACCAGTGACCTTCAGCCGTAAGCGATGGTGCTACCATGGCTCAGACCGGGATAAAGCGAATCGATGATCTGTTTGCCGGCGATCCCGCGGCACCCCTCGCCCAGGGGGACGCCGACAAGGCGGCCGTGGGCTTGCTTCAGGATCTGCTCATCGGCCATGGCGCCCGTCTCCCCGGAATTCTGGAGCCGCAGCGCGGCCGGTTCGGCCCCAAGACCGAAGCTGCCCTCAGGGTATTTCAGGCCGCGCACACCGGTCAGATCCATGGCCGGCTGGACCGTGAGACGCTTCACGCTCTGGTGAAGGTCTCGGCGCCATTTCCGATCGCGACCCAGGGGTATCTCGCGCTCGTGCTCGACCTTCCCTGGACCGGATTTACCCGTCTCGTCGCCCTGACGGCCCAGTTCGAAGCGTCCGGAAAGTTTACCGCTCGCAACCGGAATACTGATCGGGCGGGCCTTTCGTTCGGCATTCTCCAATGGGCCCAGAAGCCGGGGCGTCTGAATGGACTACTGCGGGCCTTCGAACGCGCGCAGCCGGACCAGTTCGTGGCGAACTTTGGCGCGGGCGATCCCGCGCTGGCCTACGGTCTCATCGCCCACACCGCGAAACCGAAGGGAGGCCTGACCCCCCTCGGCCAAACCACGAATCCTGCGTTCGATTTGGTGAACGACACCTGGAACTTGCGATTCGTGGCGGCGGGGCGCGACATCGGCTGGCAGAAAACCCAGATCACCGAGGCCATCGCCGCCTACCGGGAGTCCTTTCAGGTCATTCGCACCTGTGCGCCGGCGGCCCACTCGGAACGAGCGCTGGCATTCCTGCTCGACCTCGCCAACCAGCATGGGAATAACGGGCTGCGCAACATCTGCGCGAAGTGCACCGCTTCCGGCCTGGGCGAGCCGGCCTTTCTCCAGGCGACTCAGGATGAATCGGTTCGGCGGCTCAAGGCCCAGTTCGGAGACCCCAGCAACGAGGCGACGTCAACCCTGAACCGTCGAAACAGTTTCCGCACCAGTCCACTGCTCTCGGATGCCGTGTTCCAGGAAGCGTAGCAAGAGGTGGCAATCATCTGAGGACCTGGAGGAGCAATGCTGATCCAACCGTTCGACGGAGGCATCCGCGTCATCGATACGCGAGTGTACAAAGTCAGGAAAACGAGCAGCGTGACGCTGACCGATCTGGTGGGCGACTTTCAGGCCGGAGGTACCAGCTTCTCGTGGGAGGACGTGATCAAGGTAGGGACACCGAACTTCGACCAGGAGCCGGTCAACCCCTCGGGCGCGCCGATCGAGGACACCTTTCTCCACTGCGCCACGAAGGTGATCGACATCAATCCCAACACCAACCGCACCTCGGTCATCTACACCCTGATGGGCGGAGTGGCCACCGAGACCTTTCCCTACGCCGTGCAGGTACCGGAGGAGGGCATGGCGCAATATCTGATCACCTTCGTATTCACCTTGTGAGCGGACCGATGCCCATTCCGGTGCCTTGGCGCCTCGCGCTCCTATGCGTCGCCCTTACTGGGTTGCCCGTCAGCAATGTCGCGGGGCAGCGGCCGGACATCCCCGAGTTCAACACCTTGCGGACGCCGACGTCGCCGGCATTCGTCCTGCTGGGCGCCGAGCCCACGTCGGTCGAGCGACCCTCCACCCCCGCCGATTTTGCCGTGTCGGTGGTGAACGCAAGCCAGAACTTCTCGGCCCTGCCCAAGAACTTCGCCCTGGAAGCAAGCCCCTACTGGTTGGCCGGCCACCCCACCAGGAGGTGGCAGGATGACATCACCCGGAATATCTGGCAATCGCTCCAACGCACCTTCACAGTGTCGGCGGGGACGGCGCAGGTCGGGACCGAACTGGCGCCGGTGACGGGAGTAGCGATCTCGGGACGGGCGTCGCTTCTCTCAGGACGGCTCTCCGATAAGACCATCGCGGCACTCAACCGGATCAGTCTGCTGGCAGCGCAAGAGCAGGCGGACCTCCTGGTTGCGCTTAACGCGGCTGGTCTCAAGTGGGCCGATCTCCTGCTCCGCATGACCCAGAAGGATCAGCCCGCGTTCGATGACTACAATCTGATCCAAGCCGGCCTGGCGGTGATCGCCGACAGCAGTCAGGGCAACCGAAGAAAGACGCTGGACATCGCGCTCGATGCGGTCGGCCGGCAAGTCGCCCGCGTGAGGGCGATGCCCCACCGGGTCGATAGCCTCACTCTGGCGACCGCGGCCGCGGAAGGGCTGCGGGTCGCGTTCCAGGACGGGGAGATCGCGGCCCCGGAGGTCTCCGAAACGGCCAGGACGGCGCTCACCAAGGAATTGCAGGAGTTCGCCTCGGTCCGGGAGGGGCTCTTCGTCGAGCTCGCCGGTGGGGCGTCGTTGCAGGCGCCGAGCGCCGCTATCGACAGTGCGGCGCTGGATCGATGGGGAGGATTGCTCACCTTAAGCTACCAGCTGCCCCAGGTGAGCTTCATTGCGGTCGCGCGCTATCTCGATGCCGGCAACGCGCCGGCCGACGACGCATTCGATGTAGGCGCGCGGGTTCTCTTCAACCGCGCAGCCTACGCGTTGTCGCTGGAGTACGTCGACCGCCACCTGATCCATGCGGACAGTGCACCCCGGCCCTGGCGCCTTGCCGGCGTATTCGATTATAAGGTGAACTCGACGGTTTGGTTGACGGGGAGCTTCGGGCGAGACTATCAGTCGCAGCGCGCCGGCAGTCTCCTGGCGCAACTCGGTGTGTCCCTGCAGTTCGCCAAGGATCGGGTGGCCCTGCCGCGACCTGGTGTGGAGTGAATGAGGGGCGCTGGTGAGATCTACCGGGCAACGCCGAACCTTTCCCACTCCTGCCGGATGGCCGCCGCCGTCGCCGGATCCAGGGTGATCTCCCGATAGAATTCCGTCGCTGCGCCCGCTTCCGGCAGCTTCAGCCGCCGGCGGGCCTCTGCTACCGGCAGCGACCACAGCTCCTGTACCGGGATCTCGAACAGGTTGGTCAGCCGGACCCGCCGGGCATAGTGGTACGCGCGGTTGAAGATGCCGAGCCGGATGCCCCGCCCCACCTGCCGAAACGATGCGATCCGGCGGGCACACTCCACGAACGCGCCCCCGTAGAACAAGGCCCACCCCACCACCTTTGGCACCCCGCGTGAAGCGAAGTAGAGTCCCTGCTCTGCCGCCTCTCCGGCCAACAACACCAGCTGGGGCTCCTGGTGAGTAAACGTCGTCCCGGTGAGCACGTGCGAGGCATCGTGCACCAGATAGATCTGCTCCGGTGCCCGGGAGCCGTTGATCAGCTTGCGGAACAGCTTGAGGAAGTGCGGCTTGCCCGGAATGGGAAGCCCCACATATCCGTTCACGTCCCGAAAGCGCTGGATCGCGTCACCCAGGGTGATGGTCTCGCGGTCGCTCTCCCAATCGTACGACGAAAGCAACAGCGCGTCCGCGGTGCTCGCACCAGTGCTCCGGCTCTTCGCCGAAGCCGGCATCGAGTCGAGGCCCGAGCTCACGACGCGCTCCGTGCCAGCTCGGCCGCATCCGGCTCGGCCATCCGCTCCGCCAGCTCGATCTCCAGATCGGCCTCGGAACGGCGGGCGATGTACCGCCGGTACCAGACCTCCGCGCTGAGCAGCAGCCAGATCCGGTTTCCGTGATCGTACCGCCGCGCCAGATGCTCGTCCACCAGCTGCTTGACCCGCTCGCCCCTCAGATATCCTGACCGGACCAGCTCGCCATCCACCAGAAGCCGGGGAGCCAGCGCCCGCACCTCGTTCTCGAGGATGTACATCAGCGGCGAGGCGAATCCCTGCTTCCGCCGGGCCAGGACCTCGGGCGGGAGATAGCGCTCACCCAGCTTCCGCTCCAGATGGCGCAGCCGCCGGCCCTTGATCTTCATCGACGTAGGCACCCGGGCCATGAATTCGGCAAACCGGGGATCCAGGAATGGCGACCGCGATTCCAGGCTGTAGGCCATCGTAGCTCGGTCGAGAATGGTGAGCGACTGGCCCGGCAGCCGGGACATGGAGTCGACGTACATCATCCGGTCGATCGGCGCCTCCGCGTTGGGAGCCGCGTACAGATCGATCAGGCAGGCGTCTGGCCTCTGTCCCAGCAGCTGCTGCCGGAAACCGGGCGAATAGAGCTCAGAGCGATGGGCCTCGTTGAACCAGAAGAACTGGAGACTCTCGGAGTAGCGCTCCCCCCCGGTCTTACGCGCCATCAGGTCCACCCATCGGAGCTTGTGCGTCATGCTCTTGAAGGTGAACTGATCGGGCAGTCGCTGGAGCACTTGCTTGGCGACCACGTCGCGCACCACCTCCGGCACCGCCCGATAGGTATCGAGCCAGCGGTCGGCCGCGTATCGGTCGTATCCACCGAACAGCTCGTCGCCCCCGTCGCCGCCGAGCACCACCTTCACGTGCCGGGCGGTCATCCGCGCCAGGTGCAGCAGGCAGATCGAGAGCGGATCGGCCGGCTCGTCGAGCGCGGACACCAGCCGGGGCAGATCGTCCACCACGCTCGGCGTGACCTCCTCCGCGAAATGGCGGGTGCCGTACTTGGCGGCAACCGCGGCGGCGTAGGGGAGCTCGTTCAGATCGCGGTAGGGAATGCCCATCGAGAAGGTGCGGAGCTCGGAGCCGAGCGTCCGGGCCGCATAGGATGCGATCAGGGTGGAATCCAGTCCGCCGCTGAGGAACGCGCCTACCGGCACATCGCTGAGCAGGTGCAGCTTGACCGTTTCCTCCAGCAGGGCGTCGATCCGCTCCAGGGTCTCCGCCTCGGAGTAGGTCCACTTGGGCCCGTAGGTCAGGTCCCAATAGCGCTCGACCCGGGCCCTGCCGTTCTCCCACACCATGAAGTGGGCCGGCGGTAGCTGGCGCACCCGGGCGAAGAACGTCTCTGGCGGATGCACGAACCGCATGGTCAGGTATTGGTCCAGCGCCCGGGGCGACAGCTCCGCCAGCGAAGCATCGTCGGCCAGGAGCGCCTTGATCTCCGAGGCGAAGGTGAGCCGGCCGGCCGCTTCGGTATAGAAGAGCGGCTTCTGGCCGAAGTGGTCCCGAGCCAGCAGCAGGCGCCGGCGGGTGCGGTCCCACAGGGCAAAGGCGAACATGCCGCGGAGCCGCGCTACCAGGCCTTCGCCATGCTCTTCATACAGGTGGACCAGAACCTCGGTGTCGGTGCGGGTGCTGAACCGGTGTCCCTTCGCTACCAGCTCCTCATGCAAGCTCGGGTAGTTATAGAGCTCGCCGTTGAAGACGACCACGACCGTTCCGTCTTCATTGGCGATCGGTTGATGGCCGCCCGCGAGGTCGACGATGCTGAGACGGCGCATCCCCAGGCCCACCCCGCCCTCGACGAACGTGCCCCAATCGTCCGGCCCCCGGTGGGCAATGGCGTTGCACATCCGGAGAACCTCTGCCTCATCGACCGGTCCCGGCCCCTCCTTACCCGCAATGCCACACATCTCGGAACCTCGTTAGTAGTCGCCAGTCGCCGGTCGCCAGTCTTTCACAACTGTTGACCAGTGACCGGTGACTGGTGACTGGTGACTATCTCTTAACGCCCCAGGCCACCATCATATAGCCCGGCGAGAACGGAATCAGGTGATCGAGCATGGTCCACGCCCGCAACGCGGGATAAACCGCCGAATAGAGCTTATAGGCGGTGCCGACTTTGTTCAGTGCTTCGGCCGACATCGGCGCCGTATCGCCGTGGAAGTCCTGTTGCGCCGTATCCTTGCCCTTCATCGATTTTCGGTGATAGGCATAGTTGAGCATGTCCTCGATCGACTCGGTGAAGAACCGGCAGTAGTCCTGCATTCCATTGACCGTCAGCCCATGGCGCTGCATGAGGGATCGAGTCGCCGCTGGGGGATAGCCATCCCGCGCATGGCCAAAGCCCTCCTGGTCGGCAGTGAAGCCGAGCACCCGTTTCAGGACGTACCCGGGCCGGCCGGTCTCGCCTTTGGGCGCCATGAAGAGGAAGTCGCCGCCGGGCTTGAGGACCCGAACCATCTCCCGAAAGAATGTGTCATCATCCTCGATATGCTCGAGAAAGTTGATCGCAGCAACGACGTCGAATGCTCCGCTCTTGAACGGCAGCTCGGCGTCGCTCGTCTGGACCACCCGATCGCCCACCAGCTGTTTGGCGGAGCGGACGTGATCGCGCTCGAAGTCCGTGCTCACCCAGGTGCCTCCCTGTTCCCGGATAAAGTGGGAGGTGAGCCCGGTGCCGCACCCCACTTCGAGGCAGAGCCGGCCCTGCGCCGGCGGCAAGTGGTCAATCAGCGCGTTTACCGTAAGCTTCTTCTTGAGCGATCGGCGATAGAGCTGCAACTGCCATGGTTCAGCCAAAGTACATTCTCCTTGGTCTCTGGTCTTTCGTGCTTTCGTTCTTTCGTGCTTTCGTGATTCCGCCGGAACTCTGCCGCTCACCGTGTCTACGACATCACACCAGAA
>JBJMPK010000239.1:0-23493 GCA_045803245.1 Gemmatimonadales bacterium
CGAGATGAGCTGGACCAGGAACGTGAGGCACCCCTCCAAGATCGTGAGCATCGGCGAGACCATCGAGGCCGTGGTGCTCAAGGTGGACGAGGCGGAGGAAAAGATCTCGCTCGGTATGAAGCAGACCGAGCAGGACCCGTGGATGGTGCTTCCGCTCAAGTACCCGGTGGGCACCCGGATCAATGGCAAGGTCCGGAACCTGACCAGCTTCGGCGCGTTCGTCGAGATCGAGCCCGGCATCGACGGTCTGATCCACATCTCGGACATGTCCTGGACCAAGCGGGTCCAGCATCCGTCGGAGGTGGTCAAGAAGGGCGATGCCGTAGACGTCGTGATCCTCAACATCGACGCGGAGAACAAACGGATCTCGCTCGGGCTCAAGCAGGCCGAGGAGGATCCCTGGCTCAAGATCGGCGAGACCTATCCCATCGGGATGGAGCTTCGAGGCCGGGCGGTGCGACTGATGGACAAGGGGGTCGTCGTCGATCTCGGCAACGACATCGAGGGGTTCGTCCCGATGTCGCAGCTGGGCATTCCCAACATCGAGAACCCGGGCGATGGGGTGAAGGAAGGCCAGGCGCTCGATCTCAAGGTGCTCGAGGTGGACCCGATCCATCACCGGATCGTGCTGGCCGTCATCGGATTCCCGGATGAGCCGATCATCCCGCCGGTGAAGCCCGCGTTCGAGGAAACCACGGCGACTGAATAGACGGAAGGGTTGTCACCCTGAGCGCAGCGAAGGGGCCTGAGCGTGGGATAAGCTTCGGCCCCTTCACGTAGCCTGTCCTGAGCCGAGCGAAGGGTTCAGGGTGGCAACTTCTCCGTCCTCTCCGTCCTCGGTATCTTCACCCACCATGCCTGATCCCCGCAAACTCCTCGACGACCTTCACCACCGGCAAGGGCTCGCCGAGCAGGGCGGGGGACCTGATCGTGTCGCGCAGCAGCATAAGAAGGGCAAGCTCACCGCCCGCGAGCGACTCGATCTGTTGCTCGATGAAGGCAGCTTCGTCGAGCTCGACCGCTTCGTCACCCACCGGTCCACCGATTTCGGATTGGACCAGCAGATCTTCCCCGGCGACGGCGTCGTCACCGGTTCCGGCCGGATCGATGGCAGGCTGGTCTACGTCTTCTCGCAGGACTTCACCGTCTTCGGTGGCTCTCTGTCCGAGGCGCACGCCGAGAAGATCTGCAAGATCATGGACCTGGCGCTCAAGACCGGCGCCCCGGTCATCGGGCTCAATGATTCCGGGGGTGCCAGGATTCAGGAGGGCGTGGCCTCGCTCGGAGGATACGCCGACATTTTCCTCCGGAACACGCTCGCTTCCGGCGTCATCCCCCAGATCTCCGTCGTGCTCGGGCCCTGCGCCGGCGGCGCGGTCTACAGCCCCGCCATCACTGATTTCATCTTCATGGTTCGAGGGGTCAGCTACATGTTCGTCACTGGACCCAACGTGGTGAAGACGGTGACCCATGAGGAGGTGAGCTTCGATGAGCTGGGCGGAGCCGATACCCACGGGGCCACTTCCGGAGTCGCCCATTTCGTACATGACTCGGAGGCGGAGTGCCTGCAGGCCGTCCGCGAGCTCTTCGGGTTCCTGCCGCTCAACAACCTGGACGAGCCGCCCCAGCGAGGCACGACCGATCCCGCCGATCGTCGCGACCAGGCACTCCTGGACCTGATTCCCGACAGTCCCACCAAGCCGTACGACATGCACGGCATCATCGGGCGGGTGGTGGACGAGGGCGCCTTTCTGGAGGTGCAGCGGGGCCACGCCGACAATATCGTGGTGGGTTTCGCCCGGCTAGGTGGTGCGCCGGTGGGAATCGTGGCCAATCAGCCCGCGATGCTGGCTGGCGTTCTCGACATCAACGCCTCGATCAAGGCGGCCAGGTTCATCCGCTTCTGCGATTGTTTCAACCTCCCGGTCGTGACATTGGTCGATGTACCCGGCTTTCTGCCCGGTGTCGCGCAGGAGCACGGTGGGATCATCAAGCACGGCGCCAAGCTGCTCTATGCCTATTGTGAGGCTACGGTTCCCAAGGTCACCGTCATCACCCGGAAGGCTTACGGCGGCGCCTACGACGTCATGAGCTCGAAGCACATCCGGGGGGACGTGAACCTGGCCTGGCCTTCGGCCGAGATCGCGGTCATGGGGCCCAAAGGGGCGGTGGAGATTCTCTTCAAGGAAGAGATCGCCCAGGCCAAGGACCCGGGCCAGGCCACTGATCGCCTGATCGATGAGTACACCGAGAAGTTTGCCCACCCCTACGCCGCCGCGGCGCGGGGGTACATCGACGACGTCGTGGATCCCCGTGATACCCGGCCCCGTCTCATTGAAGCGCTCCGGATGCTCCGGACCAAGCGGGATCGGAATCCGGCGAAGAAGCACGGGAATATTCCACTCTAGACACCAGTCGCCAGTCGCCGGTCACCAGCTGAGAGTATGGGTCGGAGTCATCAGGAATGGCTGACGACTGGCGACTGGCGACCGAGACTTACTCCCCCGTGCAGCACCCGCCAGCCCAGACGTCTCCTACTAGCCAACTCCCGGGCCCCGGGCCATTTTTGTCACACATGTGTCACGCAAGTTCATCCTACCCACCGCTCCGAGCCGATCCGCTGGGCCGCCGCACGCGCCAGGGGGCGGCAGCGCTGGCACTCGTGTCGGTGATGGGGTTTCACGGTGTGCTGGCCCAGGCCGCCATCGATCCCAATGTGGCGCCCCGGGCTGCCGCGCTGGAACGGAGTGGCGAGCGCCAGATGGCAATCGATTTGCTCGGTCGCTATCTCGCCACCGCGCCCGACGACGGACGGGCCTGGTTCCAGCTCGGCCGATTCTATCTCCTTAACGCGCGAGACTGGCACCTTCAGGGCCATCGGGGCGATCCTGATGGCCTTCTCTACTTGGACTTCGCGGCCACGGCGCTCGATCAGGCGGTGCGGCTTCAGGTCGATTCGGGAATCGTGTATCGCGGGCTGGCGGATCTCGAGCGATCCGTGCTGTTCGTGGAAGATTCCGGCTGGGGTGTGCCCAGCGCCACCCGGGTGCCGGCGGATGCACCCCGGATACCCGGATTCATCGTCGAGCTGGGCGCCAACCTGCTGAGCTCCTGCCCCGCACGCGGAGTTCTGCTGGTAGGAAGCGATCTCGAGGCGCTCTCCGTCTGGTATGACAACCTCGATCTGCGTGCCCGCGAGATCCTCCCCGTCCGGCCCGACCGCTACGCCACCGATTCCCTCTACCGGCGCCGCATGGCGGAAGCGATGGGAATCGCTCCCACATTGCCGGTACGCCAGGCCCTCACCGATGTGGCCACGCACCGGCCCCTGTGCCTCACACCGACGGCCGACAGCGCTGCCGCTCCCAGCCCCCCGACGGTCACCTGGACTCCCTTCCGGCTTACCCGGGTGAGCCAGGTGGTAGGCTCGAGCTCCGACGCGTTGTCGTTGACCGCGCTGCTCGAGGCTACACAGCAAGGTGAGTCGACCTGGCTGCCTGACGTGCGGGGGATCTACGACAGCGCGGCCCGGTACAATGCCCTCCTGTGCAGCAGCCTGTTGCTGGTCTTTGGGGATTCGCCGCCGCCGGCCTGCCGGAACTAGGCGGAAGGCGGTAATGGCCGCCGCTGTTTCTACCGCCGCCCTACCTGCCGCCGCAGTATCTTCCGCCCGATGAAACGCGTCCTCATCGCCAACCGGGGCGAGATCGCGCTCCGCATCATTCGCGCATGTCATGAAGAAGGGTTCGAGGCTGTGGCCGTCTACTCGGAGGCCGACCGCCGCAGTCCCCACGTCCGCGCGGCCGATCGAGCCGTCCCGATCGGTCCCGCGTCACCCTCGCAGAGCTATCTCTCCATAGAAAAGCTGGTGGCAGCCGCCCTGGAATCCGGCGCCGATGCCGTCCACCCGGGCTATGGCTTTCTGGCCGAACGCGCCGCTTTCGCGGAGGCGATCGAGCAAGCCGGGCTAGTGTTTGTCGGCCCACCGGCGGAGGCCATACGGGCCATGGGGGACAAGACCGAGGCACGGCGCCGGATGCAGGCAGCCGGCGTGCCCATCGTGCCCGGAGCCACCGCCGCGCTGAACGATCTGAGGGCGGCGAGAGACGTGGCCGCGGAGCTCGGCTACCCGGTCATGGTCAAGGCAGCGGCTGGCGGAGGTGGGAAGGGCATGCGGCTGGTCCGAAGCCCCGAGCAGCTAGCGGCAGCACTGGAGACCGCCAGCTCGGAGGCGATGAAGGCGTTTGGCGACCCGAGCATTTACCTGGAGAAGTTCATCGAACGTCCCCGCCACATCGAGATCCAGGTGCTGGGCGACGCCGAACGAATCATTCACCTGGGTGAACGGGAATGTTCGATTCAGCGCCGGCACCAAAAGCTGGTCGAGGAAGCGCCGTCAGTCGCGGTCTCATCGGATTTGCGCGAGCGCATGGGCCAGGCCGCCGTCTCGGCCGCCCGTGCCGTCGGCTATCGCAGCGCCGGCACCTGCGAGTTCCTTCTGACAGCAGACGGCTCCTTTTACTTCCTGGAGATGAACACCCGGATCCAGGTCGAGCACCCGGTCACCGAACTGGTGTACGGAGTCGATCTGGTTCGGGAGCAGCTGCGCATCGCCGCCGGTTGGCCGACCCGGGTCCATCCTCAACGGCTTCATCCCCGAGGCTGGGCCATCGAGTGCCGCATCACCAGCGAGGATCCCGCCAACAACTTCCTTCCCTCCACCGGCAGGATCGACCATTTGCAACCGCCGGCCGGCCCCGGCATTCGCTGGGATAGCGGGGTGGACGTGGGCGATGAGATCACGCTGTACTACGACTCTCTGCTGGCCAAGCTGATTGTCTGGGCTCCGGACCGGGAACAAGCGCTGGCCCGTATGATCCGCGCACTGGACGAGTTGGTGATTACCGGCGTGGCGACCAATCAGGCATTCCACCGGAGACTGATGGCGGATACCGCATTTCACAGCGGCGCCATCGACATCCAGTTCCTGGAGCGGCGGCCCGATCTCCTGAATCCGGCGCTGTCGCCAGCGTATATGCGAGAGCTCGCGGTGGCCGCGGCAGTGGCGGAGGATCAGGCGCGCCAGGCTCGGCGTCCCGCGCCCGCGGGAGATGACGGCTTCGGCAGCGAGTGGGCGAGGCAGGCGCGGAGCGAGGCGCTGCGGAGTGAAGCGCTCAGGTGACGCCGGTCCGTATCCTTCGCCTGGCCGCGGGCGGAGATGGCATCGGGCGGCTGCCTGACGGGAGAACGGTCTTCGTGCCTCGAACCGCTCCCGGCGACCTGGTCGAGTTGCGCGAGATCCGCGAGCACAAGCGCTTCGCCCGTGCTCGGGCGGCCCGCCTGCTCGAACCTTCCCCGCTTCGAGTTGAGCCCCGCTGTCCGCATTACACCGCCGACGAATGCGGTGGCTGTCAGCTCCAGCACCTCGATGGCGCTGCCCAGCTCGAGGCCCGCCAGGCTTTTGTGGGCGACGCGCTCCGCCGGCTGGGAAAGCGCGAGGTGCCCGATCCTCCTATCGTGTCGGCGCCCCGAACCTACGATTACCGGACTAAGCTCACCCTGCACGTGAGGGCTGGAGGCCGCCGTATCGGCCTCCACCGATATCAAAGGCCCGATCAGGTGTTCGACCTGGCCTGGTGTCACATCACCGTTCCCGAGCTGATGGAGCTCTGGCAGGGAGTTCGGAAAATGAGAGCCTTGCTCCCTCCCAACCTCGAGCAGGTGGTGCTTCGCCTGGACCGCCGGGGGCGCCGCCATATGCTCATGCGGGTCGGGCAGGGTGAAGTCTGGTCCGGTGCCAAGCGGCTGGAGCGAGAGATGGAGCGATCCGGCTTGGTGGCAACTCTGTGGTGGCAGCCGGAAGGCGGTGCCGCGCGGGCGGTGGCGGGCGCCGCGGAGGCCTATCCGGCGACCGTCTTCGAGCAGGTCAATCCCGAAATGGGCGACCGGGTTCGAGACTACGCCGTTCAACAGCTCGGCGAGGTAACCGGCCGGCGGGTATGGGACCTGTATTCGGGAATCGGAGAAACGACCGAACAGCTCGTGGCCCGTGGCGCCGTCGTCGAAAGCGTCGAGCTCGACCGGCGGGCCGTGGCCGAAGCGGAGGCCCGGGGGCCAGTCGCGAACCGGCACATCGGCCGGGTCGAACACGTGCTCCGCCAGCTTCGTCCACCCGATCTGGTCCTGGCCAATCCGCCTCGAACCGGCATGGATCAGCGGGTTGCGGCGGAGCTCGAACGGTTGCTGCCGGTTCGGTTGGTCTATATATCGTGCGATCCCGCGACGCTGGCGCGCGATCTTCAGCGGCTTCCCAGCTTTCAGCTCCGGTCGGTGCAGGCGTTCGATCTCTTTCCCCAGACCACCCACGTGGAGACGGTTGCCGTGCTGGAGCCTTCATGAAGTACGTGGTGCTGGTGGACGGACAGTCGATCGAGGTCGAGGTCGACGGCGAACGGGTTACGGTTGACGGAGAGACGCACCGTGCCGCGCTCACGGCCATTCCGGGCACACCGCTGCGCCAGTTGCTCCTCGATGGCCGGCCTTTGACGCTCTCGGTGGAGGCACTCGGTCGCGGCCGCTGGGCTCTGACCCCCAGAGGCGAGCGCTGGGAGATGGAAGTCCTGGACGAGCGCACCAGGCATATCCGGAGCCTCGGCGGCGCGGGCGATCAGCCCCGGACGGCAGGGGTCCTCAAGGCACCCATGCCTGGGCTCGTGGTGCGAGTACAGGTCGAGCCCGCCCAGCAGGTCGAGGCCGGCACCCCACTCATCGTGCTCGAGGCGATGAAGATGGAAAACGAGTTGAAGGCCTCCGCTCCAGGCCGGGTGAGGGTCGTGCGGGTGGCACCAGGCGAGACGGTGGAGAAGGGGCAGGTGCTGGTTGAATTCGAAGGTGAGCGGTAAGCGCTTACCCCTCACTTCTCACTTGACCCAAAACCCCCTAACCCCCTATCTTGTGAGTCTGTTTCAGTTTGGCCCAGTTTAAAGTCGAGGCTGCCCAAGTACATGAAGACATTCACCGCCAAGCCGGCGGACATCAGTCACGAGTGGTACCTCGTCGATGCCGAAGACGTCCCGCTCGGTCGCTTGGCTAGCCGGGTGGCCCAGCTCATTCGCGGCAAGCATAAGCCAACCTACACGCCCCACATGGATGGGGGCGATTTCGTGGTGGTCATCAACGCCGCGAAGGTCAAGCTGACCGGACGGAAGGAGACCAATAAGGTCTACTTCCGGCACACCGGCTACATGGGGCATGAGCGGTTCACCGCCGCGCGTGATTTGCTCGCGAAGCATCCCGATCGGGTCATCGAAAAGGCCGTATTCGGCATGTTGCCGAAGACTTCGCTGGCCAAGCAGAAACTTCGCGGGAAGCTCAAGGTGTACGCTGGTCCCGAGCACCCCCACGCGGCGCAGCAACCCAAACCGTTCTCAGTCACCCCGGCGAAGGTAAGCGCATGACAGCGGCACCCCAGTTTCGGTGGCAGGCAGTGGGCCGGCGCAAGACCAGCGTCGCCCGAGTGTACCTCACCCCGGGCACCGGCAAGTGGGACATCAACGGTCGTACCTTGGGTGATTACTTCCCGAGGCCATCATTGGTGCAGCACATCCAGCAGTCCTTCACCGCCACCGACACGCTCGGTGCGTTCGACGTGAAGGCGCACGTGAACGGCGGTGGCCAGGCGGGCCAGGCGGGCGCCCTGCGCCACGCCATCGCTCGCGCATTGGTCGAGGCCGATGGCCAGCACCGGACCAAGCTCCGGGCCGCGGGTCTGATGACCCGTGATCCCCGGGCGGTCGAGCGCAAGAAGCCGGGCCGGCCGGGAGCACGGAAGCGGTTCCAGTTCAGCAAGCGGTAGCACAGTCGGTCAGTCGGCCAGGCGGTCGGAAGCAGCAAAACCGACCGGCAGACCGACCGTCCGCCCGACCACGCACACCGCCGGATCCTGCTGTGGGTGCCCTCGCGGGTC
This sequence comes from Gemmatimonadales bacterium, assembly GCA_045803245.1. GTDB lineage: Bacteria > Gemmatimonadota > Gemmatimonadetes > Gemmatimonadales > GWC2-71-9 > CAVVWJ01. The sequence goes on from JBJMPK010000239.1 coordinate 7,967, forward strand.
GCAGCCGGAGATGAACGCGGTGGACGCCTAACCCCAACGAAGGGAAAGTCACACAACGCATGGCACAGCCCCAACTGCAGGACCTGCTCGAGGCCGGGGTACACTTCGGCCACCAGACTCGCCGGTGGAACCCGAAGATGCGGCGCTTCATCTTTGCCGAACGCTCGGGCATCTACATCATCGATCTCCAGAAAACCCTTCGACAGATTGGCAAGGCGCAGGAGCTCCTCCGGAACGTGGTGCTCAAGGGGGAAGGAGTGCTCTTCGTCTGCACCAAGAAGCAGCTCAAGGCCATCGTTCAGGCTGAGGCAGAGGGCTGCAGCGCGTTCTACGTCACCGAGCGGTGGCTGGGCGGTATGCTGACGAACTTCCAGACGCTCAAGAAGCAGATTCGCCGGCTGCGGGAGCTGGAGCAGGGGGCTGCGGAGGGCGACTTCGAGAACTACACCAAGAAGGAAAAGCTGCTTTTCGAGCGAGAGCGGGTGAAGCTCAGCCGCAACCTCGAGGGCATCAAGGGCATGGGTCGTCTGCCGGGCGCGCTCTTCGTAGTGGACGCCAAAAAGGAAAAGATTGCCGTGGCGGAGGCCAACAAGCTGGGTATTCCTGTCGTGGCCATCGTCGATACCAATGCCGATCCCGACGTGATCACCGTGCCGGTCCCCGGCAACGACGACGCGATCCGGTCCGTATCGCTGATTACGGCATCACTGTCCGACATCATCAAGGAAGCGCGGACCCAGATGCCGATGCGGGAAGTGACCGAGGATCTCGAGGCCGAGACCTACAGCACCGACGCCGGCAGCGAGGGAGATGCGGATGCCGATCGCAAGCGGCGCCGGCCCCGCCGGAAGCGGCGGCCGAAGCCCGAGGCCATCGCGGCCCGGCTCAAGACCGACGCGGACACCGAGGGCGTGGCCGAAGCCGCGGCCCCCGGCGCGGTGAGCGACACCGGCGCGTAAGCGGCTGAGCCGGAAGTGTTTCTCCGCCGCTCTGGGCCTGTGGGGCCGGGAGCGGCGGCTTTACTATTCACCCCTGAGCTGACCGGGTTGGAGAATATGGCAAGCACGACGATTTCGCCGAAGGATGTAAGCGAGCTGCGGGTCCGCACCGGTGCCGGCATGATGGACTGCAAGCGGGCACTGGAAGAGGCCAGCGGCGACATGGACAAGGCCTCGGAGATTCTCCGAACCAAGGGGATCGCCCGGGCCGAAAAGCGGAGCGGGAAGACCGCCTCCCAGGGGCTGGTGGTGAGCTATATCCACCACAACAGCCAGGTGGGCGTGCTGCTGGAGCTCAACTGCGAGACCGATTTCGTGGCGCGGACGGATGATTTCGGGCAGCTGGCGCGAGACATCGCTCTGCACATCGCGTCGGCCGATCCGATCGGGGTGGGCCCGGAGGACATTCCGTCCGAGCTGATCGATCGGGAGCGACGGATCGCCGAGGAGCAGGTTGCCAAGGAAGGGAAGCCGGAGAACATCCGCGGCAAGATCGTCGACGGCAAGCTGAAGAAGTTCGTGGCCGAGCGGTCTCTCCTGGAGCAACCCTACGTCAAGGACGATTCCAGGACCGTGGGCCAGCTGCTAAAGGAGGCTTCGGGGAAGCTGGGCGAGGCAATTTCGGTTCGGCGCTTTGCCCGGTTCAAAATCGGGGAAGTCTGATGGCTCTCGCCTACACCCGCGCCCTGCTCAAGATTTCAGGCGAGGCGCTGGCCGGCGATAAAGGCTTCGGCCTCGATTATTCCATGGTCGAGGCCTTCGCGCAGGAGATCAAAGCGGTGCACGCGCTCGGCGTGCACTTGTCACTGGTAGTCGGAGGCGGGAACATCATCCGGGGCACCGCGGCCAGCCGCGAAGGTCTCGACCGGGTGTCGGCCGATTACATGGGAATGCTCGGCACGGTCATCAACGCGCTTGCGTTGCAGGACGTGCTGGAAAAGATCGGGGTCGACACCCGGGTCATGACGGCCATCCGCATGGAGTCCGTCGCCGAGCCCTACATCCGCCGGCGCGCCATCCGGCACCTGGAAAAGGGGCGCTTGATCATCTTCGCTGCCGGAACCGGGAACCCCTTCTTTTCCACCGATACGGCCGGCGTGCTGCGGGCGCTGGAGGTGGAGGCCCAGGTAATTCTCAAGGCAACCAACGTGGATGGGATCTACACCGGTGACCCCCGGACCGATCCGACCGCCACGTTTATCCCCGAGCTCACCTTTCAGGAGGCCATCGTCAAGAACTACGCCGTCATGGATGCCAACGCCTTCGGCCTCTGCAAGGCCAACCAGCTTCCTATCGTCGTTTTCAACATCAACCAGCCTGGCGCCATCACGCGCGTGCTGCGGGGCGAACGGGTAGGGACCATCGTCCGATGAGCACCATCCCTGAACTGACGAAGCACGCCCGGGACCTGATGCACAAAGCGGTCGAGAGCACCAAGCGTGAGTTTACCTCGATCCGGAGCGGCAAGGCGAGTACCTCGCTGCTGGACATCGTGCGGGTCGAAGCCTACGGCAGCCACGTCCCGCTCAACCAGGTGGCGATGGTGGCCGCGCCCGAGCCGCGCCTCCTCACCGTCCAGCCGTTCGACAAAGGTCTCAGCCAAGCCATCGAGAAGGCGATTCGGGATTCCGACCTGGGACTCAATCCCGCCACCCAGGGCAACCTCATCCGGGTGCCGCTCCCGGCCCTGTCCGAAGAACGGCGCAAGGATCTCGTCAAGGTGGTCCACAAGCTGGGCGAGGAAGGGCGCATTGCCGTGAGGCATGCCCGGACCGACACCTTGTCCAAGGTGAAGAAGATCGAGAAGATTTCCGAAGACGACAAGCGTCACGCCGAGAAGGAAATCCAGAAGCTCACCGACGAGCATATCAAGCAGATCGAAGCACTCATCCACGCGAAAGAAGCGGAAATCCTGGAAGTCTGAACGGATGAGCCACGACCTGCTCCAGCGCGTCCGGGTACAGGGGGCCGTTCCGGCTCACATCGCGATCATAATGGATGGGAACGGCCGCTGGGCCAAAGGCCGCTCTCTGCCTCGTCCCCTGGGGCACCACGCGGGCATGAAGGCGGTGCGCGAGGTGGTCGAGGGCTGCCTGCAGGCCGGCGTGGGTGTGCTGACGCTGTTCGCCTTCAGCCAGGAAAACTGGCAGCGCCCCGCGGGTGAGATCGAGGCGCTGATGAAGCTGTTGGAGGAATACATAGCCAAGGAGGCGAACGAACTGCGCAGCCAGGGCGTCTCGGTCCGCATTCTTGGTCATCTGGAGCGGCTGGGCCCCGGAGCCCGCCGCGCGGTCGAGCGGATCATGGCCGAGACGGCGGGCGGTCAGGCGCTGGCGCTCAACCTCTGCATCTCGTACAGCGCGCGGGCCGAGATTGCTCGCGCCGCGCGGCTGCTGGCCGAATCGGTCCAGGCCGGCCGGCTCGACCCGGCGGATATCGACGAGGATGCGGTCGGACGCCTGCTGTACACCGCCGAATGGCCCGATCCCGACCTTCTGATCCGTACGTCGGGTGAGATGCGGATCTCCAACTTCCTGCTGTGGCAGCTCGCGTACGCCGAGCTCTACGTGACACCGGTGCTCTGGCCCGACTTCAGCCGGCGCCATCTGTTCGAGGCCATCCTGGAGTTTCAACGGCGGGAGCGGCGGTTCGGGCGCGTCGAAGCCGGATGACCATGGATTCCAATCTCGCCCGGCGGGTCGGCTTCGCCGTCGTCGCAATCCCGCTGGCGCTGATCATCGTCTGGTATGGAGGCGTGCCGCTCGTCGGATTGCTGGCTGTAGCCGGTGCCCTGGGCGCGCGCGAGCTGTTCGATCTGGCCGCCCGTCAGGGTATCCGGGCTCTGCGCGGGTTCGGCCTCATCAGCGCGGCGGCTCTCGCACCGCTCGCGTACGCGACGGTGGTGTCGCCCGAATTCCGCGGCACGATCGAACGGGCCTGGCCGTATGCCGCGGCCGTCTGGCTGATGGCCTTGTTGACTGGAGTCTTGGCGGCCCGCTCTCCCGGAGAGAAGCCGATGTCGGTCACGGGGGTGACCCTCCTTGCGGTGGCGTACACCGGGGCCCTCCCTGCGTTTCTGCTCGCCATCCGGCACGCGCAGTACCCGGTGCGTTCCTGGACCGGCGCCTGGTTGGTCTTCTTTCCGCTGGTCGTCACCTGGGTCTGCGATACGGCGGCGATGTTCGGTGGCAGGACGTTTGGGGGCCCCAGACTGGCCCCCACGGTGAGCCCCGGGAAGACCTGGTCGGGCAGCACCGCCGGGTTCGTGGGAGGTATCGTGATCGCGCCCCTCTTCGCCGGGATCGTCTTTCCTCGGGTCGGCCTGGAGCTGCCGGTCTGGCAGCTGGCGATCATCGCGGGAGCGCTGTCGATCATCGGTCAGATCGGCGACCTCGCCGAGTCGCTGTTCAAGCGTGAGGCCGGGGTGAAAGACTCGAGCCACCTGATTCCGGGTCATGGGGGCGTGCTCGACCGGTTCGATTCACTCTATTTCGTCATCCCCGCGGCGGCAGTGCTGTACCGCCTCTTTGGAGTCATCTGATGCCTCTGGCGCAACCGGAGCCTAGGACGCAATCCGACAGCCAGCGGGTGCCGGTGATCGCCCGCCAGCGCGGCGTCGCGCTGCTCGGGTCGACCGGATCCATCGGCCGCAGCACGCTCGATGTGTTGCGCCGCCAGGGCGACCACTTCCGCCTGGTGGCGCTCACCGGCGGCCGGAATGGAAACGAGTTGGAGAGCCAGGTGGCCGAGTGGCATCCGGCGTATGCCGGTCTTGCCGGGGGCAGGGCTGATTCGCGCTGGCCCACGGGCCCCGGCGTTCTGGTCGAGGCCGCCACCCACCCTGAGGCCGACATCGTGGTGAATGCGGTGGTCGGTGCTGCCGGTCTGGACGCCACGCTCGCGGCCCTGCGTGCGGGCAAACGGGTCGCCCTCGCCAACAAGGAGACGCTGGTCATGGCCGGCGAGCTGGTGGCTCAGGCCGCCCGTGCCGGCGGGGGAGAGATCGTTCCGATCGATTCCGAGCACAGCGCAGTGCTTCAATGTGTCACCGGCCGCGAGGGCGGACTGGCCCGGCTGATTCTGACCGCCTCCGGTGGTCCCTTCCGCGAGTGGCCGGCCGAGCGAGTCTGGCATGCGACCGTGGAGGAGGCTCTCAGGCATCCGACCTGGCAGATGGGTCACAAGATCACCGTTGATTGTGCCACGCTCGCCAACAAGGCTCTGGAGCTGATCGAGGCTCACTACCTCTTCCAATTGCCATACGAGGCACTCGAGGTGGTCGTGCATCCCCAGAGTATCGTGCACGCTTTTACCGAGTTCCACGACGGAAGCGTTCTGGCCCAGCTCGGGTTTCCGTCGATGGAGCTTCCGATTCTGTACGCCCTGAGCCACCCCGAAAGGCTTCCCGATACCGGTATACGGCGGTTCGACCCGGTTGCCGCCGGCCCGCTCACGTTCGAGCCGGTTCGGGTGGAGGTATTTCGGGCCCTCGGATCCGGCATTGCCGCGGGTCGGGCAGGCGGAACGGCTCCAGCAGTCTTCAATGCGGCCAACGAGGCGGCAGTGGCTGCGTTTCTCCGGGGCGCCATTCCGTTCGGACGGATCAGCGAGACCATCGAGCAGGTGCTCGAGGCCCATGATCCGTCACCGGCCAGCTCGGTCGAGGCGGTCCGCGCCGCCGACCGCTGGGCCCGGGAAACAGTCGAGCAAAGGGTAAAGCAGGAATGCTGATCACGATTCTGGCGCTCATCGTCGTTCTGGGCGTGCTCATCTTCGTCCACGAGGCCGGCCACTTCATCGCCGCCAAGTGGGCTGGCATCTACGTCCACCGATTCTCGCTCGGGCTGGGCCCGCCGATCCGATGGCTCACCTTCCGCCGGGGTGAAACCGAATACTCGATCTCATGGCTGCCGCTGGGCGGCTACGTGAAGATGGCAAGCCGCGAGGAGGACATCGGGAGCAGTGCCTTGGAAGGAGGCGCGCCGGCCGAGACCGTCCCCCCCGATCGGGTGTTCGAGGCCAAGCCGATCTGGAAGCGCATGGTGGTGATTCTGGCCGGCGTCACCATGAACGCGCTCTTTGCCTGGGCGGTCTTTTCGTTCCTGGTGTACAAGAACGGACGCCAGATCGATCCTGTCACCACTGTAGGCCGGGTAGTCGAGGAAGGGATTCCCCCCGAGGCGGCCGCTCTAAAGCAGATTCAGCCGGGCTCTCGAATCGTGCGAATCAACGGCGATTCAATCACCTCATGGGATGAGGTCGTTTCGGCCATCGCCAACACCTCGGATCCGGAGGTGAGGATCGAGTTGGCCGGCGGATCGACGGTTGTGCTCCCCATTCATCCGGACGCGCTGGAGGAGCGGATCAAGGCGGCTCAGGCACTGCAGCCGTTTCGGGCCCCCGTAGTGGGCCAAGTGCTGCCGGACAAGCCGGCCGCGCGTGCCGGCATGCATGAGGGAGACACCATCTTGGCCGTCAACGGCCGCCCGGTGCAGCAATGGTACGACCTGTTGGAGCTGCTGCAGTCCAGTCCGGGACGAGACTTGAAGGTCGACGTAGCGCGCGGGCCGGAGCGGCTGAGCTTTCAGATCAAGCCGTATGTGGACTCGGTCCCCGGGCCGGATGGAAAACCGCGCGCCGTGGGCCGGATAGGGGTGGGCGTGGGGACCGGCTTCCTCTCCGAGAAGCTGAGTCTCGGGCAGGCGATCGTGGAAGGCGGCAAGAGGACCCTCGAGGCTTCGACCCAGATCGTCCGGACCGTTCGCGGACTCTTCAGCGGCAGGATTTCCGCCCGGACGGTCGGTGGGCCTATCCTGATCGGGCAGTTGGCCGGAGAGAGTGCCCGAATGGGGCTCGATACCTTTCTCGGCTTCATGGCAATCATTTCGATCAATTTGGCGGTCTTGAACCTCCTCCCCATTCCGGTGCTCGACGGCGGTCAGTTCCTCTTCTTGCTGGCCGAGGCCGTCACTCGCCGGCCCCTGCCCATGAAACTGAGAGAGCGTTTGACCAATGTGGGCCTGGTGCTCATCCTTCTGCTCATGGGCCTGGCCTTTTCGAATGATATTCGCCGGTGGCTGGGGGTATAGCATCGGCCTGACCCCGCACTTGCCTCAGATCCCCCTAAGGGCTTATTTTTGCACGCTATAACGGATTACGACGCGTTGATTTTAGTCCCAGAGGATGCCAGCAGCATGAGCTTTGATAAGCAGGCCGTAGTCACCAAACATCGGGCGCACGAGACCGACACCGGCTCCGCCAAGGTACAGGTGGCGCTGCTCACCGAGCGGATCAACTCCCTCACCGAGCACTTCCGGGTCCATCTGAAAGACCATCACAGCCGCCGGGGTTTGCTCAAGATGGTTGGCACTCGCCGCCGGTTGCTGACCTATCTCAAGCGAAGCGACCTGCCGACGTACCGAGCGCTCATCGAGCAGCTTGGTCTCCGGCACTAGGCAGCGGGTGTCACAGGGGGCGTCCTGAGAGAATCGGGGCGCTCTTTGTATTGGTGGGTCAAGGGTCTAGGGTCGAGGGTCAACCACTGACGGTGACTACTCGCGCGACCTTGACCCTAGATGCTAAACCCTAGACTTGCAGCAAAGACGCCATTTCACACAGAGAGAGAGCAAAGAAGTGACCGTACAAAGGATCGAAACTCAGTTCGCCGGCCGCCCGCTGACGCTCGAGACGGGGCGCCTGGCCAGACAGGCCGCAGGATCGGCCCTCGTTCGTTTCGGCGACACGATGGTACTCGCAGCGGTAACCGTATCTCCCAACGTCTCCAACCTGCCGTTTTTCCCCCTCACCGTCGAATATCGCGAAAAGACCTACGCGGCCGGCAAGATTCCGGGCGGGTTCTTAAAGCGCGAAGGCCGGCCCTCGGATAAGGAGATCCTGGCCAGCCGTCTGATCGACCGCTCGATCCGGCCGCTGTTTCCGGAGGGGTTCAAAAACGAAGTGCAGGTGTTTGTCACCGTGCTGTCGGCCGATCAGGAGAACGACGCCGACGTGCTCGGCGTGGTCGTCGCGGCTGCCGCGCTCGGTCTCTCGACCGTACCATGGAACGGTCCATTGGCCGCCATCCGGGTCGGCCGGGTCGAGGGGAACTGGATCCTCAACCCGACCTTCCAGCAGCTCGAGTTCTCCAGTATCGATCTGGTGGTAAGCGGATCGGCCGACTCGATCGTGATGGTCGAGGGCGGATCACTCGAGGTTTCCGAAGCCGAAATGCTGGAGGCGCTGAAGGTGGCGCAGAAGGGGATCCGGGAGCTGCTCGGCATCGAGAAACAGCTGATCGACCGAGCCGGCCCGATTCAGAAGCTCAAGTGGGCCAAGGCGGAGCCCGACCCCGTGCTGCTTGCCAAGATACGGGCGCTCGCCGAGACCCAGCTGGGACAGGCCATCAACGCCAAGGACAAGGCGAGCCGATCCAGCAACGTCAAGGCGGTCAAGGAGGAGATCCTCAACCGGCTGCTCCTGGAGCATGCCGACCGGGGCCGGGACATCTCCGAGGAGCTGGAGGAGATCGAATACCGCGTCATGCGGAAGCAGGTCCTCGACAAGGCGGAACGGGTGGACGGCCGCGACCTCGAGACCATCCGGCCGATCACCATTGAAACCGGAGTGCTCCCCCGGACCCACGGCTCCGCGCTCTTCACCCGCGGCCAGACCCAAGCGCTGGTCTCGGTCACCCTCGGCACCACCGACGACGAGCAGCGGATCGACAGTATCGACGTGGCCGGCGAGACGACCAAGTCGTTCATGTTGCACTATAACTTCCCGCCGTTCTCTACCGGCGAGGTGAAGATGATGCGCGGCACCAGTCGCCGCGAGATCGGCCATGGCGCCCTGGCCGAACGAGCCTTGCAACCGCTGTTGCCGCACTATGAGGATTTCCCCTATACCCTGCGCGTCGTTTCCGAGATCCTGGAATCGAACGGATCCTCGTCGATGGCCACTGTGTGCGGGGGCTCACTGGCGCTGATGGAGGCGGGCGTACCGATGAAGGCGTCTTGTGCCGGTGTGGCCATGGGCCTCATCAAGGAAGGTGACAAGGTCGCCGTGCTCACCGATATCCTGGGGTCCGAGGATCATCTGGGCGATATGGACTTCAAGGTGGCCGGCACCGAAAAGGGTATCACCTCGATTCAGATGGATATCAAGATCATGGGCCTCGAGCTCAAGATCATGGAGCAGGCGCTGGAACGGGCTCGCAAAGGCCGGTTGCACATCCTGAAGGAAATGACCAAGGCGCTGCCCGAGCCCCGCACCGAGCTGTCCAAGTACGCGCCCCGCATCTTCACCATGCAGATCAAGCCCGATAAGATCGGCGATGTCATCGGTCCCAAAGGCAAGACCATCCGGGGGATTCAGGACGCCACCGGGGCCAAAATCAGCATCGAGGACACGGGAGTGGTCACGATCTCCGCCGTGGGCGGCGAGGCCGGCGAGAAGGCCCGTGCCATGGTCGCGGCCATCACCACCGAGCCCGAGGTCGGCCGGACCTACGAAGGCCCGGTCAAGAGCACCACGGCGTGCGGGGCATTCGTGGAGATTCTGCCGGGGGTCGAGGGGCTGCTCCACATCAGCGAGCTGCAGCACGGCCGCACCGAGAAGACCGAAGACGTGGTCAAGAAGGGAGACATCGTTCAGGTCAAGCTGCTCGAGGTGGACGACCGTGGCCGCATGAAGCTATCCCGGAAGGCGCTGCTGCCCAGGGACTAGCTCTTTCGTGGAAACGGTTCGACTCGACGAGGGGTTGCTGAGGACCACGGCGCCAAACGGGCTGATTGTCCTCACTGAACGGCTGCCGGGCGTACGCTCGGCAGCCGTTGGCATTTACGTCCGCACCGCCAGCGCGCACGAGCGGCCGGCTCAGCTCGGCATCTCCCACTTGCTCGAGCACATGGTGTTCAAGGGTACCGAACGCCGGACCGCTCGCGAGCTCGCCCTGGAGCTCGAGATCCGAGGTGGAGGTCTGGATGCGTTCACCGGCCGCGACTATACCAGCTACCAGGCCCATGTACTCGATGCCGATCTCCCGCTGGCAGTGGAAATCCTCACCGACCTGGTGCGGCGTCCCCTGCTGCGAGAGAGCGACCTCGAGTCCGAACGCAACGTCGTTCTCGAAGAGATCAATGCGGTCGCCGATACACCCGACGACCTGGTCTTCGAGCTCCATGCCCGGGTGCTATGGCCCAACCATCCGTACGGCTATTCGATCCTGGGAACTCCCGAGTCGCTCGGATCGCTGTCGGCCGCTGACCTCCGCGGGTTGCATCGCGCCGGCTACTATCGCGGGAACTGCGTGATCGCGGCCGCGGGCCACGTCAGCCACGAACAGCTGCTGACCGTGCTAGAGCGGGAAGGGTGGTTCGAGGGGAGTGCGCGGGAGGTGGCCCGGGGCTCGGTGGCTCCGGAGGCCGCGGTGCAAGGCGCCAGCATCAACGAGGATCGCGATACGGCACAGACCCATATTGTTTTTGGCACCGACACCTTCCCGCTACGGGATCCCCGGCGCTTTCCACTCGCCATTCTCACCAACGTCTTCGGAGGCGGCATGTCCAGCCGGCTGTTCCAGCGGGTGCGTGAGGAGCTGGGACTGGCCTATGGGGTCTACGCGTATAAGCAGTTCTTCCAGGGATCCGGCCAGCTGGGGGTGTACGTGGGTACCCAGGCTTCTACCGCCGATCAGGCGGTCGATGCCATCAAGAAGGAGTATGCCCAGCTCGCCCGGGAGGGTCTCCCTCTCACCGAACTGACCAACGGCAAGCAGCAGCTCAAGGGACAGATTATGCTGTCGCTCGAGAGTCCCGCTGCCCGGATGGGACGCCTGGCCGGGTTCATCCTTCACGACGACGACTACCGGCCGCTGGACGAGATGCTGGCGGAGATCGACCGGGTGACGCCGGAGGAAGTCGCGGCCGTCGCGGCGGAATTCTTCGCGCCCGAGCGGCAGACAGTGGTACGTTTGGGACCCGAAAACAGTAAGCGGTAAGCGGGGAGCGGTAAGCGGGGGGAGCACGCCCGCTCACCCCTTCCTGCTCACCGCTCACGATCATCAACGAAGCCGTCACTCAAGAGGAGTTATGAAGATCGGCGTCCCCAAAGAGATCAAGACCAACGAGAACCGAATCGCCCTGGCACCCGCCGGCGCGGAGGCGTTCGTCGCGGCGGGACACACGGTGTTCGTAGAGCAAGGTGCCGGCAGTGGCAGCGGCTTCTCCGACGATGCGTACAAGGCCGCCGGTGCTTCGACCCTGCCAACCGCCGACGAAGTGTGGCAGCGGGCCGAGATGATCATGAAGGTAAAGGAGCCGATCGCGGTAGAGTGGCCCCGTATGCGGCGAGCGCAGGTGATCTACACCTACTTTCATTTTGCCGCCGCTGAGGACCTTACCCGGGCGGTGATCGATTCGGGGGCGATCGCGGTGGCGTACGAGACGGTTCAGCTCGCGAGCGGCGAGCTGCCACTGCTGACGCCAATGTCCGAGGTCGCCGGCCGCATGGCGGTGCAGGAAGGCGCCAAGTACCTGGAAAAGGTGTTCGGCGGAAGCGGGATCCTCCTGGGTGGGGTTCCGGGGGTCGCCCCCGGTGAGGTCGTCATCATCGGTGGAGGGGTGGTCGGCATCAACGCCGCCAAGATGGCCGCCGGTCTGGGTGCGCACGTCACCATCCTCGACATCTCCCTCGACCGGCTTCGCTACCTGAACGACGTGCTGCCGGCCAACGTCGATACGGTTTACTCCAATCGCCACAATATCCTCGACGCCATCCGCCGGGCCGATCTGGTGGTCGGTGCGGTGCTGCTCCCGGGGGCCAAGGCCCCCCACCTGGTGAAGCGGGCGGACCTCAAGCTCATGAAACCGGGATCGGTGATCGTGGATGTAGCGGTGGACCAGGGCGGGTGTGTCGAGACGATCAAGCCAACCACCCACGAAAACCCGACGTACTTCGTAGACGGCATTCTGCACTACGCAGTGGCAAATATGCCGGGCGGAGTGCCCCGAACGTCCACCCTCGCTCTCACCAATGCTACGCTGCCATACGGACTTAAGCTTGCCAAACAGGGCTGGCGTGCGGCGTGCAAGTCGGATCCGGCGTTGCGGCTCGGCTTGAACGTGGTCGAAGGGAAAGTGGTCTACCCCGGAGTCGCGGAGGCCTTCCGCCTCCCTCTGACCGACGTCAATACCGTTGTCTGAGCGGGCAGGTGCCGGATCCATGGTCGAGGTTCTGATCGCCCGCCTGCCCCACGCGGAAGGGCTTCCGGTCCCAAGCCCCGCCACACCGGGATCGGCCGGCTACGATCTGGCCAGCGCCGAGGACGGGGACTTGGCTCCGCGGGAGCGACGGTTGTTTCGGACCGGGTTCAGCATAGCAGTGCCCGATGGTTACGAGTGCCAGCTGAGGCCCCGGTCGGGCCTGGCGCTCCGCCATGGCATTACGTTGCCCAACACCCCCGCCACGATCGATAGCGACTACCGGGGCGAGCTGATGGTCGCGCTGGTGAATCTTGGCACCGAGCCGTTCCGGGTGACGCGGGGCATGCGGATCGCGCAGATGATCGTGGCCCGGGTTGAACGGGTGACATTCCGCCCAGTCGACGCACTGCCGGCGACCGAGCGAGGCACAGGTGGGTTCGGAAGCAGTGGGATTGGCGGGGCATAAACGTGCATTTACCTTCACCACCCATGTGTCTAGTGGCTCCCCGATGAAAGTTCCCCACATGAATTGGCTGTCCTGGCTTCCCGCGAATGAAATCGCGGTGGACCTGGGGACCGCCAACACCCTGGTGTACGTCAAGGGTGAGGGGATCGTTCTCAACGAGCCGTCGGTCGTCGCCATCGAGAAGGCCACCGGGAAGATCAAGGGCATCGGCCTCGAGGCCAAGCGGATGCTGGGGCGGACTCCGGATGGGATTCTGGCGGTTCGCCCCTTGAAAGACGGCGTCATCGCCGATTTCGACGTCACCGAAAAGATGCTGCGCTACTTCCTGAAGACGATCATCGACAAGCACGTTTTCAGGGTCAAGCCCAAGGTTATCATCTGCGTGCCCTCGGGCATCACCGAGGTCGAGCGCCGCGCGGTGCGGGACTCGGCCGAGACGGCGGGGGCCAAGCAGGTGCTCATGGTGGCCGAACCCATGGCTGCCGCCATCGGTGTGGGGCTACCGGTGGAGACTCCAACCGGCAATATGGTCATCGATATTGGCGGCGGCACGACCGAAATCGCCGTCATCGCACTCTCGGGCATCGTGTCGGACACCTCCATCCGCACCGGCGGCGATGAGCTCGATCAGGCCATCGTCCAGTTCATGCGGAAGAACTACAACCTCCTCGTGGGCGAGCCGACCGCGGAAGCAATCAAGATCAAGATCGGCTCGGCCGCGCCGACCGGAGACGAGCGCGAGATGGAGGTGAAGGGCCGGGACCTGGTCTCAGGCATCCCCAAGACGGTGCGGGTCCATTCGACCGAGATTCGGGAGGCGGTCCAGGAGCCGATCCAGCAGATCGTCGACGCGGTACGGCGCGCGCTCGAGATAACCCCGCCGGAGCTCGCCAGCGACATCGTGGATCGGGGCATCGTCATGACGGGCGGGGGCGCGTTGATCCGCGGCCTCGACCTGTTGCTCGCCCAGGAGACCGGACTTCCCATTCATGTCGACGAAGACCCTCTGACCTGCGTCGTCCGCGGAACCGGCCGGATCCTGGACGATTTCGAGAAATACCGCAGCGTTCTTTCCTCCTGAGCATGACCTTCGCGTCCGACCGCCGTTACTCCCGCCGCGATTCGGTTTTGTTCGTTCTATGCCTCGGCATGTCGATGGTAGCACTCTTTTCTCCTGCCGGTTGGAGTATGGGACTAGCGGCCACCTTGCGGCAGACGGTGCTCGCGCCGCTGGTCTGGCTGCAGGTCCGAGCGGAGGAGGGGCGCACCAGCAGGGTGCGCTTTCGCGCGGTCACCGCCGAGCGGGACTCGACTGCCTACCTGGCCCAGTTTCTTCCGTCGCTCAGAGCCGAGAACGAGCGCCTGCGCCAGCTGCTCCGCCTGAGCCATCGGCTTGGCAGCGGATACGTCGCGGCGGAGGTGTTGCACCAGCCCCAAGCGACGGACGGCCGGACTCTGCTCCTCAGCGTCGGTTCTCGCCACGGAGTTGCGCCGTTCAATCCGGTGGTTGCGCCCGAAGGCTTGATCGGCATGGTACTCAGCGTCTCGAGCCGGAGCAGCATCGCCATGTCCTGGGCCCATCCCGAGTTCCGGGTCAGCGCTTTTACCGTAGGCGGAAACGCGTTCGGTGTGGTAGCTCCTTCGATCGAGGGGCACAACAGCGAGGGATCTCTCGAGTTTCGGGGTGTGCCGTATCGCGACTCGGTTCCGCTGGGGACACTGGTGCTGTCATCGGGATTGGGCGGTGTGTTCCCCAAGGGGATTCCGGTGGGCACGGTGATCGGTACTGTGCGTGAGGAAGCCGGGTGGGAGCGGGTGTATCGCCTCCGTCCCGCGGCCAACCCCGGGTCGGCGGCACACGTCTTGGTTCTGGTAGGCTCCCGCGGCGGCGACCTGGCGAGCGCGTTTCCCAGCGATTCCCTGCTGGAGGCAATCCGGCTCGATTCCATTGCGCGCGTCGAACGGGCCGATTCTCTGGCCCAGGCGGTCAAGGCGGCCCGAGCCGCACGGCGGGACTCTCTGGGACGAACCTCTCCCATCCTGGGCGGCACTCCAACGCGCCCTCCGGCCCCGACGCGCCCGCCGGCCTCCACCTCGCCCATTCTGGGTGGCACTCCCGATGGAGCCGCGCCCGCGCCGGGAAGGGACTCGGTGCGATGAGCCCGCGACGGGTAACACGGGTGCAGCTGGCCGTGGTGCTGCTCCTGCTCCTCTTTCTCCAGTTCTATGTCCGGCCACGGCTCTGGAATGCCCGGGTCAGTCCTGACTTCCTGCTGATTGGACTGATGCTCTTCGCGATGCGAAGCGGCGCGGGGGTTGGTGCCCTTGCCGGCTTCCTCGTGGGCCTGATCGCAGACACCCTCACGCCGGCCCGGTTCGGCGCCGCGGCATTGGCCCACACGCTGGTCGGTTACCTGGCGGCATGGGGCCGAGCGGTCTTCTTTGCGGACAACATCCTGGTCAACGCCGCGTTTGTCGCCGTGGGCCTGTGGCTGCGGGACTTCGTGGTGCTGGTAGCGAGTGGAACCGACCATCGTCAGCTCCTTGCCGAGCTCACGTTCTACAGCCCCGTCCAGGCCATCACTACGGCGGCATTCGCTCTGGCCGTGCTGCTGACCTTCCGGGCCGTGTTTTCCGTCAGGCTGGACGCGTGAATTACGACTCCTATCGCATCCGGGAGCGGGCCGAGATCGCGCGGCTGGTGTTCCTGGGGGCGTTCCTGGTCCTTGCAGGCGCCTTTTTCCGGACTCAGGTCCTCCAGCACGAGAAGTTCCAGCTCAAAGCCGAGACCAACCGGCTTCGCCCGATATCGCTTACGTCACCCCGGGGTTCCATCCTCGACCGCAACGGGCGAGTGCTCGC
>JBJMPK010000240.1:0-25182 GCA_045803245.1 Gemmatimonadales bacterium
AACTGGAGGAGAGACTGCCGGACGCGATCTCGGGCCCGCGGCCACACGCCGCCACCAGGAGCGCCACGACGGCCCCGGAGGACATGGTCTTGAGGATCACGGCCTAGAAGATAGTGGGGCAGGGGGGAGGGCGGCGAGGGCGGCGGGGGCGGCGAAGGCGGCAAAGGCGGCAAAGGCGGCGAGGGCGGCAAAGGCGGCAAAGGCGAGCGGCGGGGTTACGGCCCTCTCGGCTCTAAGGATCTGGCCAGTCGCCAGGTAAGACCTCCGGCACGTCCCCGCAGACCTTCCAAGGTCTCCCACTCCGCTTGAGTGAGGATTCCGAGATCTCTGACTAGGGTCAACAAGTAGGAAGTCTCGGAAAGGGAGCCGAGTGCGATGTCGAGGTACCGGCGGAATTCCCTTGGCCCCCGCTTGCCGGCTCCCTCCGCGATGTTGGTTGGTGCCGAAGCAGCCGACCGCCTAATCTGAGAAGTCAGGCCATAGCGTTCTTGTGCTGGCCACCTCTCACTGCATCGGTACACCGCGAGAGCCAGCTCGTGGCAGAGTTTCCAGGCTTCAAACCGCTCGTGAGAAAGCATGGCGAAAGATGCGGGAATTGGGTGGTACACTCTACCCAATCCATCGATCCAAGTACCATTTTCCTCGCCGCCTTTGCCGCCTTCGCCGCCTTTGCCGCCCTCGCCGCCTTTGCCGCCTTCGCCGCCTTTGCCGCCTTCGCCGCCCCCGCCGCCTTTGCCGCCCTCCCCCCTGCCCCGCTATCTTCTAGGCCGTGATCCTCAAGACCATGTCCTCCGGGGCCGTCGTGGCGCTCCTGGTGGCGGCGTGTGGCCGCGGGCCCGAGATCGCGTCCGGCAGTCTCTCCTCCAGTTCGCGCAGCGTTCCCAGCGTCACCGCACTCCGGATTCCCCGGAACGGAGGCGTCGCCCGGTTGTACCGGGTGCCGTCACTCGACTCCGCGGCCTGGAAACCGGCGGATCCACTCCCGCCGGTGGAACGCCCGATCGGAGCCGACCCCGAGCAGGGTCTGGTCTTCGTTCTCGATAAGAAGAACAACGTCGTCGCCCTCGATCTTGAAACCCGCCGGGTTCGTACCTTTCTCGAGAACGTTCGCTACGCCACTCTGGGTCCCGACGGGGCACTCTACGCGGTAGACACCGGCAGCACGGTCACTCAGCTCGTGCGCCGCACACCGGTGCGCTTCCGCTCCAAGCTCCAGGGCAAACCGGCGGAGCTGCATGGGACCATCGACGGGGCCTTGCTGGCGCAGCTCGGTGGAAAGCCCCCGGCACTCGAGTTCCTCGGTTCCGATCAGGCACCGACCTCCACGCCGCTGCCCGAGGGGCAGATGACTTCCACCTTCCTCGGCGATCTGGTCGCGGTGGCGGCTGATACGGCCGTTGTCCTGTATACGCCCCAGAACAAATCGAAGCCTCGCTCCATTCAAGTCGAAGGCGATGCCCGGGCGGTGCTGTTCTCTCCCTCGGGGCATCGCCTCTACGTCGCGCGTGCCGCGTCTCCGCTGCTGGTGCTCGACCGGTTCGAGTGGACTCGCTTGCGGGAGATCGAGCTCCCCGGTCCGGCGCGGGCCCTGCGCGGCGACATGTACGGCAACTGGCTCCTGGTTCAGCCGCAGCAGGGCGACTCCGTGTGGGTGATCGACATCGGCAGCGGCAAATATCTGGGCTCGGCGGCGGCGCACTGGACCGACGACCTGCCGGCCGTCGCTCCGCCCCACACGCTCCTGGTGCGCCGGGGGAACGATCTGGTTGGCCTCGATCTCTCCGCGACCGGCTTCTCCGAAATGGGGCGGGTGGCGGGCGGCGCGGCCGATTTCTGGCTGCCGCTCGCGTGGAATCCGGTGCAGGACAATGAGGTACCCATCGAAGCCGATTCGGCCGCACTCGCCGCGTCGGATACGGGCCCGGCCCGGCCCACCGTCTATCTGCAGGTGAGCAGCTCCCAGAATCCCACCTGGGCCAACGAGCTGTCGGACAAGCTGAGAGCCGCCGGCCTGCCCGCGTCGGTGCTGACGCCCAAGCGCTCGCAGGAGCTCTTTCGTGTCGTGCTCGGCCCCTACGCCACGAGAGAGCAGGCGGAGGAGACCGGTCGCAAGCTGGGAATGCCTTCCTTTATCGTGACCGCCCAGGAGCAGTCGACGCAGTAGGGCTCACCCTCGCCTCGGGAACGGCCGCATGAAGCTCACCAAGCTGGAACTCACCGGATTCAAATCGTTCGCCGACACTGTCGCCCTGACCTTCGAGGAAGGCGTTACCGCCATCGTCGGTCCCAACGGGTGCGGCAAATCGAATGTCTCGGATTCCGTCCGCTGGGTTCTGGGCGAGCAGTCCGCCCGGTTGCTGCGGGGCGGGAAGATGGAAGATGTCATCTTCCAGGGTTCCGCGGCCCGGCGGCCGGTAAACGTGACCGAGGTCTCCCTCTTCCTCGATAACAGTGACGGCGACTTGCCCATCGCCTACCGCGAGGTCGTGGTGACCCGGCGGCTCTCCCGCTCCGGCCAGAGCGATTACCTGCTCAACGGCTCACCCGTCCGGCTCCGAGATATTCAGGATCTCCTGCGGGGCACTGGACTGGGAAGCGACGCCGGTGTGGTCATCGAGGCCAAGATGATCGATCTCCTTCTGTCCGACCGCGCGGAGGAGCGCCGCTCCTTGTTCGAGGAGGCCGCCGGCATCGGGCTGTATCGAGATCGGAAGCACAGCACCGAGCGGCGCCTGGAGGAGACCGCGGTCGACCTTCAGCGGGTGGAGGACCTGATCTCCGAAGTTCAATCCCAGATTCGAAGCCTGGCACGGCAACGGGGAAAGGCGGAACGGCACGCCCGGTTGTCCGACGAGAAGTTCTCGGTGCAGCTCACTCTTGCTGGCCGTCTGCTCGACCGCCTGGCTGAAGAGGTGGCGGGAATGGAGGCCCGCTACGCCGAGCTGTCCCAGTTATTGCCGGTGGCACGCCTGCGCCTTACCGAGGGAGAGACCCGCCGGGAACAGCTGGCCCGCGCCCGCGCGTCCGCCGAGGCCCAGCGCACGGAGATCACCCGACGTCTGGCAACGCTCCAGCTCGAGATCGGCAAGCTGGACGGAGACCTGGCTCTAGCCGCGGAGCGACTGGCCAACGCGTCGGCCCGCCGGCTTCGGGCGACAGAGGAACGCTCTCAGATGGAGCAGCGCGCATCGCAGGCGGCCGACGAGCAGGCCGCCGCGGGGGAGGATCGTAATGCTGCGGCGGCGGAGCACGAGCGGATCCGGGCCGAGCTGAGCGGCCGGGCCGAGGCGGAGGAGGCGGTGCGCAGCCGGCTGGGTGAACAGCGCGTGACCGTCAGGCGGCTGGAGCAGGAGCTGCAGGAGCAGGCGCAAACCCTCAAGTCGCTCGAAGGCGAGCGCACCGCGCTCGAGGGGGAGCTGGCCTCCTTACGGGAGCGCACCACCCAAGCGAGTACCCAGCTCGCCAGTCTGCGATCGGAGCTGGCGACCACGGAACGGCGCCGGGACAGTGCCATCGAACGCGCCGCCTTCCTCAGCCAGGAGGCCAAACGCGCAGCCGCCGCAGCCGAGCACGCCCGCCACCAGGTTGCCGAGTCCCGGGAGCGCGAGGCAATGAACCGCGCCGACCGGCGCCAGGCGGAAGAGGCGCTGGCCCAGATGACTGCTCGCCGTCAGGCGCTGGAGGAGCTGGAGCGTGACCGCGTCGGCCTTGCGCCGGGGGCCACGGCGCTCATGGCAGCCCGGGATCACTTCAGCGATGGCGTCCTAGGCCCGCTGAGCGATTTCGTGAGCACCAAACGGGAGGACGCGGAGCTGGCCGAGCGCCTCCTGGGAGACTGGATGCACGCGGTGCTGGTCCGTGACAACGACACCGTGCAGGCAGTGCAGGTCTGGCACTCGGAGCAGCAACCGGGAGCACTGGTGCTGCTTCCGTTGGCACCGGGGCCGCTGATCGCTGGGACCGAGCGGCCGTTCGACGGCCGGCTCCAGGTAGACGAGCCTGCGGTCGCCTGGGTGCGTGCCGCCTTGGCTGGGTCCGAGGTGCTCGACGATGCCGGATGCATTCTTCGCCGGGCCAGTGGCGCCATTTTCCTGTCGGGGGCGGGCGCACCCACCGGCCCGCTCCAGCGCCGAGCCGAGTTGGCCATCTTGGTCCAGGAGGTAGCCCAAGCCGATGCCTCCCTGGCCGCCGCCGACGCAGCATTACGGGAAACGGCCGGCCAGTTGGTAGAGCGCGAGCGACGACTCGGGGAGCTGAGCCTGGCTGCGGAGCAGGCTCGCGACGCGGAGCGACAGGCATCGGCCGCCCGGGAAGATGGAGTACGACTGGCGGGGAATTTCGCCCGGGAAGCGAACGAAGCCGAGGCTCAGCTCCAGCGGCTGACCGAGCGGGTAAACCGATCGGCTCAACGACTCGCTGAGATCGATGAGGCTCTCACTTCGAGAGAGCTTACCCGCGCTCGCCTGGATACCGAGCTCGGCGTCTCGAGGAGCTTGCTGGCAGAATTCGAAGCGGAACAGGAAGCGGCCCGCGAACAACGGGCTCACTGGCAGGTCCAGGAAGCCCACCTGGCCGGCAGCCTGCGAGCGGCAACCGAGCGGCTAGACCGGGCCGGACAGGTACGCGCCGAGGGAGAGACAGCGGCCCGGGCGCTGGCAGTGGAGTTGGCTAACCTGGAGAGCGAAAGCGGCGCTCTTTCGAAGCAACAGGCTGAGTGGCTCGAGTCGCGCGCGGAGCGTCAAGCCGCGCTCCAGGAGCTGGAGACCGCAAGTGGCGAGGCAGAGGCCGGGTTGGCCCGGGCCGAGTCCGCGCTCGCCACCGCCGAGCAGGAGGTCGCGGGATGTCGGGCCGAGCTCGATGCCGCCGGCGAGGAGAGCCATTCCCTTAAAGTGCGTTTAACCGAAGTGACCGGAACCCGCCGCAGCATCGTTGAACGGGTGGAAGCCGAATGGCATCGCCCCTTCGATCAATTGCTGGAATCGGCGGTACTGCTGGATCTCGATCTGGAGACGCTGGAGTCCGAGGCCGCCCGGATCGTCGCCGCACTCGAGGCCATCGGCCCGGTGAACCCGCTCGCGGTCGAAGAGCACGCGGAGGAGAGCAAGCGCCTCGATTTCCTCACCTCGCAGCGGGATGATCTGGTGAGTGCCCGGCACTCCTTGATCCAGGCCATTCGGGAAATCGATGGAACCGCCCGGACCATGTTCGTCGAAACCTTCCTCGCCATCCAGGCGAACTTTTCCAAGGTCTTCCACACCCTGTTCGGGGGCGGCGAGTGCGAGCTTCGGCTGGCCAGTCCCGACGACCCCCTCGAAAGCGAGATCGACATTCATGCGGCGCCCCGGGGGAAGCGGACCCAGCGCATTCACCTGCTCTCTTCGGGCGAGCGGACGCTGGTGGCGGTCTCTCTCCTGTTCAGTATCTATCTCACCAAGCCAAGCCCCTTCTGCCTGATGGACGAGGTCGATGCGCCCCTGGACGACGCGAACGTGGGACGCTTTACCCGCCTGCTGGAGGAGTTCAAGATCGACACCCAGTTCCTCGTCATCACCCACAATCCCCGGACCATGCAGGCCGCCGATGCCGTCTATGGCGTTACGATGCAGGAGCCGGGCGTGTCGACGATCGTGGGGGTGAGACTGGGAGAGAAAGAAGAGTCTAAGGTCTAGGGTCGAGAGTCTAGGGTCTAGGGCTAATCTGAAGAGTTCGGTCGGTCACGCACCAACGTGGCATATTGCGTGCATATTTAGACCCTAGACCTTAGACCCTAGACTTGAGACCCTAGACCACCTGCCAGGACGTAGATCCCAGTCATGCTAATAGTTATGCGCCATGGCGCACCCGATGATGACGTTCGCCGCGTCGTGGCCACCATCGAAGAGATGGGCTACCAGGCGCGTCCCATGCCGGGGAAACAGCGCACCACGGTTGGCCTGGTGGGGAATGATGGCCGGGTAGACGGCTCCCGCCTCGAGGCGCTCCCCGGGGTTCAGGAAGTCATTCACGTCACCAAGCCTTACAAGCAGGTCTCCCGGGAATGGAAGTCGGACTCCACAGTCATTCGCCTGGCCGGTGGCCTCACTGTCGGGGGCGAAGATGTGTTGATCATGGCAGGCCCCTGCTCGGTCGAAAGCGAGCGGCAGATCCTCGAGGCCGCCCGGGCGGTGCGGGAAGCGGGTGCCACCGTGCTTCGGGCCGGAGCCTTCAAGCCGCGCAGCTCACCGTATTCCTTCCAGGGGATGGGCCGCGCGGGGCTGAAGCTCCTGGCCCGGGCACGGGAAGAGACCGGGCTTCTGATCGTCACCGAGGCGATGGACGCCGAAGGTCTGGAACTGGTGCTCGAGGTGGCCGATGTAGTACAGATCGGTGCCCGCAACATGCAGAATTATTCCTTGCTGAAGCACGCGGGCCGGGCCGGGAAGCCTATCCTCCTCAAGCGCGGCCTCTCCGCAACCATTCAGGAACTACTCCTGTCCGCCGAGTACATCCTGGCCGAGGGCAATCCCAACGTAATTCTCTGCGAGCGCGGCGTTCGCGGGTTCGATCCGGCCACCCGCAACCTGCTCGATCTGAGCGCCATCCCGGTGGTGCATGGACTCTCCCACCTGCCCATCATCGCCGACCCGAGTCACGGCACCGGGCATCGTGACATGGTCATCCCGATGGCCCGGGCCGCGGTCGCCGCGGGCGCCGACGGACTCCTGGTCGAGGTGCACCCCAATCCCGACCGGGCCCTTTCCGACGGGGCCCAGAGTCTTTATCCGGAACAGTTCGATCGAATGATGAAGGAAACCCGGCTCATCGCCGAGGCGATCGGGCGCCGGGTGGCGGAACCGGTGGGCATTCGCGCATGAGTGCTCGTGCGCTGTGGCTGCTGATGCTGCTGGTAGCTCCTCCCCTTCCGGCCCAAGACGCCAATGCAATCATCGGACGATCGGCCCAGGTCTACCGATCTCTGGGGAGCCTGCAGGCCGACTTCGTTCAGGTGATCGACAACCCTATGATCGATAGCGCCGAAAGCAGGGGGGTGTTGGTCCAGGCGGGGCCGGTCAAGCTTTCCATGCGCTTCAGCCAGCCTTCGGGCGAAGCCATCGTCATCGACGGGCAGCACGTGTGGGTCTACACCCCGAGTACGGTGCCCGGACAGGTAATTCGAATGCCGGTGCCGAGCGGCGGTCCGGCTTATGGCTACAACCTGCTGGCGTGGTTTCTCGACCGCCCGTCGGAACGCTACAAGGCATCATACCTGCGTAGCGAGCGGATCGAGGGCCGCACGACCGATGTCATCGAGCTGGTGCCCGCGGTTCCCGACCTGCCGTTCGAGAAGGCAATCATCTGGCTCGATCGCGAGAACGCCCTGCCCCGCCGTCTCGAGATTCACGAACAGTCGGGTGCAACCCGAACCCTGAACCTGAGTCACATCCGTGCCAATCAGCCGGTGTCCGAGCGCACCTTTGTCTTCAAGGTTCCCAACGGCGTTCGGGTGGTCGATCAGTAGTCTTCCTGCCCCCTCTATACCTCTTCTCCCAGAGCGGACTCGACCCGCGAAGCCTCCGCTTCGCTGAGGCCGGCTTCGCGCGCGAGGGCCACCGCGGCCCGTCCCAGCGTTCGATACAGCTGCCGATCCTCGGGTGAGAGCGCCTCGAGGTGGGCTCGAATGGTTTGTACATCTCCTCTGCGCACCGCGCCGGTCAGTGAGGCCGCCGGTCCGAGCGCGGTCAGATTCGCCACGGCACCCCCGAGCAGGGGAAGGTACAGCCGGCTGGCGATCTCGTCCGCCACTCCTGCCGAGCGCGCGATCCGCTCGGCCACTCCCACCAGGCCGACGGTGTAGTTGGCCACGAATGCCGCTGCCGCGTGGTAGGCCGGCTTGGCGGAGGCCGGTATTCTCACCGGTACCATACGGAGGGTATTGGCCAGCCGCTCCGCGGCCACCAGCGCCCGCTCATCCCCTTCTACCCCGGCATAGGCGCCCTTCAGGCGTTCGGCCGCGGTCGCGGGCTCGGCTACCGATTGAAGCGGGTGAAACGATCCGCATCCCGCACCGGTCGGTTCCAGAGCCTGGAGGGCGGTTCGGTCGAGCAATCCGGAAAGGTGGAGGACGACCTGGTCCCGTCCGACGGCTCGTTTAGCCGCCAGCTCGGCTGCTACATTAGCAATCGCATCGTCGGGAGTCGCGATCAGAATCAGCTCCGCCTCCGACGTGGCTTCCGACCAGCTCCCTTGATGCAGGACCAGGGGCGGTGTCACCTCCCGCGCTGTCCGGTTCAGCAGCACCACCTTGTAGCCGCGTCGCTTCAGCGCCAATCCCAGGCCCTGTCCCATCCGCCCCGCTCCAACGATCGTCACTCTTGGCTGCGACACAATGCTCCTTTAACGTCTGGCTAGTCCTGCTTAGGTCACTTCGTTCCCTCGCAATGACTTCAAACGAAGCGAACCCGGCCGGCCATGTGCGGCCGACCGGGCTCGGGATCGCGACGGTTTCTCGATATTCTAGTTCTGGGCCGTGGCCGCCGACCCGTTGGTCCGGGCCAGGCTCAGTAGCTCTTTGGGTGTCTGCGCCTTATGCAGCAACCCAAGGGCAGTCTGCATTTGCTGATCGTTCGCGGCGCGGCGCCGGAATTCCGCAGGCCGGCCGAAGACATAGCGCGCTACCTCGTAGCCCAGCTGCTCGTCGATCAGGGGACCGGCTCCGTTGAAGACCGCCGGGGTGACCTGAATGTCGTGGGCCCGCAGCCGCTCGTACACCTGCTGGCGCATCTGGGGAGTGACTTTGAAGGACTCCGATTTGATCCCGTGGCTCTTCTTGGCCTCGAGCGCGATCGAGGTGAGCGCGTCGCGGTACTGGGGCAAAGCGCTCCCCAGCGCCTTGGCGAAGTCCCGCTCCGGCGTGGTCAGCGTATCGGGACGGATCACGAGGTCAGGCACGATCCCCCCACCGCCCCGAACCACGCGGCCGGCATCGGTATGGAAGATCGGACGCTCCTTCAACGCGGAGTCGGTCGATTCCTTGTCGGGTGCGCCGAGGACAGTGTCCGAGACGACAGCCATGGCGGCCTGAGTCGCCTGATCTTCTTCGTCCTTGGCGATGCGCTGGATCGTGCGGCCGCTCGGAGTGTACCACCGGGCCGTGGTCAGCTTCAGCGCCACGCCTTCGCCCAGCGGGAACAGCGTCTGCACCAGCCCCTTGCCGAAGGTGGGCGCGCCGACGACGACTGCTCGGTCGTGGTCCTGCAGCGCTCCCGCGATGATCTCGGCCGCGCTGGCCGTGCCGTCGTTGACCAGAACCACAATCGGAAGATTGGGCCAGGTCTGCTTTGCCTCGTCGTAGAACTCCTTGGTCGATCCCCGAGCCCGGCCCCGGGTGGAGACGATCTCCTGGCGGGTGTCCAGAAACAGATCGGCGACCTTTACGCCCTGATCCAGCAGCCCGCCGGGATTCCCCCTCAAGTCCATGATCAGCGACTTCATGCCCTTTGATTTCAGCTGGGAAATCTCCTGGCGCAGCTCCTCGGCCGAAGTCTCGCTCACCGGATTCAGCGAGATGTACCCCACTCCACCCTCGAACGTCGTTCCCGGCGGCACCGACCGCATGTGGATCTGGGCCCGGGTCAGATGGTATTTGATGGGATCCGTGATTCCAGCCCGCCGGATCGTGATGGCGACTTTGGAGCCGGCCTCACCCCGGAGCGCCTTCACCGCTTCGTCGTTCTTCCAGCCTTCCGTGGACTTGCTGTCGACCTCGATGATCTGGTCACCCGTCTCGATGCCCGCGCGCTCGGCCGGGGTTTCCGGCAGCGGCGCGACCACCGTGATCCATCCATCCCTCACGTCGATCTGAATGCCCAGGCCGGCGTAATTGCCGGAGGTCTGCTCGGTCAGTGCCTTATAGTCATCCCCGGTCAGGAGAACCGAATAGGGATCCTTGAGCTGCTCCAGCATACCGCGGGTGGCCTTCTGATAGAGATCGGTCTCCCCGATCGAATCCACGTAATAGGTACTGACGTGACCGAGGACGTCGTCGAAGAGGCGCGCCTGCTGGTAGACGTTGCCGTCGCTGGCAACACCGCGTTGCAGCAGCCAACCGCCGCTCAAGAAAGAGATCACCGCCACCAGCCCGATCACGCTCCAGCGCTGCTTCATATTTTCCTCCGCTCCCGCAGAATAGCTGAATAATTCAGTCGCAGTCCGTGACGCAGGTACCGGCGTCCGGCTGAGCCGAGGTGGGAGACGAGCTCGGCTCCGACAGGTAGATGACAGTTCTGTATAAGCTTACCCAACCGATGCCGGGAAAGTTGCCGGGGCGGCCATCTGAACTTGGGTCCATGCCGCCTGCAAAAGCTGGTCCGGCGGCAAGCGTCCATCTAAATGTCGCACCCCGTCACCCCGAACCGCTAGGTAGAAATCCACGACCCGGCGGTGGAACTCGGCGCTCTCCCGGTCCAGCCGGTCCTGCCGCTTGCCGGCGGCGATCTGCCGGGCCTGCCCCAGCTCCGGCGAGAGGTCCAGAATCAGAGTGAGATCCGGCTGTACCCCGCCGGTCGCCGCCTGGTTTCCGGCCCGCACCAGAGCCGGATCGAGTCCCCGGCCGGCCATCTGGTACGCCTCGGTGGACATGGCATAGCGATCCGAAAGGATGACCCGGCCGGCATCGAGTGCCGGGCGAATGGTTGATTGAACCAGATCGGCTCTCGCTGCCAGGTAGAGGAACAGCTCGGCCAGCGGACCTATGGGGTGCTCCGGATCGAGGAGCGCCTGCCGGGCGATTTCCGCGGCGCGGGTGCTCCCCGGCTCCCGCAAGACCACCGGGTCCACCCCCGACTGCCGTATCCGTTCCGCCAGCGGACCCAGGAGCGTGGACTTGCCCGATCCCTCGGGACCTTCGAGAACGATGAAGAAGCCGTTCCGCTTCATCCCAACGTAATGATGCTGCTGGCGGCTCCCTTTTCCATGCCCTCGCTGATCTGCTGATTCACCTTGGACATCAGCTTTTCGAAGTTCGAGCGCGCCACCACGTAGGCCTGGCCGGTAGGACTCATCTCCAGGTCTCGAACCGCCGTCTCGTAGGCTTCCGCGGTGGCCTGGTCAGGCATCTGACCGGTAGAAACCGCCTGGTCTACTTTGCGGGCGAGCGTCTGGATCTGGTCGAGCTTCGCGACCGTGTCCTTGTCTTCCCGCAGCGCGGTCTCGGCCCGCTTGAGCGCCTGGTATTCCGCCGATTGGCCGATCAAGCGGCCGAGGTCCTGCGCCTTGTCCCAGATCACAATGCGTTGCTCCTTCTCGCGAGCAGGTAGCGCTCGCGACCGAATAGATCCCTGTGAACCGACACGTCCTGCCAGCCGAGCTGGGCGGCGCGACGAGCGGCTGCAACTGCCCGGCCGCAGTCAATCTCGATTGCCAGCCAACCGCCCGGGCGCAACACGCCGGGTCCCTCTTCCAGCAGACGCGCCGTCGCTTCCAGCCCGTCCTCGCCACTCACCAGCGCCGCCTCGGGCTCCCAGTCACGTACCGATCGGTCGAGGCCGGCGTACTCGGCCCTAGTAAGATAGGGTGGATTCGAGACCAGTGCGTCGATGCTCGCGGGGCGTAGCGCCGAGCAGAGATCGGCTCGAACCAGATTCACTCTCACGCCCTGCAGCTCACAATTCACCCGGGCGAGCGCCAACGCGTCGGGCGAGCTGTCGACCGCTATCACGTCGTCGTAGCGACCCTCGAGCGCGAGACTGAGCGCGATGCACCCGCTGCCGGTGCCGATGTCGGCCACCCGCCCAGCGGGAATCCGCTCCAGCAGCAGATCTACCAGGCCTTCAGTTTCGGGACGGGGAATCAGCGCCCGGCTATCGCTACGCAGGGTCAGGTGCCTGAATCCGGCTTGACCGGTCACATGCGCCAGCGGCTCTCCTCCGGCGCGGCGGACTATGGCCTGCCGATAGCGCTGAGCCACGACCGGCCCGACCCCGACTTCGCGCGACAGAAGCGCGTCGGTGATGCATCCGTCGGCGAGCTCGGTCCAGATCCGCAGCGCCTCCCGCCTGGCGTCGGCGAGACTGGATCGGCGGAGATGCTCGGCTCCTCCGTCAATCAGAACCCCCAAGGCGAGTGCGACCTCAGGCATCGATCAGCTCCTGCCGGCCCGCCATGCGCAGGGCATCGATCATATCGTCCAGATTTCCGTTCAATACGTCTGCCAGGTTGTGCACCGAGAGATTGATGCGGTGGTCGGTGATGCGGCTCTGAGGATAGTTGTAGGTGCGGATCTTGGCTGAACGATCCCCGGTTCCGACCATCGACCGCCGCTCCCGCGAGCGGGCCGTTTCCTGCTCGGCGAGCATCCGGTCGAGCAATCGGGCCCGCAGCACTTCCATTGCCTTGATCTTGTTCTGAAGCTGGGATTTCTGATCTTGCTGGCTCACCACCACGCCAGTGGGGAGATGGGTTATACGCACCGCGCTATCGGTGGTGTTGACGCTCTGCCCTCCCGGACCGGACGAGCGGAACACGTCGATCTTGAGGTCCTGCGGCTCGATCTTGACGTCGACGTCCTCGGCTTCGGGCAACACCGCCACGGTGGCCGCCGAGGTGTGGATGCGGCCCTGAGTCTCAGTCGCCGGAACCCGCTGCACCCGGTGAACTCCCGACTCTCGCCGCAGCAAGCCGTACGCCTCCTGCCCCCGGACGGCTACGATGGCTTCCTTTATACCGCCGAGCAGCCCTTCACTCACGGATATCGGCTCCCACAACAGCTTGTGCCGCTCGCTGTAGCGCTGATACATGCGGTAGAGGTCGGCGGCGAACAGGGCGGCTTCGTCCCCGCCGGTGCCCGCCCGTATCTCCACGATTGCGTCGCGATCGTCGTGGGGATCTCGGGGAAGCAGCAGCTGGTGCAGCTCGGAGGTGAGGGCGGAGATCTCGGGCGTCAATCGGGCCAGATCGGCCTTGGCCAGCGCCGCGAGCTCGAGATCGTCTTCAGTCAACAATTCCTGAGCCTGTTCCAGCTCGTCCTGAAGCCGGGCGAGCCGGTCGGCCAGCCTGACGACGGGAGCGAGCCGGGTGTGCTCGCGACCCAGAGATCTCAGCTTGGCGGGATTTTTCGCAACCTCCGGATCCGCCAAGGCCTGGCCGACCTCCTCCGCCCGCACCAGGGCTTGGCGGAGTCGGGCCTCCATCGATTAAGCCTTGGGGGTCGTGGCGGCGGGCTCGGTCTGGTACTTCCGGCGGAACCGGTCGACCCGGCCGGCGGTGTCCACCAGGCGTTGCTTGCCCGTGAAATAGGGGTGACACTGGGCGCAGACCTCGACGTGAATCGAGGCGGCGGTCGAGCGGGTCTCGAACGTGTTGCCGCAGGCGCATTGAACCATGAGCTTGCGGTAATGGGGATGTAAATCGGCCTTCATTTTGGTGCTCCTGAGTTGGCGCTAAGCCGTTCAATTTACCCGGGTTCGAGAACTGGATCAAGACGGCGATGGCAGCGGAGACGGCAAGGGCGGCGATGACTGGAAGGGCGCTGCGCGCCGTTTCTCCTCATTGCCCTTCTTGCCGTCCTTGCCGTATTCCTGTCGTTGACAGCACCCTACGCCCGCAAGTATGCTACGCCCAAACACTTCCATAACCCGCGAGGCACGAGTGCCATTGTCCCCCAATGAGGTCCTCAGGAAGGTTCCCCTCTTTGCCGGACTGGGAGAAGCCGACCTCGCCGCGTTCGCCGATCTGACTCGAGAGCGCAGCTACCCTAAGGGCAGCGTGATCATATTCGAGGACGACCCCGGCGATGCGCTGTTCCTGGTGGCCGCCGGACAGGTCAAGGTCGTGCTCATCGCCGAAGACGGGCGGGAGGTGATCCTCTCGGTGCTGGGTGAGGGAAGCTTCTTCGGCGAGATGGCCGTGATCGATGAGGAGCCTCGCTCGGCTCACGTCATTGCCATGGATGACTCGAGTCTCCTGGTGCTCCGCCGCGAGGACTTCCACGCCCGGCTGCGAAACTCACCCGAGGTCGCCATCTCGCTGTTGAAAGAGATCTCCCGCCGGCTGCGCCGGGCGGACGAAAAGATCGGAAGCCTGGTTCTCCTCGATGTGAACGGAAGGGTCGCCCACCTGCTGCTCCGGATGGCGGAAGACGAGGGCGGCGACCGCATCACCCGCAAGCTCACCCACCACACCATCGCGCAGATGATAGGGTCCAGCCGGGAAACGGTTTCGCGAACGATGCGGAACCTGGTCGAGCGCGGTATCATTCAGGTCACCCGGAAAGACATCACCTTGAAGGACAGGCGTTCGCTGATGCTGGCCGCGCGCCGCGGGGCGTGACCGACGTCACCGTGGGTCCGTGACTCTGGCCGCTGCCCTTCCTGTCCACGGCGAGAGAGGTTGCGGGATGGCCATTCCCGCCGCAGGTGACTGTTCGTGGCCCACACGCTGACATTCTGGGGAACTCGGGGCTCGATTCCTACTCCGGGTCCGGAGACCGCACGCTACGGCGGAAACACCGCCTGCATCAGCCTGGGCGGCGCCAGCGGGCGCATGGTCATCCTCGACGCCGGCAGCGGTCTTCGCCCTTTGGGCCACGAGCTGATGCAGCGGCGGAACGGTCCCTTCACCGCCGACATCCTGCTCTCCCACACCCACTGGGACCATATCCAGGGGCTGCCCTTCTTTAAGCCGCTCAGCTCCCGCGACACGTCGGTATTCATTTACGGTGCAGCTCAAGAGGGAGTCCCGCTGAAAGAAATTCTGGGACGTCAGATGGATCCGATGGTGTTCCCGGTTCCCCTCAACGCGCTGGCGGCGTCGCTTACCGTCGTCGAGATCGAAGAGGGCGAGTTCACGATCGACGACTTCCGCATTTGCGCGTTCCGCTTACGCCACCCGGGGACCACTCTCGGATACCGCCTGGTTCCGGTTGCGGGAGGTCGCGAAGTCGCCTATGTCACCGATAACGAGCTGGGGCCGGGTGGGACGTATGAGGTGCCGGACAACTGGCGCGCCCGGTTAGTGGAGTTCGTGCGTGGTGCCGATACCATCATTCACGACGCCATGTATTCGGATCAGATCATCCAGGCCCGCGCCGGGTGGGGCCACTCGACACCCCGGCAGGCGGTCGATCTCGCTCACGAGGGACGTTGCCGGCGCCTGATTCTCTTCCACCACGAGCCGGAACACAACGACGAGGCCCTCGATCGGCTTCTGGCGGACACCCGCGCCTACGCGGCGCACGTGGCTCCGAAGCTGGAAGTCCAGGCCGCGGCCGAAGGCATGCAGTTCTCCCTGTGAAAAGAGCGATGACGGGATCAGCCGCGACCCGGGCTCTTACCATCCTGGCGTATACCTTCGCCGCGCCCCTTGCGGCACAGACCAGGCCGGTCGTGATCGCGGTGCTCCCGTTCGAAGACCGGGGATCGTACGGACAGGACAAGGAGGTTTTTCGCGCCCTCGCGCTGGGTATTCCCGCCACCCTCGTCAGCGAGCTGAGCGGGCACTCGGCGCTGCGCATGGTCGACCGCAACCGCATCGACCAGGCGCTGCAGAGCGAGCAGCTCGGACCCAACGCCCGGGTCGACGCCGCCACCGCGGCGAAGGTCGGTAAGCAGGTCGGAGCCCGCTATGCGGTAACCGGAAACTTCGCCGACTTCTATGGCAAGTTCCGGCTCGATGCACGGGTGGTGGACACGGAGACTGAACAGATTCTGAAGGTGGTGTCCAACGACGATCCTAAGCTGCAGGATCGCGCCGATCTCTATCGCATCATTCAGATGGTGGCTCACCGCGTGCTCTCAGTGGCAAGCCCGGAGGCGCTCCGTTCCGCGAACGCGGAGGCGGAGAACACCATCATTCCTACCGAGGCACTCAGCCAGTACAGCCTGGGGTTACTCTACGAGACTCAGGCGGACAAGACCCGGGCGAGTGAACATTATCAGCGGGCGCTGTCCGCGTTTCCGAGCTATCGTGACGCGCGTGAAGGGATGCAGCGGGTCCGGCCCTAACTTCGAGCCAGTCTCCACAAGGCGGCCATGACGCCGGTGTGCGCCGGCAAGGCCAGCGCGATCACCTGTCCGTTCACCTGATAAAATTGGGGGAGGAGCTTGAGCAGCAACCCGGCCAGCGCCATCGCAGCCACCACTGTGGCCAGCATGAGTGCGGCTCTCCGCCGGCCCGAAGCCGCCGCGAGCGAACCCGGGATCAGCCAGAGCAGTGGCAGGACCAACAGATTTGCCTGAAGGACGTTTTCATTATTATAGGCCGCCGCGTGATCGGTGAACGCCCAAAGCCCCCCCAGCACCAGGCCCGCCAGGCCAGCCAGCATCACCCACACCGAAGTCACGATAAGAAAGCCGATCCGAGCTCCCCGGTTCGCTCTGGCTGCGCCGGCCAACCCGAAGATCGCGCCACCAACGGCCAGTCCCCCGACGAGGTACGCCGGGAGCCAGAACGGCGGAGCAGCGGGCGGCGGGCTGTCTGTTGATTGGAACAAGGTGCGCTCGGACCGGACCAGTGGCACCTCTGTTCCATTGTCACCTACGACCGTGAGCTTTCTCAGCTGGTCCCGCATGGCGAGCGGAAGAAACATCTCCTCCCAGGCCGAGATGGGTCGGTCCACCGGATGACCCAGGGCAAGGAGGAGCCCGGTGTAGACCGGCGGATCGTTGGCGGTGAGCCGGAGGGTATGAAACCGATACGTTTTCCCGGTCGGAAGGTTTTGGGTTCGCTCCCGAATCCGGCCGCCGAGCGCATGGTCGAGCGCATCGCGGACCCGGGTGGAGCAGTTGTCCCGATAGTAGTCGTAGTGATAGAAGCGGTTTTCGGGTCGCTCGTTCCACTTTAGAAACTCCTGTAGCTCGCGCCGCGCGCGCGGCGGCATCTCGAGCTCCTGCACCCAGACCGAGCGGTTGGCTCTCCGGTAGGAATCGACATACGACTGGGCGGGAAATCCCTGCATCCAGTACCACATGCGGCCCTGGATGAAGCGGAGGAGAAAGTTTTCCTGGTGAAAATCGAACAGGCCGTAGTTGTAAGTCTCATCGGTGCCGGCCACGGGGTCGTGAATCCAGATGGCATTGTGACCGAACCGTTCCCACACCCGCTGGCCGGGGCCCATCGTCATGAGGTAAACGGTGAGGCTGTCGGGCGGACTGGCGGGCAGGCGGACGGGCGGACGGGCTTGCGAGAGAGCACCACTCGCTGGAAGTAGTGCGAAGGCGGTCAGCAATAGACATATGTGCAGGAGCGGCTTCCGCGATCGCATTTCTGTTCGTCTGTCCGACCGTCCGCCTGTCCGCCCGTCCGCCCTCACAACGTGACATCCCGCCCATCGAACGCCGAGCGGTAGATCGCGTCGACGACCTTGTGCAAGGTGAGGTGCTCCTGGAGTGTGGGGATTCTGGCCTCACCCGCGATGGCGGCCTGAAAGTGGGCCCACTCCGCCCGGTAGGACGCGGTGAACGCATTCTCCCGCCCGACCGATCCTGTCGGAGATACATCCACCGCTACTCCGTGAAGCTCCTTCCAGACGTTCAGCGGGTTGATGCCGGCGGTCCCCTTGCTGCCCCGGAGACCCACCCCGAATCGCTCCCCCTCGCCCAGATGACGCCAGGTGACGTCGACGAAGATCGACATGCCGTTCTCACAAACCACGAAGGCGCTGCCCGACTGCTCCACCGCCCGCTCCTTCGCGATCGGATCGAGGCTGGCGCTCACCCGTACCGGTGGCGAGCTGCCGCCGAGCCAGAGTCCCAGATCCAGAATCGAGAGTCCCAGGTCCAGCATGGCCCCACCGCCCGCCTCATCCCGCCGCTGCCGCCAGCCCAGCTGGGAGCGTCCCGGCCGGAAGACGTGCCAGCTGCCCCGGATGCTCTCGATATTCCCCAGCTCCCCGCTTTGCACGAAGCTGCGCACGATCTGCACGTCGGGGCGGTAGCGGTGGTTCATCCCCACCATAACCACCCGGTCGTGCTTCTCGACCGCTTTGAGCACCCGCTGCACGCTGGTAGCGGACATGCCCAGCGGCTTCTCAACCAGGACGTGCAGATTGGCCGAGAGCGCGGCCAGGATATGAGACTCGTGCAGGTGGTTAGGCGAGCAGATGACCACCGCATCCAGCGTCTCGTACTGGAGCAGCTCCTCGATATCGTCGAACGCGTCCTTCACCCCGAATCGGTTGGCCAGAGCCCGCGCCTTGGGCAGGTCGGTGTCGCAGATGGCCTGCACCTCGACGCTGCGCATTTTCTTGAGCACCGGCAGGTGAGCCACCTGGGTGATCGCGCCACCACCGACGATCCCCACTTTCAGACGCTCGCTGGTCGCGCCGCTCCGGCCCGCGGTCAAAGTGCCTCTTCCATCAGTAGCGGCGCTCCAATCTGGTTCCCGGAAAGTAGGCTGCCAGGATCTGCTCGTACCCCTGGCCTGCGCGGGCGCGTCCCACCGCGCCCCACTGGCAGAAGCCGACCCCGTGGCCCGACCCCATGCCGTCTATCGTGAGGTGGGTCACCCGCTGGCCCCCGCCCGTGGCGACGACGCTGAACGCGGTGCTACGAAGCGCTTCGCCGGTGCTGGCCCGCATCACCTGCCGGATGGACGGGCCATCGACCCGGACCTCCGGTCCTCCCAGCCCGATCGCCAACTGGTCTACCCGGCCCGAGGCGCTTCGCCGGGCGACGCGAACATCGCTCACCTGCCTTACGTCTTCCGCACGTATGCCGCCCAGCGAAGGCAGGTTGCGCTGGAGCGTACTCCGCAGTGCGTCACCGCTCCACTCTTCGCGCCATCGGTAACGCGGAGAGATGCTGCAGTAGACGCTTCCCGTCTCGGACTGATCCGGCACCGAGCGCAGGTACGCTCTTCCCCCGCCCCGAAATACTTCCGCCGCATCGGCGGTACGTCCGCCGCACGTTGAGTAAAAGAACGCCTCGATCGGCGCGCCGTTATAGGTTAGCACTCGGCCGCGGGTAGCGGCCACCGCCAGCCGGCCTTCGGGCGTTTCCGCCGTCTGCCCGCTGTAGACCTGGTCGGCCACGGAGGCGGTAAGGTCGAAGCCTTTTGCCTTCCACCGCCCCAAATTCCGTAGCGCGTAGGTCCGGGAGACGACCGACTGGGCGTCCAGCGCAGCCTGCTCCGTTGGTCCGCGCCGGCCCATCTCCGCCGAGACCACCCCCAGGAGATAGGACTCCATCCCCAGGTGATTGACGATCGTGAGACCGCTCTCCTGGCCCAGAAGAACGACGGTCCCGCGATAGGAGCGGCCATTCACCCGCACCAGCCCCGCCGGGCCCGCCGGAGCGAGCGTCACCGACTGGAGCGGCGCGGAGGTCCATCCCCGGCTCGCGAGCGAGAACGAGCTTCCGGCGAGAGTCACCTGCCACACCTCGCCCGCTGGGATCATCCACAGATGAGATCCATCCGGCAGCGTCACGCTAAGCTGAGTCCCACCGCCCACCGCGGCGGAGACTCCCTCCGTGACCAGGCCGATCCGGATTTCGGGATCGCGACCCACGGGGATCGGCGCTTCGCCCGGCTGGGCAGCCGGCCGGTTGCCCGAGACGCAGCTCGCCGGCGCCAGCAACATCAGCCCGAGGGCAAGCCGCTTCCGGAGCGAGCGGTCAGCCCCGATAGTTGCCAAACTTGAGCTCGATGCCGAAGTCCTCGCCTTTGAGGTATGCGATGACCGCCTGAAGCTCATCGCGGGAAGGAGCCGTCACCCGGACTTCATCGCCCTGAATGGCCGCCTGCACTTTCTTGAAACCCTGGTCTTTCACGGCCTTGACGATCTTCTTGGAAACGTCCTGCGGAATTCCCTGGGTCAGCGTCAGGGTGCGCCGGACGCTCTGGCCCGTGGCGGACTCGAGCTCGCCGAGCTTGAGGTTTTTCACCGGCACGCCCCGCTTGATCATCTTGGTCTGGAGCACGTCAACCAGGGCGTCCATCCGGAACTCATCGTCGGCGCTGAGCCGGATCTCAGCCTTGGGCCGGTCGAAGTTTACCTCGCAGTGGGTACCCTTGAAGTCGTAGCGCTGAGCGATCTCTTTGAGCGCCTGGTTCACCGCGTTGTCGACCTCCTGGAGATCGGCCCCGGTGGATACGTCGAAGGAAGCGTTGCTGGCCATAGGAGTCAGGACGGAGACGAATATTGAGGTCTGGCGTGGACGCGGGAAGAATTACCTTGAGGGCAGCACTGCAGCAAGGCAGATCCAGCCCCTCTCCAGGGAGCCTCCCTCCGAACCCATGCCCATGCCGTC
The DNA here is from genome assembly GCA_045803245.1 of Gemmatimonadales bacterium. Taxonomy (GTDB): domain Bacteria; phylum Gemmatimonadota; class Gemmatimonadetes; order Gemmatimonadales; family GWC2-71-9; genus CAVVWJ01. Next base: position 20,223 of record JBJMPK010000240.1, read on the forward strand.
TGCTCCTCCCCCGCCTCTGTGCTGGATTTTCTAGTAGGCAGCGCACGGCAGCGGCCGGAATCCTGGCGACTCCCCTCACGCTGCGAGCTTGACAGCGTTCCACGCGGAGTATAGTGTGAACTCGGCGGTGGATTTAGGGCCACTTGCTCCCGCCCGGTGCTGCGGCACCAAACCAAAGAGCTAAAGCGCCGGACATTGCCCTCCGCGCTTGGTAGCCCGGGGGGCCTTTTGCTCCCCCGCATTTTCCCTGGAACGAGGTTCGAGTGGTGAGCGCTCCCGTATTGATGTGCCGCCGAATTTGTTGCATGTGTCGCCCCAACGCGGGGTGGACCGAGCATTCGGCGTGCACACGGTGGGAGACAGCAGGCTAGTCTCACTCGAACCGACGACCCGAGGCCCGGCCACCCAGTGGTTCGGGCCTCTTCCATTTCTCTAGAGCGAGGAGCGCGTCCATGTCTTACCGTCCCGATACCCTGGCGGTCCACGCCGGCCAGGTGCCCGACCCGACGACGAACGCCCGGGCGGTGCCGATCTACTCCACCACCAGCTACGTGTTCAACGACACCCAGCACGCGGCCGATCTCTTCGGCCTCCGGGTCTTCGGCAACATCTACACCCGCATCATGAACCCGACCAGCGACGTATTCGAGAAGCGCATCGCTGAGCTCGAGGGCGGGGTCGGGGCGCTGGCGGTCGCCAGCGGCCAGGCCGCCACCACCCTCAGCATCCTGAACCTCGCCCGCGCCGGGGACAATCTGGTGTCGTCGCAGACCCTCTACGGCGGGACCTATAACCTGTTCGAGTACACCCTGCCCAAATTGGGGATCACCACCAAGTTCGTCGACATTCACAACCTCGATCAGGTACGCCAGAGCATCGATGCCGGCACCCGGCTCCTCTTCGTTGAGACCGTCGGCAACCCCCGGCTCGATGTCCCCAACTTCGAGGCCCTGGCCGATATCGCGCACTCAGCCGGTATTCCGCTCGTGGTCGACAACACTTTTGGCGCCGCGGGCACGCTGAGCCGCCCGATCGATTACGGGGCCGACATCATCGTGCACTCCGCCACCAAATGGATCGGCGGGCATGGGACCGCCATCGGCGGCGTGGTGGTCGATGCCGGCAAGTTCGACTGGGCCAGCCCGACCTCCCGCGAGCGATTTCCCGACTTCACCAGCCCCGATCCATCCTACCACGGCCTGGTGTACACCGAAGCGTTCGGCCCGGCCGCCTTCATCATCAAGCTCAGGGTCCAGCTCCTACGCGACCTGGGACCCGCGCTGTCTCCCTTCAACTCCTTCCTGTTCCTCCAGGGTCTGGAGACGCTGCCCCTGCGGATTCAGCGCCACTCGAGCAACGCGCTCGCCATCGCGCGCTGGCTGGCGGACGATCCCCGGGTGGAATGGGTGTCCTATCCCGGCCTCGAGACTCATCCCGAGCACAAGAACGCCGTGAAGTATTTGCCGGGCGGCTTCGGTGGAGTGCTCACGTTCGGGGTGAAAGGCGGTCACACGGTGGCGCGGGCCTTGATCGACCGGGTGAAGCTCTTCTCCCTGTTGGCCAACGTGGGTGACGCCAAGTCGCTGATCATCCACCCCGCGTCCACCACCCACGAGCAGCTGAGCCCCGAGCAGCAGCGCGCAACCGGGGTCACGCCGGAGCTGGTCCGGTTATCGGTCGGGATCGAGGATGTGCGGGACCTGATCGACGATCTGGATCAGGCGCTGGGAGAGAAGCGCAGCGCCAGGAGCGCGCCGGCGGCCGAGAAGGCAGGCGCCGCGCGGTGAGCTCACCCCTGGTGATCAAGTTCGGAGGAGACGCACTCGCCGTACCCGAGCGGATCGCGCTTGCGGCCCGCCGGGTAGCGCGGCGTCTCGAGCGGTCGCCTGTCGTTGCCGTGGCCAGCGCCCGCCGCGGGGTAACCGATCACCTGCTCGGCCTGGTCGAGCAGGTCAAGGAAGACACCGGGTTCGAGGACATCGATACTGAGGGCCTGGCCGCGGCCTCGGACCGCGCCGTTGCGGCCGGTGAGCTGGTATCGGCGTCGCTGCTCGCCGTCGCACTCAACCGGCTCGGCGTCCGGGCCCAGGTGCTGGACGCCCGCCAGGCCGGCCTCCACAGCGACGGCGAGTGGACCCGGGCCCAGCTCACCCGGGTTCGACCTGATCGCATCACTCGAATGCTTCGACGCGGGGTCACTCCCGTCGTCACCGGGTTTCAGGGGTGGCACCGGGGCCAGGTGACCACGCTGGGGAGAGGAGGGTCCGATACCAGCGCGGTCGCGCTGGCGGCGGAGTTGGGCGCACCGGAGTGCGAGCTGGTGAAGCATGCGGGGGGACTGTTTACTGCCGACCCCAAGGTGGTTCCTGATGCGCGGCACATTCCTCGGGCTTCGCACCGCTTTCTCTCGCGCCTGGCAGAGGCCGGGGCCAAGGTGATGGCGCTAAGGGCCGCCGTGTTGGCGGAGCGGAAGCGGCTAGCGCTTCGGCTCACGTCGCTCGAAGACGAGAGCTTGACTTCGAGAGTTTCGGCTGAAGAATCCGTTGAGGTGAGAGCTGTCGCCAGCCGAGCCGGATATCATCGGTTCACCGCCCTGGCACCGGCCCGGTTCGCCGCGGAGAACCGTCCGGCCTTCACTGCGGCGGTCAGGTCCGCCGGGCTTCACGCCGAGCTCGAAGCGGTCCCAACCGAAAGTGGATCGCGGCTGGAGCTGCTGGTCGATCCCGGAGACTTGGAGCCCGTCTTGAAGCTGGCCCGCCGCTTGGCGCCCGCGAGTCGCGGGTTTGCTCTCGTCGAGACCGGGGTGTCGTCGGTCACAGTCGTGGGAGAACGGCTGTCCCCAAATTTCCAGGCGCATTTGCCTCATAGCAGCGGCGCTCGGCCGTTTGCTGTTTCTCCCAGCGCGCTCTCGTTTCTGATGCCTGACGGAGCGGCAGTCAGCCTCGTTCGTTCGCTTCACAGGGCTCTCTTCGGCTCCGCCGCTGCTGCCCTGGAGACGGGTTCACCCCTTCAACCTCAGCAGGCCAGGATATATGTCGGGTATTGATGAGCTGGTGCGAGCCAACCGAGAATACGCCAAGACGTTCGACCTGGGAGACCTGCCGATCTCGCCGGCCCGGAAGCTCGCGATCGTCACCTGCATGGACTCGCGGATTTTTCCTTCGCGCGCGTTCGGCCTGAAGGCGGGTGAGGCTCATATCATTCGCAACGCCGGTGGAAGAGCCCGCGACGCGCTTCGTTCGCTGGTGATCTCCCAGCGACTCATGGGGACGAACGAGGTCGCGATCATCCATCATACCGATTGCGGCTCGCTGCGCTTTACCAACCAGGAAATCCACGCCAAGGTGACGCAGGACCTCGGCGCCGATTCCAGCAAGATCGACTTTCTGCAGTTTACTGACCTCAAGGAGAGCATCCGGGAGGATATCGCCTTTCTTCTCTCATCCCCGCTGATCCCGGCCGACGTCCTGATCCGCGGCTTCATCTATGACGTCCGGACCGGGCGGCTGACTGAAGTGACCTTCCAACAGGCACTCCAGCGCCAATGACCGCCACGGTCAACATCGGGTGGCCCACTCGGGATTTCAGCCTGGGAGATCTCACCACCACCACGGGTCGGGTGCTCAGCGGTCTCCGGCTCCGCTATCGGGTCATCGGCGACGCCGCCGCGGCGGCGGAGAACGGTTGGATCCTGGTGTTTCATGCGCTGACCGGCAGCTCGGACGTAGAGGCCTGGTGGGGACCGCTGATCGGCGAGGGCCGCGCGCTCGACCCAACCCGTCATGCGATCGTCGCGGCCAATCTGCTGGGCGGATGTTACGGCTCCACCGGCCCGGCCGAATGGATGGCCCGCACCGGCGAGCGGTTTCCGGAGCTCACCCCCGCCGATCTGGCGCGGGCGCATATCCCCCTGCTCGAGCATCTCGGCGTGCGGCATCTGGCGCTCGTCACCGGTGGGTCGCTCGGTGGCATGGTCGCGCTCCAGTGGGGTCGCCTCGCCAGCGTGCCTACCGACCGGCTCGTGGTCTTTGCGGCGCCGGCGGCGGCTTCACCCCAGGCGATCGGATGGAATGCGGTGCAGCGGATGGCCATCGAAGCCGATCCCGCCTGGCTGGGTGGGATGTATCCCCCGGGGCACGGCCCGGCCGCCGGCCTGGCCGCGGCGCGGGCGCTGGCCATGATCACCTACCGCTCCGGCGCGGAGTTCCAGGCCCGGTTCGGCCGCCAGTCGACCCGCTCCGAAGGGCTGTTCGATGTCGAGCACTATCTGCGGCGACAAGGCGAGAAGCTGGTGGCCCGTTTCGATGCCGCCAGTTACGTCGCGCTCATGCGGGCGATGGATCTGCAAGATGTCGGAGACCTCGCCGCGGCTGCCCGGGAAACCAGCGGACGAGTGAAGCGCCTGATTGGCGTCGGTATCGACTCGGACATCCTGTATCTGGCCAGCGAGGTGCGTGACTGGGTCACCGCGTACCAGCGGGCCGGAGCGCCCGCGGAATACCGCGAGATCGCTTCACTCTATGGGCATGATGCGTTCTTGATTGAATGGGATCAGGTGGAGCGGATACTGAAGGGCTATTAGCTATGCGCTATTGGCTATCGGCTATTGGCTATTGGCTATCGGCTGTTTCTATAAACAAGAGAGCTCCCGGGGCGGGGAGCTCGTCAGGGCATCGGCGCGGCCAATAGCTAATAGCCAATAGCGTTCAAGCCAGAAAGCTCTCCAGCGCCCTCGCCCGGCTCACATGCCGCAGCCGGCTCAGCGCCTTCTCCTTGATCTGCCGCACCCGCTCGCGGGTAATGCCCAGCAGGCTCCCGATCTCCTCCAGCGTCATCGGCTCGGGACCATCCAGCCCGAAGTAGAGCCGGAGGATCTTGGCCTCCCGCTCCTTCAGCGTCGACAGCACCTCCTCGATCGATTCGGTCAGCGCGTGCTCGAACGTCTCCGAGTCTGGTCCCG
>JBJMPK010000241.1:0-6049 GCA_045803245.1 Gemmatimonadales bacterium
GAATCTCTCCGGGCCGGAATTCGATAAGGCCTACATGAGCCAGATGATTCAAGACCACCAGAACGACATTACCAAATTCCAGCAGGAGACTCAGGCCGCCGATGCCCCTCAGGTGCGGGAGCTTGCGACCAAGAGCCTGCCGGTTCTGCAGCAGCACCTGGCTTTGGCCCAGCAGGTGGGTAGCCAGGTCAACGCTCAGACGACCACGACCGCGGCCGCCAGTACACCGAACAAGGCTGACCGGGACGTCATGGCGGATAGCAAGTTCATCCGGGAGAACACCTCGGACAATTATCTCGAAGTCACCATGGCCCGGCTCGCCGAGAGGAAGGCGCAGAACTCGGCAGTCAAGGATTTTGCCCAGCGGATCGACAAGGATCACAACAAAGTGCAGGACGACTGGGTCCGGGTAGCCTCGCAGAACGGTCTCCAGTTTAAGACCGGCATCGGCAAGCTGCACCGCCAGAAGCTGAATCGTCTGGAGAGGGTGTCCGGGAAGGAATTCGACCGGACCTACATGACCATGGAAATCCAGAATCACAAGGACTATATCGACTACCTGGAGCGGGAAGGCAAAGCGGCTCACTCTGCCGCCGTTCGCCAGCTGGTCGACAGCGAGCTGGGAGTTCTCAAGGATCACTTCCAGCAGGCCAAGCAGATCGGGGCCCAGGTTGGCGCCAACACCAACGTGACGCTGCGCAGCGAGAAGGGGAATAAGTAGGGGAGCTATGAGCTATGAGCCAATAGCCAATAGCCAATAGCCAGTATTATTAGTGAAGAGGGGCGCCACCGCGGCGTCCCTTTTCTTTTATGTTCAGGTCGAACGGCCACGGCAGGTGACATAAGTCACCGCTCCGGCCAGACACCGCCGTCTACACTGCGGAACACTCTGGAGGTGACCAGTGGCAAAGTGGAAGAATCAGGCCGCTCAGCTCGGGATGGGCACCCTCGTGGCTGGACTCAAAGCGGTCGAGCGCGGAGTTTCCCGAAAGCAGTACAAGCGCCTGCTGGCGACGGCGGTGGCCCAGTTGCTCACCCTGCATCCCGATTTTGGGCCGAGGAAGGCGCGTCGGAGGGCCCGGCGGGTCACCGGTGCCAGGCCGGCGAAGAAGCTGTTGGTGAAACCAGGCCAGGCGGGACTCAAGGAAGGGCTAGAGACGGCCGCGGTCGCTGCCGTAAGTGGCGCTGCGCTCAAGGCAGCGGGCAAGCTCGGACGGAAGGTCGTGGGCAAGCTCAAAGACCAGCAGGAGGCGGATCAGGAGCAGGAGCAGAGCGAGAACAAAGCTCGGCAGGCCTGAATTTAGGAACGAGAACCAATTCCCTTGCTGCTCATTCAGCAGAGTGGCGCCATCGTGGTGCGCTTCGATCAGGACGAGCCGCAGGTTCTTCTCGTGACCGCCAAGCGGAACCCCAAGCGCTGGATCTTTCCTAAGGGTCACGTCGAGAAGGGCGAAACCGGGGAAGAAGCGGCGTTGCGGGAGACCCGCGAGGAGGCCGGCGTGATCGCCAGGTCCGTCGGCCCCGTAGGGTCACTGGAGTATCGATTTCTGGGTGCCGGGTTTCGCGTCGACTACTTCCTGGCGGTGTTGAAGCGTGAGACCGGTGCGCCGGAGGCGGGTCGCAGCCGGGCGTGGTGCTCGCTGGATGACGCGCTGGCGCGCCTCCGATTCAAGAACACGCGAAAACTTCTGCGAAAGGCCTGGAAGCAACTGCAGTCGGTGGACGCGGAGTCGCGGCGCGGCAAGTGAATATCGGCTGTGGAAATGTTCGCAATGTTGACCAGTGTCGATAAGCAACGCCACACTTGCGCGCTGAATATTCTCTTCCTATGTTGTCGTCGCCGATTCGAAAATTGATCGTTTTCGCATTGGAGAGACGAGACCAATCGCGTGTCCCGTCCACGTCGCAGTAGCACGGCGGCGTGCCGTGCAAGAGGTTGATCCGCGATTCAGCCGACTTGCAGTGCTCACGCTGGTGAACCGGACGGTCGCAAACCGTCCGGGAATGGAAACCGGAGCTCCAGAGGCCAGACCGCAAACGCTACAGTTTAGGCGGTGGCCAACGGAAGAAGAACGGAGAAGTGAATTCTCCGACTCCGGATAACCAGCGCGCCGGCGGCCCGCATTCCTTTCGGGGGATGCGGGCCGTCGTGTTGCTGGGGGGGGGTTGTCGTTTGAGGCCGTCCTGGGTACCTTGTGTGCGGTTCCGAGGCGCGGTTGCGCCCGATATCCGACGTGACACACAGGGGACTGGCGTTGGTGCTGGTCCCTTTCTCATTGGTTGTCGTTCCTGGCGCGCGATGCGCCGCGGCAGCCGGGCCCCGCGGGGAGGCGGAATCCACGCAAACCGTAGTCGGTCGTGCGGCATGTCCCCACTCCGATTACACCTAGTTCAAGGAGTAGGAAATGGCACGCACCACTGGCACGGTCAAGTGGTTTAACGACGCTAAGGGCTTCGGCTTCATCACGCCCGAGGACGGTCAGAAGGACTGCTTCGTCCATCATTCGGCGATCCAGGCACAGGGCTTCAAGAGCCTGGCCGAGGGTGACCGCGTGGAGTTCGATGTCGTACAGGGCCAGAAGGGCCCGGCGGCGGAGAACGTCGTCAAGCTTTAATCAGCTCGACGGTACCACAAACGGCCGGCTCGTCTTCGGATGAGCCGGCCGTTTGCTTTTCCCTCCCACTCTTCGGTTTGAGGGCACATCCTGACGGTCTCCGCCCTGACCTTCGTGACCTTCGTGCCTTCGTGGTGAAAGCGCACCGGAGTTCAAATGGGAATCGATAGCAGCGCCCGCGAGTCTGCCCTCCCCTCCTAACGGGGCCGTGCGATTAATATCCCGCTCGAATGCCGGATGGCGGCGACATACTCTGGCAGCGTCGTACGGGTGATCTCGACCACCCCGCCAGACAGCGGTGCGTGGAGAACCCGAAGCACTCCCTTCTGGTCCCGATACGCCAAGGCGGCGTGGGTCACGTCCAGCCCGGCGATCTCGGTCGCGAATGCGAGCACGTCCCCGGACTCGATCCGGTCGACCACCTCGGGAATCCGCTTGGTGGGGATTACCCGACGCGGGCGCCCATCCAGCCGGCGCTCGGCCGCAGCGATCTCCCGAAACACCCTCTCATCGGCCAGCGCAGGGTAGCTGGTCCGGTGCCCGGTCATGAACCGGAGCGGGCGCCCATCCTCTGCTCCGCCGAGTTCCGCGCCCAGGTCTTTCACCAAACCGCGCTTCTCGCCATCGGCGATCCACTCGCTGAAGTAGTGCAGGCGAGACGAGTAGCCCCGCCGCTCTCCTCCGCGGTAGCGCATGCGCTCCACCTCCCGCCCGAATCGCTTCCACGTAGGATCGCCCCTCTGATTCGCGGCGCGTGCCACCGCCAGGCAAGACTCCACCAGGGTGACGCAGTCGAAGCGGGTGAGCGAGAGCGTCAGCGGCTCCTGCGACGGGCTGCCGCCGGCGCGGAGATAGGCGTCGAGAGTGAACGGCTCATAGGGAGTGCCGCGGGCCAGCTCGCCGACCCGGATGGTGGCGGGGCCGAGCGGTGCGGGGTTTGATGACTGGGAACGGAGCGCCGCAATCCAGGCCGCGAGCCGGGTGTGGTCGGGATCTTTTCTGCCGCACGCTGCCAGCGGACCGGGCAGCGCCAGTCCGGCTGCGGTGAGCGCGGCGTTCTTGAGGAGGTCTCTGCGGGAGAGGTTCAGGATGACAGCCCGGCGAGAGCCTGGCGGGCCTCCGCGGTAATCTCGAATGATCTCACTCGCGCGGCATGCTCGAAGATCTGCGAGGTCACCATCAGCTCGTCCGCACCGGTCTCCCCGGCGAACGCATCCAGTCCCCTCCTCACGCTCTCGGGCGAGCCCACGATGGAGCACTCCAGCGCCTGGTCCAGGATCGAGCGTTCGACCTGACCCAGGCGGTCGCCATAGCCGGCCACCGGCGCCGGGAGCCGGCCAGGCCGGCCCAACCGCAGGTTGACGAACGCCTGCTGAAGTGACGTGAAGAGCCGCCGGGCCTCCTCGTCGGTTTCGGCGGCGAAGACATTTACACCGAGCATGACGTAGGGCCGATCCAGCTGCTCGGAGGGACGAAACCGGGCCCGATAGAGCTCGGTCGCCTGCATCATCATGGCGGGCGCGAAGTGGGACGCAAAGGCGAAGGGAAGACCCATCCCCGCCGCGAGCTGCGCCCCGTACAGGCTGGAGCCCAGGATCCAGATCGGGACCTCGAGGCCCGCGCCCGGCACCGCTTGCACCACCTGCCCCGGCTCCGCCGGCCGGAAGTAATGCATCAGCTCGGCGACGTCGTGGGGGAAGCTGTCGGCCGCGGACGGATGCCGCCGGAGCGCTCGCACGGTCATCTGGTCGGTTCCCGGCGCCCGTCCCAACCCCAGATCTATTCGCCCAGGGAACAGCGACGCCAGGGTGCCGAACTGCTCCGCGATCATCAGGGGTGAATGGTTGGGCAGCATGATCCCGCCCGAGCCGACCCGTATGGTAGAGGTCCCCGCCGCCACCTGGCCGATCACCACCGACGTGGCCGCGCTGGCGATCCCGGGCATACTGTGATGCTCCGCCAGCCAATAGCGGTTGTACCCCCAGCGCTCCGCCTGCTGGGCCAGGTCGAGCGTGTTGCGGAGCGCCGCGGCGGCATCGCTGCCTTCGGGGATCGGCGCCAGGTCGAGGACGGAAAGGGGGATCATGGGCTGGGCTAGGGCTGGCTTTTCTCCGCCTGCCGCTGCTGTACCGCGATGTAGGTCACCGTGTCCCAGCTGTTGTGGATCCCGATGAACAGGAGCAACAGCGCGACCGCCCCGATCACAAAGAGCGCCGGGGCGGGGTGCCGCCGGATATCGAGCGCCGCGACGAGCAGACTCCCATAGGAAATAACCGGAAGCACAGCGTGCCAGATCCAGTCTTCCAAAACCGGCCGATATTGGTCTTGCCGGCGCGCTCTCCGGATCACCAGCAGCACATATAGAACGCCGGCGGCTCCCGTGATGCTGATCGCCAATCCGGCGCTCGAGAGTCGGTTCCAGGGGGCGCTAAGAACCGCCGAGATGAGCAGGGCGGCGCAGAAGTGCACTACCGTGGGGGTGCCGAAGGCGGCAGTGGTGTCGGGGCTGCTCTTGGTGCGGGGGCTCTCGGTGACCAGGGTCATCACCACGAACTGGAGCCCGGTCAGCGCCGCGCCGGAAGAGCCGACGATGACGTAGAAGCTCTCCCAGGCGGAGAGGGACGAGGCGGCTTCGTGCACGGTACGCTCCCTTGCCGGCAATGCAGCTGCAGGCAATATAGTCCGATGGAGTTCGACACCCGGGTGAGGCTCGCCATCTATTCGCACATCGCCCGGACCACAAAGGCGCCGGCTCCGGCCGACGTCGCCACGGTGGTCGGTGCCACGGAGCCCGACGTGAGCGCTGCCTACCAGCGGCTGTATGGCATGCGGGTGCTCGTCTTGCAGGACGATGGGGTGTCGATCCGGATGGCGCCACCCTTCTCCGGCATCCCGACCCAGCATCGGGTGCGGGTCGCTGGACAGGAGTACTTCGCCAACTGCGCCTGGGATGCGCTCGGCGTCATCGCGGCCCTACGGCAGCCGGGCGAAGTCTTCTCCCGCTGCGAGCAGTCGCTCGATCCGCTGTATCTGCGGGTGCTCGACAGCGGGCCCGAGCCGGAGCGCTGCGTCATTCACTTCGCCGTGCCGGCCGCTCTCTGGTGGAAGGACATCGTCTTCACCTGAAGCACGATGCTCTTCTTCCGGTCGGAGGAACTGGTGGACGAGTGGTGCCGGGCTCGATCGCTGCCCCGCCGGCCGCTGGTGAGCCTGCCGCAGCTCTGGCAGCTGGCGGTCGCCTGGTACGGGGATCGTTTGAGTCCGGCGGCTCGGCGGCCCGGTCCCGACGAGATGCGGGCGATTTTTGCTGGGGTAGGACTCGAGGGGCCGTTCTGGGATCCGCGGCAGGATTATTTCAGCTAGTCATTGCGAGGCGCCTAGCGCCGAAGCAATCTCGCGGGACACTGCTGGATTGCTTCGGGCGTTCACCGCCC
>JBJMPK010000242.1:0-26648 GCA_045803245.1 Gemmatimonadales bacterium
CGCCGCTTCGTCGTAGCTTCCGCTGCCGACGATCCGGGTGTCGAAGCCTTCGATCGGACCTGACTGCCACTGGTCCAGTCCCTTCCCCTGCGGCACCCCATCGACCACGTCGATCATCACGACGGTGCGGGCCAGGTTCTTCTCGGCCAAGCGCTGTGCCGCCGTGGCGCCCACGTTACCCGCCCCGATCACTGCAACCTTACTGAGCATGCAGATCGCTCTCGCTATTCAATCTTGAGTGAGGTGCTTGGGCCTAAACCGTGGCAATATAAACAGCTGAAGCCACGGATGAACACGGATGAACTGCACGGACTGCTCCTTTCCCCAAGCCATTCCGCTTCAAACCCAAAGCTTTGGTAATCTGTTGTTCAAAAGCACACCGCGAGAGACCTCACACCAGATCATCGTGGTGGATGAGCAGCCCGATTCCGGTCCGGCGCTCTCCGTGCTTTTGATCCGTGTTCGGGTACCCGCTTGGGCGGGTGTGGCGTGGCTGGTTGTTGCGGTACTGTTGTATCTGCGACGTTCGCCATGCGAACGCTGCGTTCATCCGCGGCTAACAGCTTTTCTCCAGTCTGTCGAATGGCTTCGTACAGAACGATTCCAACAGCGGTGGAGAGATTGAGGCTCCGCACCGGTCCGCTCATCGGTATGGTAAAGCAGCGCTCAGGGTGTTTCTCCAGTATCCTGTCCGGCATGCCTTCGGTCTCGCTGCCGAAGACCAGGCAACTGTTGCTGCGGTAGGGGGCCTCCCAGTAGCTCCGCTCGGCCTTGGCCGAGAAGTAGAGGCAGCGCCCGCGGTCCATCGCGTCGCGGAAGGCGAACCAGTCGGGGTGAACCCAGAGGTCCACCGCGTCCCAGTAGTCGAGCCCGGCGCGGCGCACGTCCGGGGCGTCGATGGAGAACCCGAGCGGCTCGATGAGGTGCAGGGAACTGTCGGTAGCGGCGCAAAGGCGCGCGATGTTACCGGTGTTGGGAGGAATCTGCGGCTGGATCAGCGCAATGTGCAGCGCCATCAACCGCCCCGAGTGTGCATCTCCCGGTGCGGATCGGCACGGAGAGACTCAAGCGGGTAAAGTGCCCCACGGTCCGATGCTACGGCCCGCAGTTCGGCTCCGCGATCGGTCCGCTCGCTCCAGAGGGCGCCGATGCGGCGTGCGATCTCGGCATCGGTCGAACCGGTGCGGAGTGCCTCCCGGAGATCCAGGCCGTTCTCACCATAGAGACAAAGAAGCCAGGTGCCGTCGGCGGTGAGGCGAGCTCGATCGCAGGTGCGGCAGAATGGCGCAGTGGTAGACGCGATCACGCCGAAGATGGTGCCATCCGGCAGGCGAAACCGCTCCGCCGGCGCGGAATCGACCTGTCCCACCGGCTCGATTCGCCCATAGCGCAGCTGCAGGCTCTCGAGAATCTCCCGCTGGCTCACCACCTGTCGCATGGACCAGTCGGTGGCACCCCCCACGTCCATGTACTCGATGAAGCGGACCTCCGCTCCCTGGCTCCGGCCAAACTCGAGCAAATCCACCAGCTCGTCGTCGTTGTAGCCTTGGATCACAACCGTATTGAGCTTGAGGCCGAGGCCCGCCACCCGGGCCGCCGCGATGCCCGCCAGCACGTCGGCGTGACGTGGGCTGCGCGCGAACTCCAGCATCCGGTTGGCTCTCAGGCTGTCGAGGCTCACCGTTACTCGACTGAGTCCCGCGGCGCGAAGCCCCTCCGCTTGGCGGGCCAGAAGAATGCCGTTGGTGGTGAGCGCGATATCGCTGAGCTCGGTCCGCCGATGGAGCATCGACACCAGAGTTGAAAGGTCGTGCCGGAGCAGTGGCTCGCCACCGGTGAGCCGGATCTTGTTCACCCCGAGCCCGGCAAAGATGCCCGCCAGGCGGTCGATCTCCTCAAACGAGAGAATCGACTCCCGCGGCAGCCAGACGTAGTCCTGCTCCGGCATACAGTAACGGCAGCGCATGTTGCAGCGGTCGGTGACTGAAATGCGCAGTGATCTCAGTGGGCGGCCGTAGCGGTCGGTAGGCGGGTAAGCGGGTAAGCGGGTAGGTAAAACCGCGCTCACAACTCCTCCTTCGCCGGAAGAGTTACGAGTCCCGACGCAGTATTCTCGATTTCCCTGCTTACCCGCTTACTCGCGTACCCGCCTACCCGCGTCGGATCCACCCACTCCACGGTCCCATCTGCGTACACCTCGCGCTTCCAGATCGGGACCCGCCGCTTGAGCTCCTCGATCACGTAGCGGCACGCGAGGAACGCCTCATCGCGGTGAGCCGATGCGGCCGCGATCGCCACGGCGGTGTCGCCGATGGCGAGCTGGCCGATGCGATGGCGCAGCGCCACCGCCACTTCCCAGCGCGATTCCGCCTCCTGCACAATCCGCTCACACTCCACTTCCGCCATTGGGCTGTAGGCGGAATAGTCCAGCCGGACCACCGTACGGCCGGCGTGATGATTCCTGACGGTACCGAGAAACGACGTCACGCCACCGCGCTCCGGCGACTCCACTTGCTTCAGCAGAGGTCCGAGCTCGATGGGCTCCGAGACCAGATAGGCCACCGTCAGCCTCCGGCCAGGGGTGGCAGTATTGCTAACTCGTCACCATCCGCCAGGAACGTGTCCGGCCGTGCTTGTGCCAGATTCACCGCGCAGAGTGGCTTAGGAGGCAGGCGCTCACCACCCGGGAGGGAGCGTACCTGCTCGAGCGCCTGCCGGACAGTCGCTCCTTCGGGGACACTGAGCTCGATCGAATCGAGGCCCAGAGTCTCAGCGTAGCTGGCGAACAGCAGCACGTGCACGGTGATGGTAGAGAGGGCGGCCGACGGCATATCGAAAGTTATCGTCATGCGGGCCTGCGCGGTAATGGTAGCATCCGGTTGCAGCACGACTGTGATATATAGAGAAAGGCCGCCCCGGAGGTCTCCCTCAGGGCAGCCTTCATCGTACATCCGCCGGCGACGAGCCGGCTACATCCCTTGCGCCGGCTCCGCCTCCGACCCGGTCTCATCCGCGACCAGCGCCCGTAACTCCTTACTAGGCTTGAACACTGGAACCGGCCGTGCGGCCACCTCGACCGGATCGCCGGTGCGAGGGTTGCGCGCCATTCGGGTCTTCCGTCGGCGAATCTTGAACGTGCCGAAACCACGAACCTCGATGTTGTGCTGCTGCTTGAGCGCTTCCTTCACCGCCTCCAGGAACGCGTCCACCACCCGGGCGCAGTCCTTCTTTGAGATCATCGGCCCTGCGGTTTTAGCGATGGAGGCGGTCACCTGTTCTACGAGATCGGCCTTGGTCATTCATCCCCCAGGAGGGTGTCAGGCAACGGAGCGCAGGGAGGGCCACCACTGGGCGATACTACGAGCTTAACCCTTATCTGTCAAGGGCTTGGGAGAGGGAGTCCATAAACTCGGCGAAGTGAGGAAGGGCATCATGCGGACCTGGTGCTGCTTCGGGGTGATACTGCACCGCGAATAACGGCAGCTCCCGATGCCGAATCCCTTCGATGGTACCGTCGTTCAGGTTCAGGTGGGTGACCGCGAGGGAGGGCGCGCCGGGAACTCCGGACGCATCTCCAACTACCGCGAAGCCATGGTTTTGAGTTGTGATGAGGACCTGATCGGTGCGCAGATCGCGCACCGGATGGTTGCCGCCCCGGTGACCGTAGGGGAGCTTGGCGGTCGACCCACCGAACGCGAGTCCCACCAACTGATGACCGAGGCAGATGCCGAACGTGGGCAGGCCGGAGCCGGAGAGGTCGCGGATGACATCCAGCGCATAGCCCACTGCAGCCGGATCGCCAGGACCGTTGGAAAGGAAGAGACCGTCGGGATTTAGCTCGCGCACTGCGGCGGCGGACGTGGTCGCCGGTACCACCGTCACCCGGCATCCCGCGGCCACCAGCATCCGCACGATGTTGCGCTTCATGCCGAAGTCATACGCCACCACGTGCGGGCCCGCGCCCGCCGTATGGCGCGCGTCCACCGTCGCCCGAGATGCCAGGTCGAGTCCTTCCATCGAAGGCGAGGCCAGCAGTCGGTCGGTCAGCTCGCGAGTGGGCTCCCTGCCCTCGGCGACGACCCCGCGCATGGCACCGCGTTCTCTCAGGTGGCGGGTGAGACGCCTGGTATCGATCCCCTCGAGCACCGGCACTCCGCCGGACCCCAGCCACTCATCCAGACTCTGAGTGGAGCGCCAATTAGACCAATGGCGGGAGAGCTCCCGCACCACTACCCCACTCACCTGAGGATGGGACGATTCCATGTCCTCGGGATTGATCCCGTAATTGCCGATCATCGGCGCGGTCATCACCACGATCTGTCCCAGGTAACTGGGGTCGGTAAACGTCTCCTGATATCCCGTGAGATTGGTGGTGAACACCACTTCGCCGAATGCCGGCTCGAAGCGGGTCCGACTGGTTCCGGCGAACCAGGCGCCGTCCTCGAGCAATACGAAAGCGGGGCGATCAGTCATCCGATCACCCCGTTCACCCCGCTGCTCCAGTCCGGCGTCACTGCTTCGGTTTCTCCGTGGGCTGGGGAGCCTTAGCCGAAGGCTGTTTCGGGGTGCCCAGGGGCAACGGGGCCTTCTGGGTCGGGGCCCCGGCCGGCGCGGCCGCGCCGGGTGCTTCGGAGGACGGCTGGGCGGGAGCGCTGAGCGGAAGCGGGGCCTGCTGCGACGGCGCGGCCGGCGAGTTGGCGCGGAGCCTCTCCTGGAGCCGGCTGGAGCCGCCACCCCGCGGCACGAACGAGAGCAGCAGCGACAGCAGCATGAACACGCCGCCGCACCACCAGGACAGCTTGGTGAGGATGGTGACCGCCTGCCGGCCGCCGAGCACCGTGTCGGTGGTAGCGCCACCCAGTGAGGCGAGCCCACCGCCCTGGCCGGCCTGAAGCAGGACCACGACCGAGAGCAGCATGGCATCGAGGATGAGCAGTGACACAAGGAATGCGAACATTGGTGGTCTCCCGATTCGGGCGGAATTCTAGTCGATGGAGTCGCCAGTCGCCAGTCGCCGGTCAGGCAGGCGCCAGTCGCCAGTCACCAGTCGCCGGTCGACACCAGTTGTCAATCGTCAGTTCCGGGATTTGGACGGGAGTTCCGACCTTAGCGAGCGAATCAGACCGTTCAGCATGCCGCCGAGTTCCCGACATTCGGTGCTTAGATCAACCCAGCTACGAGATTGCAAGTAACCGAGATCTCGCGAGAGTAGAAGGTGACACTCTACCTCACAGGCTGAGCCGTGCGCGATTTGCAAGAATCGGATGAACTCTCGATCACTATGCCGGCTCGCTCCCTCCGTTATGTTCGAAACGATTGAAACCGCAGCTCGTCTCATTTGTGAGATCAAACCGTAGCGCTCCCAATCTGGAAAGGATGCCGTCGAGCGGTAGATCGTTAATGTGAGATCGTGGGCTCGTTTCCAGACCGTGAGCTGCCTATAGTCTCCCATCGGGGGATACTAAGGCAGTGAGTCACCGGTAGAGTACCAAATCAACGCAAAGCGAGGCTTATTCTCTCAGCCGGAATCAGGCACCTCCGAGCGGTGACTGGTGACTGGTGACTGGTGACTGGTGACTGGTGACTGGTGACTGGCGACTGGCGACTGGTGACTCTACTCAACCTCATCCAACGACCTCGGCCAGTCCTGCTTCAGCAGCCGAGACATGGCCCGGTCCGCCAGCAGCCGCCCACCGGTCTGACACCGGGCGCAGTAGTTGGTCTCGTTGTCCGCATATCTGATCCGCTGCACCGGGGAGCCGCAATCGGGGCACGGCTTCCCAAAGCGGCCGTGCACCGCCATCCCCTCGCGGAACGCCGTGACCTTCGAGGGGAAATCCTTACCGGACTCCTCCCGCAACCGTTGGATCCAGTCCTTCAGCGTGTCGCGGGTCGCCTGATAGAGCGTGGCGATGTCGGCTTCCGTCAGCCGGCTGGTGAGCGCCAGGGGGGAGAGCCGAGCCCGATGAAGGATCTCATCGGAGTACGCGTTCCCGATGCCGCTGAACAGACGCGGATCGGTGAGGGCTCGCTTGAGCGTATGGTTCTCCGACCTGAGCCGCTCGGCGAAGCTGGTGAGATCAGACTCGAGCACTTCTACCCCGCCCCGCTCGAACTGGCGTAGGCCCGGCTCACCGGCCACCAGGTGAATCGAGGCCCGGCGCCTGGTGCCGGCCTCGGTGAGAAACAGCAGGCCCTCGGGAAACTCAAACACGGCCAGCACCAGCTTACCACCCGCCTTCTTTCCCAATGGATACCATTGGAACCGGCCGGCGATCATGAGGTGAATGACTAGAAAGAGCTTGCCCTCGAGCTCCAGCACGATGCGCTTGCCCATCCGGCGCAGCGCGATGACGCGCCTTCCTTCCACGGCTGAGACGGGGGGCTCGACCGAGCGGAGGACAAAGGGACTCCGGATATTTATGCGGAGCAGCGGCTGATCTAGGATTCGCTGGGTCAGTTGCTCGAGGTAGAGCGCGACGTCGGGGAGTTCGGGCATAAGAGGGTAACAGCTAATAGCTAATAGCTAATAGCTCATGGCTCATAGCTAAATAGCATCATACCCACCCGACGGTCGCACCTTCGCCCCGGAGCCCTTCTCCACCACGTCGGCCCATCCGGCCGGATCGAGACTCGCCCCACCGACCAGCACCCCGTCGATCTGAGGCCGGGTCAGGAGAAAGGCCACATTGCTGGGGTTCACGCTTCCGCCGTAAAGAATCGGGACTCGAAGGCCCACGCTGTTGCGGCCCAGCTCCATCCGGATCAGCTCGTGAATCTGCGCCGCGTCATCGGGAGTCGCGTTCTTTCCGGTCCCGATGGCCCAGACCGGTTCGTAGGCGAGTACCACCCGGGACCAGTCTGCCGGCTCCAGCGACTGGAGTAGCGCGCCAAGCTGCCGGATGATCACCGGCTCGGTGCGGCCCCCGTCCCGCTCCGCCAGCGTCTCACCGACGCAGACCAGCGGCGTGATGCCCGCGGCCAGGGCAGCCCTGGTCTTGCGGGCAACCTGTTCGTCGGTCTCGCCGAAGAGGTGGCGGCGCTCCGAGTGGCCTACCAGGATCAGGCGGGCCCCCACCTCCATGACCATCGGAATCGAGATTCCCCCGGTGAACGGACCCTTGGGCTCCCAATGTACGTTCTGGGCTCCGATCGTCACGTCGGGCCGGCCCTTCATGGCCTCCGAAAGGGCGGCGATGGACACCGCCGCCGGGAAGAACCAGAGGCTTCGCCCCTCGACCGGCGCGGCGAGGTGGAGAAACTTCCGAGCGAAAGCCTGAGCCTCGGCCGGTCCGTGGTTCATCTTCCAGTTGGCGGCGAATATGAGCCGACGTTCTGTCATGTCATCACAAGAGCAAGAGAATTAGCCGCAGATGACGCAGATGCACGCAGATCCACAACACCTTCCCTTCCAAACATTAGGGCCGTTGGTTCAACAGCACACCGGAAAGGTACCGGTTCACACCGACTTACCAGACGCCCCGCCTCTGAAAAACTCTACTCGTGTGGCCTGGAACAATGTTGTGAATTGCGAATCGAACGGAGCTGCTTGGGCTGAGGAACGATCCGTTTCCATCAGTGTTCGGGTACCGGCTTAGCGGGCGTGCCGTGGTTACTCTAGGCCTCATCCAGTGCCGCGACGCCCGGAAGCTCTTTCCCCTCCAGAAACTCGAGCGATGCGCCGCCGCCGGTGGAGACGTGGGTGATCTTCTCGGTGAGTCCGGCCTGCGCCACGGCCGCGGCGGAGTCGCCACCGCCGATCACCGTGACCGCTCCGTTCTTGGTGGCCTTGGCCATGGCCCGCGCAATCGCCAGGGTGCCGTGATCGAACGGGGGGGTCTCGAACACTCCCATGGGACCATTCCAGACCACGGTTCCCGCGTGCTCGATACTGGACGCGAATTGTTTTTCAGTCTCGGGATCGATGTCGTACACCGCCCAATCCGGCGGGATGGCGTCGCGCTTCACCGCTCTTGTCTCCGCGCCTGGCACGAGCTCCCGCGCCACCACCGCACCGCCTGGCAGTACGAGTTTTTTCCCCGCTTGCTTCATCAGCTCCCGGGCGAGATCGATCCGGTCGGCCTCGACCAGCGACTTTCCCGTCTCCAGCCCCATCGCCTTGAAGAAGGTGCAGGCCATGGCCCCGCCCAGCAGTATCTCATCCACTTTGGGCAGCAGCGCCTCGATCAGATCGATCTTGCCGCTGATCTTGGCCCCACCCAGCACCGCGACAAACGGCCGTTTGGGCTGGTGCAGCGCCTCGCCGAGATAGCGTAGCTCCCGTTCCATCAGAAAGCCCGACACAGCGGGCTTCAGGATGCGGGCGATGGCCTCGGTGCTGGAGTGTGCCCGGTGAGCCGAGCCGAAAGCGTCGTTGACGTAAAAGTCGCCGAGGGCGGCGAACCGTTCCGCCAGCGAGGAGTCGTTTTTCTCCTCCCCCGGATAGAACCGCGTGTTCTCCGCTACGGCGACACCGCCGCGGGGAAGCCGTTTCGTGACGGTGACCGCCTCGGGCGACGTGGGATCGGTCAGGAATGTGACCGGTGCGCCCAGCAGCTTCTCGAGCGATCGCACCACCGGTTGCATGGAGAACTTGGGATCGGGACCGTTTTTGGGCCGGCCCAGATGGGAGAGCAGCACCAGGCGCGCTCCTCTGTCTCTGAGATACTTGATAGTGGGAAGCGCGGCGCGAATTCGGGTATCATCGGTGACGGCGCCGTCCTTGATCGGGGCATTGAAGTCCACCCGGACCAGCGCTCTGCGTCCCTCCAGTGACCTCGGTTCCAACGATTCCAACGAGCGCTTCACTTCCGCGATCCGATGTAGCGCAGCAGATCCACGCAACGGGCCGAATAGCCCATCTCGTTGTCGTACCAGGAAGTCACGTTGACCAGCGTGCCGGCCACCACGTTGGTCGAGAGTGCGTCAACGGTGCTCGACTGGAGCGAGCCGATGTAGTCCACCGAAACCAACGGCTCCTCACTCACTGCCAGGAGCCCCTTGAGTGGGCCGGACTTTGCGGCCTCGCGAAAGGCGCCATTCACTTCGTCGGCGGAGGTAGCCTTCTGCACCACGCAGGAGAGCGCGACGACGGACACATCGGGGGTGGGCACCCGGAGGGACACACCGTCGATCTTGCCCTTCACTTCGGGAATAACCAGGGAGGTGGCCTTGGCCGCTCCGGTGGTGGTCGGAATGATCGAAAGGGCCGCAGCCCGCGCCCGCCGCAGGTCCTTGTGGGGCAAATCGAGGATCTGCTGATCGTTGGTGTAGGAGTGGATCGTAGTCATGAACCCGCTCACGAAGCCGAACCGGTCGAGAATCACCTTCACCACCGGCACCAGGCAGTTGGTGGTGCAGCTCGCGTTGGAGATGATCTGATGCTTGCCGGGATCGTAGGCCTCGTGATTCACGCCATAGACGATGGTGATGTCTTCCTTCTTGGCGGGCGCGGAGATGATCACCTTCCGGGCGCCGCCGGCGAGATGGAGCGCGGCCTGATCGCGATCGGTAAAGCGGCCGGTGGATTCGAGCACCAGCTCCACTCCGAGATCCTTCCAGGGAAGCCGGGCTGGATCCTTCTCCGACAGGACTTTCACCGGGTTGCCGTCGATGGTAATGGCATCGGACCGGGCGCCCACGTCACCCGGGAATCGCCCGTGGACCGAATCGTATTTCAGGAGGTGCGCGAGCGTCTTGGTGTCCGTCAAATCGTTGACGGCGACGAACTCGAGCTCCTTCACGTTCATCGCCCGCGCGGCCCGCACCACGTTGCGCCCGATCCGGCCGAAGCCGTTGATGCCTACTCGGATGGCCATTTCGTTCCTCTTAACGCGACGTCCAGGGTCAAGGTCTAGGGTCTATCTCAATTCCGGAACGCGGTGGCTTCGACGACTTCTTGGACTCTAGACCCTAGACTCTAGACTCTCAGCCACCCATTCCCAAGTCCGTTACCGCGCGAGCAAACGTAACCGCGTCCACCCGCGCGGCGCCTGCCTCGATCAGTGCCGCCGCTGCGGCCGCAAGCGTCGCACCGGTGGTGAAGACGTCGTCTACCAAAACCAGCTCGAGGCCCTCGACCTTGCCGGCCTGAAACGCCCCGGCCACGTTGGCGTGCCGCGCCTCGGGAGTCAGCGCCGTTTGGGTTCGCGTTTCTCTCACCCGCAGAAGCAAGTCGTCTCGCACCGGTAGATCGAGCCGGGCGCCGAGGGCCGCGGCGATCCGCTCGCTCTGATTGTAGCCCCGCTCCCGGAGCCGGCGGCCACCCAGCGGAATCGGTATCAAGGATACTCGCCCCGTCAATGGCTCCAGTGCGTCCATGGCCAGCGCCATCGCTTCCGCCGCCCGGCTCCATCCCTCGTACTTGAGCTGATGCACCGCCTGCCGGGCCGAACCCTCCAGCCACACCGCGCTCCGCGCCCGGGCGAGCCCCCGGGGCCACTCGGCGCAGAGCCGGCACTCGAGCTCCTTCTGTGAGGGTTGCCCACAACGGTGACAGAGGGGATGGGGAATCGCGCGCCAGCGGATCCGGCACAGATCGCAGATGAGGGCATCTTCCTCGCGCGCCGGTACCGGC
Organism: Gemmatimonadales bacterium; assembly: GCA_045803245.1. Lineage (GTDB taxonomy): Bacteria > Gemmatimonadota > Gemmatimonadetes > Gemmatimonadales > GWC2-71-9 > CAVVWJ01. The sequence continues at coordinate 10,577 of JBJMPK010000242.1, forward strand.
TCGTTGCAGAGGAGGCACGCGGCCGGGAGCAGCCACCGCTCGACCCCAGCCAGCACACCGCTATTGAAGCGCAGCATTGACCGCCGCCCGCATGATCTCCACCGGCGCCGGCTTGGTGGGAAACCAGCACTCGAACGCCGCGGCCCCTTGAGCCACCAGCATCGTCCGCCCGTCCGCCGCCCGTCGAACGCTCGGCCGAATCGCGCGCACCCAGGGTGTTTCTCCCGGAGCGTAGACCATGTCGAAGGCGATCTCCGCGCGGGGGAATCGGCCGGGATCGATGGGCAGGGGGTCGTCCGGGCGGAGGCCCAGAGGAGTTGCGTTGATCAGAACCCGACAGTCCGCGGCGGGCGCGAGGGCCACGCCGAGGTCGGAGACCCAGCTCTCGAAGCGGCCCTGGCGGGCCGGATCGCGCGATCCCACCGCGACCGGAACGCCATGCTCGCGAGCCGCGGCCACGGCGGCGCGGGCCCCGCCGCCGGTACCGGCGATGAACCAGGGTGCCCGGGAGACGTCGAGCTGATGCAGCGCCTCCAGCACACCGCGCACGTCGGTGTTGTCACCCACCGTCTGGCCATCCTCGCTCCAGAAGGTGTTACAGGATTCGAGCGACCGCGCCAGCTCGCGACAGACATCGACCGCACCCGCGGCGGTCGCCTTGTGCGGCACCGTCACATTGCCACCACCACCGGCGCGGCCGAGCCCGTGCATCAATGCGGGAAGATCGTCGGCGGAGCATCGGAGAGGCACATAGATGGCGGGAAGCCCCAGCGCGATGAAGGCGGCGTTTTGCATCGCGGGGGAAAGCGAGTGTGCTACCGGGTTGCCCAGGATGGCGAACACCCGGGTGCCGCCAGTGATCACCGAACCGGGCCGGCGAGCCGGCTCACGACTCCGCCGATCAGCTCCTGGAGCTCGTCGTAGGTCTGGCGGTAGGCGGCGAGGTCGGAGCCGAAGGGATCGCTGACCTCCGCGCGGCTCTCGTCCCGGCCGGCGTATTCCCCGAGCACGTGCACCTTGTCCTCACCACCCAGCTCGCCCACCCGGGCCCGATGATGCCCGGACATGGTGAGAATGAGGTCGGCCGATTTCACCAGCTCGCGGCTGAGGAGCTGAGCCCGGTGCGCGCTCAAGTCCAGTCCGTGCTCCAGCCCTACGAGGTAGGCGCCTTCGGAAATTGGAGCTCCCTCCCACGCGCCGGTGCCGGACGAGGAAACCGTGACTTGCTCCGCGCCCCGACTGGTGAGGGCCTCGCGCAGTAACGCTTCGGCCATGGGGCTGCGGCAGGTGTTACCGGTGCAGACGAAAAGGACGTGCATGCGGAAATAATAGCCGGGGCAGCAGGAAAAGTTGTCACCCTGACCCCTCGCGCAGCGAGGGGAAGGGGGCCGGAGCTGTCACCCTAAGCGAAGCGAAGGGACCAAAGCTTCTGAGCTCACCAACCCTCAGCCAGGTCCTTCCAGTCAGGGTTTAGCGTCTCAATTAGTTCCAGCTTTCTCTGCCGAGCCCAGCCCTTGATCTGCTTCTCCCGCCGAATGGCTGCAACCGCATCTTCCGTCGGTTCGCAATACACCAAATGTCGGGTGTCGTGCTCAGCGGAATACCCATCTGGCTTCAAATGGGCGCGGTGCTGCGCAACTCGTTTCACCAGATTTCCGGTTACTCCGACATATAGTTCGCGCGAGTCGCTGGCCAGGATGTACACCGAATACGGTGCGGGCCATGGGGAAGGATCGCGCTAGCCGAACAACTGCGTATCAAACCGAAGACTGGCCCCTTCGCTGCGCTCAGGGTGACGCCGTCGCTGCGCTCAGGGTGACACAATCGCTATGGTGCAAGTCTACCAGCCGCGCGTCTCAATTCCGCTCTCGGAATCGCCCCCTCACGAATCATCCGGGGCATTACGTCGGTGCAGTCCACCAGCGTCGACGGCGGCACGTTGCCGAGCACGCCGCCGTCCAGCACCAGCAGCTCGCCGTTTCGTTCCTCCGGGCCGAACAGCTCGACCAGCCGGTCCGCTCCCGGAGCCGGTGGACCGCCTGGACGATTGGCGGAAGTCGAGGTCAGCGGCTCGCCCAGCGACGCCACCAGACGCGCTATGCCGGCATGCGAGGTGTGCCGCACCGCGATGCCGCCTTCGCTGCCTCGAAGCTCGTCGGGGAGCCGCCCTTCGCCGCCGGGAAGGACCAACGTGAGTGGGCCAGGCCAGAACGCGTCTGACAGCGCCGTCGCCGACGGCGTGAAGACCAGTCCCCATTCTTCCGCCATCCGCCGGCCCGAGATGAGCAGCAGGAACGGTTTGCCCCTCGGCCGACCCTTGAGCCCCGCCAGCGCCGCGACCCCGGCTGGAGTGGGAGCGGACCCCAGCCCATAGACCGTCTCGGTGGGATAGGCCAGCAGCTTGTCGGCCCGGAGGTGTCGCCCTACGTGCGGAATGGCCGACGCAATTTCGGCGTCGGTCTGAAACTGGAGGATCACCCCGACTCTCCCGCGAGCAGCTCCGCGAGGGCGAGGTCCTCGGGCGTGGTGACCTTGATGTTGCGGCGCGAGTCGGGCACCAAGCGCACGGGAGTACCCATGGCTTCGACCAGGGCGGCGTCGTCGGTAGCCCGGCGGCCGATGCGGGCGGCGCGAGCATACGCCTCCTCCAGCACCGCCCGGGGGAAGCCTTGCGGGGTCTGCGCCCGCCACATCTGGGTCCGCGGGTGAGTGCGGAGGATGCGGGAGGGATCGCGCCGGTCGACCTCCTTGAGCGTGTCGCTCAGCGGGACCGCGGGGACCGCGCCTTCGCCGTTTCGGGCATAATCGATCACGGCGTCGATCACCGTCCGATCGACGAAGGGACGCGCTCCGTCGTGTACCAGGACCACGCTGCACTCGGCCCGCAAGGCAGTGATCCCGGCGCGAACCGAGTCTCCCCGGTGAGCCCCACCCGGGACGAGAGTAAGCGCAACCGAAGATGAGGCGGAAGAGGGCGAGGCATTACCAGACGCAGCCCCGGAGAAACCGGCCTGTAAAAGGAAGGAAGGTGGATCGGATGCGTCGCTGGGTCGGAGCACGAGGACCACGTGACCAACGTCGGGATGGGAGGTGAAGTGCCGCAGGGCCCAGAGCACGATGGGAACTCCACCGACCGCATGAAACTGCTTGGGAGTCTCGCTGCCAAACCGGGTGCCGCTCCCCGCAGCCACCACAATGGCCCCTACGTCACGCGGCAAGTGCCCGCACCAGCTGATCCACGTGGTCCAGGCCCACCAACGACGCGCCCGGCACCTGCACCGCGCTGCGCGAGGAGCCGAACACCCGGTGAAAGCCGAGCCGTACCGCCTCCGAGATCCGGCGTTCGAGCCCGCCGCTGGGACGGATCTCACCGCCGAGGCCGATCTCGCCGAGGAAGATGACATCAGCCGGCGCCGGGCGGTTGTAGAGGCTCGAGAGCAGCGCCGCCGCCACCGCCAAATCCGCCCCCGGCTCGTTGAGCCTGACGCCTGCCGTCACCTGCACGAACACGTCGAGGTCGGCAAAGGAAGTCTGGCCCCGGCGCTCGAGCACCGCGAGCAGCACGGCCAGGCGGCGCGGATCCAGTCCGGTGGCCACCCGCTGCGGCGTCCCGTAGCCCGATTTAGCGGCGAGCGCCTGCACCTCGACCAGCACCGGACGGGTGCCTTCCATGAGGGCGGTGACCGCGCTGCCGCTGATGCCGTCCGCTCGCGCCGCCAGGAACACGGCCGACGGGTTGGGCACCGCCACCAGGCCGCTTTCCGTCATGGTGAAGACGCCAAGCTCGTCCACCGAACCGAAGCGGTTCTTGGTGGTCCGCAACAGGCGGTAGTCCAGCGTGGCCTCGCCCTCGAAATAGAGGACCGTATCGACGATGTGCTCGAGCGTCTTGGGACCGGCGATCCCGCCGCCCTTGGTCACGTGTCCCACCACGATCACCGAGGTGCCGCTCTCCTTGGCGAATCGCATCAGCTGACCCGAGCATTCGCGCACCTGGCCGACGTTGCCGGGCGCGCTCTCCAGGGTATCGGTGTAGACGGTCTGGATCGAGTCGATCACCACCACATCGGCGGAGACCGCGACGGCCGCCTCGACGATTGCCTCGAGCCGGGTCTCGCCCAGAACGTGTACCGCGCCCGCGTCTTCGGTCAGCCGCTCGGCCCGGAGCCGGAGCTGGTCGGGCGACTCCTCGCCGCTGGTGTAGAGGACGGTGCGGCCCGCGGTCTCGAGCCGGGCCGCGGCCTGGAGCAGCAGCGTCGATTTGCCGATACCGGGCTCTCCGCCAATGAGCGTCATCGAGCCGGGGACGATTCCTCCGCCGAGGACGAAGTCGAACTCCGGAATCCCGGTCCGCCAACGGGTGAGTGATTCGGCTGTGATGTCGCGCAGGCGGACCGGGGCGGTAGCGGCGGAAAAAGCGGAAGACCTTCCGCCCTTACCGCTCTTTCCGCCTTTTCCGCTGCGCACCACCGCCGGCTCCTCCGCTACCACATTCCATTCGCCACACGCCTCACAGCGCCCCACCCACTTCGGGTGCTCGTGGCCGCATTCGGTGCAGCGGTATACCGATCGCGGTTTAGACATGGGTGGACAGACGGACAGGTGGACAGGCGGACAGATCCGCCCGGAAGTCATTGCGAGGGGGCAAAGCCCCCGAAGCAATCTGGTGGCTCACGTGCGAGACGGCTGCGGGATTGCTTCGGCGCTGACGCGCCTCGCAATGACTCCGATGGACCGACCGACCGCCTGTCCGCCTGTCCGCCCGTCCGCCCGTCCGCCCGTCCACCCGCGCGCCTTGACCAGGCTCTATCCGGACGGTATGTCACCGGGGATACCACGAGGTCCGAACTTCACCTGGGAGGATGCGTCATGCGCATCACGTTGCGAACGTTGCTGGTCCCGATGGTCCTGCCGGCAGTGCTTGGGTTGACCGCGCGCGCCACCGCCGCGCAAGATCTCCAGGGCGAGTGGCGGGCGCAGCTGCAGTTCTCGAGCGGCGCGTTCGCCCCGATCAAGGACCTGGAGTTCATGTACGTGTTCAATCAGGGCGGGACCATGACCGAGTCCTCCAACTACGACGCGTCTCCTCCGGTGCCGCCGGCCTACGGGATCTGGCGCAAAGTGGGTGACCGGAAGTACGAGGCCAAGTACGAGTTCTACGTCACCAAGGCTCCCGCGGCGTTCGACGAGATCAGCAAGGGCGGCGGCTGGGGCCCGGCCGGACGCGGCATATTCGTCGAGCAGATCACCCTGTCTTCCGATGGCAAGTCGTTCACCTCGAAGATCAAGTACGATCAGTTCGACACGGCCGGAAAGCCGGCGGAAGGTGGAGGCGAGGCGACGGGGAAGGGTGTGCGGTTGATGTTTTGAGGGCGGCGACGCGGTAAGGCGGACGGACGGTCGGGCCGTCGGTAGATGAACCGGCGGTAAAGAAGGATCTTCCCGTATCTTCTGACCGCCGGACCGCCTGACCGCCTGACCGCCCGACCGCCTGACCGCCTGACCGCCCGACCGCCCGACCGCCTGTCCGCCTGTCCCTCCCGCCCGCCTGACCGCCTGTCCGCCTGTCCGCCCGCCCGCCTCACCAGCTCAACCAGTAGCTCGCCTTGACCGCCACCACGTTCCGCGACTCACCGCCGGCAAAGAGAGCATCCACATCCCGGCCCAGCCGCAGATTTCCGAACGGCCCGTCGTTCTCCCGGTTCTGCTGCCAAACCAGAAAGAAGGTCGATCCCGGCCGCCATTCCCAACGCAGCACCGCGTTGGCCCGAAGCGAACGGATGGTGAAGTTCTGCGGCGGGATCGTGAATGTCGCTCCGCCGTCACCCGGGTCGATCTGGCTGCCATCGGCCGTCGCCGTGATAGTCCCCTTGTCCCGGCCGTACACCGCAAAGTCGTAGGTGCGGGGCCGGGCGAACTCCTTCAGCTCGGTAAAGTCGCCCGCCGAGATAAGCGGCTGGAGGAATACCTGCAGGCTGAGCCGGGGGGTGAAGGTCCAGTCCACCCGGGTGATCATCGACAGCTCGTGCTGCTCCAGGGTCGCGAAGATGTGGCGAGCGCCGAACGTAGCCGTCGCGACCGGGTCCGGAATGGACGCGACGTACTGCGACAGTGTCCGGCCCAAGACCAGCGCCGGTCCCAGGCTCAGGCGGAGGGCGGGGGAGGGGCGCACACTCAGCGTCACACCGGCCTCGGTCCGGTTCTCGTCTGCGGCGGTCCAGATCTGGGTGAGGATGGCGTTGAGCCTGGTGGTCTTCCGAGTATCGGATTTCAGTTCCACCCGCACATCCCAGAGCCGGGGCTGGCGGGCCAGCGGCCCCCCGCGGGTGAGGCGATCGTCGTACGCCGGCGGGGTGTAGTCGCCCCGGAGCTGGAAGTCCCAGAAGTTGTGCAACTGACCCGAAAAGATGAGCCCAAAGGAGCCGTAGATCAGGTTACCGTCGAAGTTCCACTGGTGATTGGTGAAGGGAAATATTCCGTAGCGCCGGAAGACCCGGCCGGGCTGATGCTCGCTGTACTCCAGCGCGGTCGAGACGCCGCGCTGCGACGCGTCCGATTGGAAGCCCAGGTCGTTGGTCTCTATGCCGGGGCTGGTCTCCTGATACACCAATCCGCCCTGCCAGTGCTTCCCGCTGTTCTTGCGGAGCGCCAGCTGATAGGCGTGACCGCCCAGAGAAGTACGGGTCGAGTCGAGCCGAAAGCTGGTGGCATCCGGGCGCTGATAATAGCGGGCGCTCGAGCGTTGGGTCCGGGCAATCGCCTCCGGAGTCCCCCGCACCGTGTTGAACCCTACCGATCCATCGAGCGACCACACCCGGTCGGACCACGAGTTGGTGAAGTCGGCCCCGACGCTGTACGCGCTGCCCCGGAGGAGGGACTTGAGCTCGGGGCCTTCCTGGTCCCGGTTCACCGCGGTAGCGATGATCCCCACGGTGCTGTTGCCGCCGCGCAGGTCCTTCCGCACCCGTCCCACGAAGTAGTTGGTCAGCGGCTCGACTGGCGCGGTCACCCGGGTGCCCAGCGCATCCACGTAACGCGCGTCTTCCCCGGCGGTCACCGCATCGAGCAGACCGATAGACCACCCGGTGCGGGTGCGGCCGCTCAGCTTGGCCGCGGCGCGGATGGAGGTCTCCGAGGGGGCGTCCAGGAATTTCACGCCGTCGCCCGCCAGGTTTCGTTGCGGCTCCCGTCCGATACGGCGGCTAAAGAAGAGGTCGGGAACCCCGAAGCTGTTCGACGCCCGAATGCCGCCGAAGCGAAACACGTCGGCCCCCTCCACGAAGAAGGGACGCTTCTCCGGAAAGAAGGTCTCGAAGGCGCTGAGGTTGACGACCGCCGGATCGACCTCGACCTGACCGAAGTCGGGATTGACGGTGGCATTGAGTGTGAGATCGCTGGTGAGACCGTACTTGAGATCGACGCCGGCCGATCCGTGATACTGGCTGCCGCTCCGAAAAGGGTCTCCCGCAGCACTGGGCTCGTAGGAGCCACGCGCCAGCAGGTAGGGCGCCAGCTCGAGCCGCCGCTGGGCCTGGAGCGGGCCCAGCCCGACCAGATGCCCATAACGGCTCACCCCTCCCACCTCGCTCTTGGGCACAAAGGCAAACCAGTCCTCCTCGCCCTTCCGGAGGACCTTGCGATAGAACTGAATCCCCCAGGTGCCGTCGGCAGTGGAGTTGTAGCGGAGCTGCGAGAGTGGGATCCGAATCTCGGCGGTCCAGCCGAGCGAGTCCACCTGGGTCCCGCTCTCCCACACCGGGTCCCAGGAGAGGTCTTCCTCGCTGCCCTGCGCCGAGGAGCCGAGGATGCCGTCGAGGCTCGCACCCCCGGGCGTCACCCGGAAGCGCACCCCGCTCAGGTGATCGTGAAAGGTGTCCAGGTAGAGGTCGAACTCGTCGGCCTCCACAGTCTCGTCTCGGCGAGCCAGCGCCGCCTTGATCCGCTTCGGCTCGCGATCGTGGAGACGGGCGCCGACATAGAGCGCGTCATCACTGATGAGTACCCGAACCTCGGTCCGCTCGGTGGCAGGCTGGCCCTCCGCCGGATCGGTCTGGGTAAAATCGGTCGCCGGCTGGGCCCCGGCCCACGACCTCTCATCGAGCCGGCCATCCACTGCGATCGTGCCCTGCACCCGGGCGGCCCTGATGGCTGGCGCTGCGGCATGCCGGTCTGCCGGTGCCGAGTCGCGGGGAGAGGGGGATGGATTTTGAAGGGTGGCCACCAGGGCAAAGGCGAGCGGGGCTGAGAGTACGCCGGGCATAGGTCTCCAGCGGTGCGAGGGACGACTCGCGACTTGGACGGGCGGAGCGGGCGAAAGGTTGCAGCCAGGGGCAACGCTTCTCAGACCGGTTCAGCCACCGCGGTTGAGTCGATACCTAGGGAGGGTGCTCCGCCACCGAGTTGGTTGCGTTGGTGCTGATGGTGTTTTTCTTCTCAGTGCCGGAGTTCCGCTGTTGGCGCAGGACCGCGCTCGAGCTCGAAGCAACATCGCTCACGATCGTATCGGTCGCAACACTTTTTCACCGGAGTGCCGGCAAACTCGCTCAACAGACTCTCGATGGCATTGCACACCTCGGGGTGCAGGGCCGTGGCGGCGGCCAGCGGACAGCCGTAGCTCCGGATGACGTACAATCCATCCTCCTCCTCGATCTCGGACAAACCCCCGAGCTCATTCAAAAGTGAGCTGGCACGGGCCGCGCGATCGCGGAGCGTACCGCCGGCCGGCGCGGTGCGATCCGGCATCGCGGCGCGACCTACCTCGCGCATGATAGAATCGAACTCCTCAGGAGATACCCGATGGGCGAGTACATGGACCAGCTGGGTCAGGATCGGGATGTAGGCTCTCGAGAAGAGCAGCTCCGCCTGCATGGTCACCCCGTAAGTTCGCGCCGGCTTGCTCGCCCCCCGCCGAGTACCGCGCTGTTCGACGAGATCGTCGTGCTGTAATGTCGCCAACTGCCCCTGTACCGCAGTCCGGGTAAGCTCGAGAGCGGCGGCAAGCTCGTCCACCGTCATTGGGCCGCGCCGGAGTAATTCCATGATCCGGCCCGCCGTCCCTTGGGTAATCCGACGCGGTAGATGTCTCCCCACGATCACCTCGATTCCACTCTAGAAGGGCTTACGTAGCCCGATATAACAGATTCACCTGATGATTCTTGCTTTTCTACGGAATCGGACCCATTATAGCGGTCATTGGTAGCGAAGGCTCCGCCTCGATGGCTCCAGTCAACGAGCAGGGCAGCAATGACTTACCATGCCATCTATGGGATCGTGCTCGCGGCATTCCTGGGAGGAACCGGATGCCGCCAATTTCCTGAGACCAGGATCAGCAACGACCTCCAAGGCCAGGGCCGGAAGATCTTCCGCGACGATACTTTCGGTGACGAGCCGTACTGGACCGACACAGCCAGGCTCGCTGAGGTCGTGGACAAGGAGATTCAGCCCCTCGAGGCGCTCAGCCTTGGCCTCAAAGTGGACATGGATCGGCTGAACTTAGTTGGCTTCCTGCTCCACAATCCCTTCGGCACCAGCGGAACCAGGCAGCTCCTCAGGCACGATGCCGTGGTAGGCCTGAAGGCCACATTCAACAAGAAGGGCCGCATCGAGCGGATCGGCATCACCTGCGCCCTCTGCCATTCCACGGTCGATAATGCGCTGCTCCCCGGAATCGGCCATCGGCTGGACGGCTGGCCCAATCGCAATCTCGAAGTCGGCAAGATCCTGGCAAAGCTGCCGCTTTACACGGCGGAGCAGAAGGCCATCCTCCTCACCTGGCCCGCGGGAAGCTACGACCCGCGTTTCAACTTCGACGGCAAGAGCACTCCTCTCGTCCTGCCCCCGGCATACGGGCTGGCGGACGTCAAGAACGAGACCTACACCGCCGAGGGGCCGATCTCGTACTGGAATAACTATGTCGCCGTGACTCAGATGCACGGGCATGGCAGCTTCTCCGATCCACGGCTCGGCGTCAAGATCGTGCAGGAGCCGGACATGGTCACCCCGAAGCTGGCAGCGCTTCGGGCCTATCAGTTTAGCATTCCGGCTCCCAAGCCGCCCGGGGGCGGCTACGGCAAAGGAGCAGCTCGCGGCGGCCGGGTCGTCTTCGAGGCCAACTGCGCGCGCTGCCACGTGAACGGGAATCTCACCGACAATAATGATGGGACGCTTCACGCCCCGTCCGAGACCGGCATGGACTCGACCTACGCCGCCCGTACGACGCAGAAGCGATACCGCACCACTCCGCTTCGCGGGCTGTGGCAGCATCCCCCGTACTTCCACGACGGGAGTGCCAAGACCCTGGGCGATGTCATCAAACACTATGTAAAGGCGCTGAATCTACAGCTCACGGGGAAGCAACAGCACGATCTGGAGGAGTACCTGAAGTCGCTGTAGGCTCGAGCAAGGCCGGCTGGGAGGCTGACTGATGCGGTTCTGGATGTTCGCAACTGCCTGGCTAGGTATCGTCTCTCCCGTCGCTTCGGTGGAGGCTCAGAGGCCAATTTCCTTTGGCGTAGGAGGTGGGATCTCACTCCCCCAGGGAGATGTGGATGCTGCCGTGAACACCGGCTGGAACGCCCTGGTGACGGCTGCGCTCGGCTCCCCGATGCAACCATTGGGACTCCGTCTCGACCTCGCGTATAACCGATTCGGGTTCAGCGACGAACAGGCGGCAGCCCTGGGCGGCGAGGGGCATCAGACCGTCGGCTCAGCGACCCTGAATATCACGTACCGGTTGCCGAAGGCGACCTGGCCAGTGTCACCGTATATCCTGTGGGGAATCGGGGCCTATCGCACCGACTGCTCGCTTGGTCCCGGTTGTGCGAGCCGGGTTCGCTACGGCTGGAACTACGGCTTGGGCGCGAGGCTTTTCTTCCTCGGATTCGACAGCTTCATCGAGATCCGGGGCCACAGAACCAAGAGCCGCATAAGCGACGTGCACTACTTTCCCCTGACGTTCGGAATCAGGTTTTGAACCAGCGGTGCGAGGGACGACTCGCGACTTGGACGGGCGGAGCGGGCCAAAGGTTGCACTCCTCCGCCGTACTGCCCCTAACCCCGCCGAAGCAGAAACTCCAGCATCTGGTGTCGAACCTCGCCCGGGTCAGTGAGAAACACATAGTGGCGCGCGCCCGGAATCTCCCGGATGCGCACATCCTTCACCTCTCGCCGAAAACGCACTTCCTGTCCGGCGAACGCGCTGGAAATCGCCGCGAAGCTCTTCCGGGCTCGGGCCCGCGCGGTCGAGTCGAGCGCGTCCCAGAAGGGGTACATCACCGGCGCGGAGCCGGCCACCGCATAGATCGCCAGGACCGGCACCCGTATGCGCGACAGCTCCGCGGGCAACGTGCCCCGCTGCAGGACTCGATCGATCGAATCCGCCGCGGTCCGGCCGGTTACCAGGTCAGACTGGTCGTAGCGAAACATCGACCTCACCTCCGCCTCAGGATAACCCGGACCCGACAGCCGCTCGGCCCACAACAGCCAGGCCGCGATAGAGTCGCCCCCGTAGTCCCCATAGGTCGCGTACGGCGGCTCCGGCGGGGGAAACGCAGCGAGCCAGGTGGGCGAGTCGTACAGTTGCCGGTGGTCGACGGCGGCATCGAGGTAAACCAGGCGATCGACCCTTGCCGGAAAATGAGCTCCGAGATAATTGAGCTCGCTGCCGCCGAAGGAATGGGCCGCGAACGATGCCCGCTTGAAGTGCAGGGAATCGAGTACGGCCAGGATGTCGTGGACCAGCGTGGTTGTATCGTACCCCGTCGCCGGCTTGCTCGACGCGCCGAAACCCCGGCGGGTGACGCCGAGCACGTGAAAATGAGGCACGAACGCGGGGGCAAAACCATCGAAGACATGAGCGGAGTTGCCGAAGCCGGCCAGAAACACGAGTGGCTCACCGCTGCCGCCCCAGTCGAGCACCTCGAGCTGCACCTGGGGAGCTACCGCGATACGCAGGACTCGATGGGGAGAGGGATCCGTCCAGGGCGCACTCCCGACCGGCGGTGTGTCGCCACGGTTGGTCGCTCCGACCGCCATGAGGCCGAGGGTCGCCGCTGTGAGGGCGCGATTGAGCAAGAGAGCTGGGGTCATATGTTGCACCGTTCTTCGGAGAATGTTGTGGAAGGTGCACGACAAAGCCATTGATTCAAGTGCCGAGCTGAGCGATCGCCAACGGCTAATCCGATGTCGCCGTGGGTCCTGTGAAGGGATCGCGACTAGAGCGATTCTACTGTCTCGTGGCATGGACGATGCGGTCCCCGGCAACGTCGTCCGGTCTGCGAGTCGTCACGACAGGGAGGCATCATGAACCCACGCCCGTGGATCGCTGTCGCAGCGCTGCTGTTGCCGGCGCTCGGCTGTAGAGATCAGTCCCAGTCACCCACCGAGCCTCTCTCACCAACTCCACAACCGAACCTGGCAGTCGTGGCGCTCACCTTCCGTCAGGTCAGCGGCGGCGGGTTCCATACCTGCGGCGTGACCACCACCAATCAGGCCTACTGCTGGGGCTACAACCAGTACGGCCAGCTCGGCACGGGGACCGCCACGGGCCCGCAGCAGTGCAACGGGGCTGACGGGCCGTTCCCCTGTAGCACGAAACCGGTGCCGGTCGCGGGAGGTCTTCACTTCCTCCAGGTGAGCGCGGGACTGGCCCACACCTGCGGGGTGGCCACCGACCACCGGATCTATTGTTGGGGAGGGAACGACGGCAGGCTGGGCAACGGCACGACCGACAACCGTCCTTCACCGGTCGCGGTTGCCGGTGACCGCCAGTTCCGTCAGGTAGCCGCGGGCTATTACCACAGCTGCGCCGTGACCACCGGCGCCCGCGCCTTCTGCTGGGGCAGCAACGCGTACGGCCAACTCGGCGACGGCACGACCGTCCAGCGTCTCACACCAGTTGCCGTATCCGGTGGGCGCAGCTTCCGGCAGGTGAGCGTCAGCTTCGGGACCTATGACTTCAGCTGTGGCGCCACGACCGACAACCGGGGATTCTGCTGGGGGAACAACGATCTGGGCCAGGTGGGTGACAGCTCGAGTGCGCGTCGCCGGTTGAAACCGACGGCGGTGGCGGGTGGTCACCAATTTCTTCAGATCGACGCCGGCTTCACCCATGTCTGCGGGGTCACCACCGGCCATCGGGCCTTCTGCTGGGGCAATGGCCGCAACGGTGAGATCGGCAACGGCAAGACCTACCTGAGCTTCTGGCCCCGGGCAGTGGCAGGCGGGCTCTTCTTTGAACGGGTGACGGCAGGAAGTGCTTTCACTTGCGCCGAAACGACAACCAACCAGGGCTACTGCTGGGGTCTCAACACCTACGGTCAGGTAGGCGATGGCACCACGACGCAGCACCTGACCCCGGTAGCGGTGGCGGGAGGGCACTTCTTCGAGCAGCTCACCGCGGGCGACCTCCACACCTGTGGAATAGCTTCCGGTGCAGCCTACTGTTGGGGCTATGGCTTCTTCGGTCAGCTGGGGAACGGAACTAGCAGCTTCGGAGCACAAGCACACTCCCCTGTCGCCGTTTCCGGGCCGAGCTGAGCGGGGCGGTCGGGCCGGTCGAGACGGGGAAGGCTGCTGATGGCAGTGGAGATCATGCCGCGTAACGTGGGAGTGAGTGAGTGTACTAGCCTTTCCTTCCGAATGTCATTCTGAGCGGAGCGAAGAAGCAAAAGGTCTTCGACCACCGCGATCTCTGCGGCCCGAGGCTTCGGCTCCTTCGCTACGCTCAGGATGACAACCGCCCGCCTGTCCGCCTGTCCGCCTGTCCGACTCGCCGCCTGTCCGCCGGCATTAGAAGGGGCAGTTCCCCGGATTCGGCTCATCGATCCGAAGCGCTGCGCCGGGGGGCGCGAAGTACGTGACGACGTTCTGCGCCGGTGCCGTGGTCTCGTTACGGGCAATGTGGGCGTGTTCGCCAAGGTCGAGGTATCCCTGGCCCGCCGTCCGAACGATGCCGGTGCATGTCGGGTCATCGGACATGTAGAACGTCATGGTGCCGGACACCACCTGAATGAAGACCGGACCCGGGTGGCTGTGCCAGCCGCTCTGCCCGCCAGGCTGAAAGACGATGCTCTGAACGGCAAGGTCGATGGCGGGCTTCCCCTTGATCTCGACGTGCCAGTCGCCCGTTATGCGCTGCACTTTAAACGTCTGGTCTTTGGGATCGCTGAATGTCGCCCGGCCGAGCAACGTCGAAGTCGAGCCCGATCCGGGCGTGTAGGACGGCGTTGTCGCCCCGGGGTCCCGTTCGCGCGGAGCCAGGGGCTCGTTCCCGTCCCGGCACGCCGGGAATAAGATGACCAGCGCCAAAGCGCCAAGGCAACTGTATCGGAGCAGCGACATATGAGCCTCCCGAAGCGAGTGGAAAAGGGGTGTAGCATGCCCTGTCTGTCCGGCAGACCGCGCCCTATATTCGGGTCGCCGGTGCGAGGCCTGCCTTCACACGGTCTAACGGGGAATCGTGCCGGAAGACGACATTGCCCTTCCAGACGTACTCACGGAGTTGCGGAGCAGCGCCCAGAGCTCGCTCGACCAGGTCGTCGCGGTTACCTATCAAGAGCTACGTGCGATCGCCCATCGTCGGCTCGCGGCTCGCGGTCCGGGCGGAACCCTGTCGACGACCGGGCTGGTGCACGAGGCCTACCTCAAGCTCGTCGACCAGTCGCGAGCGGGATGGCAGGACCTGGCGCACTTCCGTGCGTTGGCATCCTTGGCCATGCGGCACGTCCTGGTGGACCGGGCGAGGGAGCGAAGCACGCTCAAACGGGGGGGACCGCGCCGGCAGATCACGCTCGATGATGAGGTGATGGCCGCCGAGGATCAGCCTGAGGTGCTGCTGCAGCTCAACGAGGCGTTGGAGCGCCTCGCGGCATGGGAGCCCCGGCTCGCGCGGGTCGTCGACTGCCGGTTTTTCGGTGGGTTGACGGAGCAGGAGACGGCCGAAGCGCTGGGCCTGACGAGCCGAACGGTCCAGCGGGACTGGGTGAAGGCGCGCGTGCTGCTGCGGCGGGTTCTCGAGTCCTGATCCAAGCGATCCGTCATCGCTGGACGTTCGCTATGTCCGCTACACCACCATCCCATGACTGGTCGAAGCTCGCATCACTGGTCGATGCGCTGCTCGACGCGCCGCCGGTGCGGAGACCATCGCTCATCGAGGAGCTGAGCGGCGGAGACTCCGTTCGGCGCTCGGAGCTCGAGCGTCTTCTGGAGGAATGCGAACGAGAGCCGACGCTGCTCAGCCGGCCGGCGGCGGAGCGCTTCGCCGCGCTGTTCGACGATGACGTGGCCCGATTCCCCGAGACGCTCGCCGAGCACTATCGGCTGACGCGGGAGCTGGGGCGAGGCGGAATGGCGACGGTCTATCTCGCTCACGACCTGAAACACGGCCGCGATGTCGCGGTCAAGGTGGTACACCCGGCCCTGGCATCCGCGTTAGGCCCCGAGCGGTTCCTTCGCGAGATCGAGATCGCCGCCCAGCTTCACCATCCGCATATCGTGCCGCTCTACGACTCCGGGGCAGCCGACGGGAGCCTGTACTACGTCATGCCGTACGAGGCGGGGCTCTCGTTGCGCCAGCGGCTTGCGCGCGACGGTCCGCTTCCGCTGGAAGATGCGGTGCTCGTCCTCCGCGACGTGTGTGACGCGCTGGCGCACGCGCACGAGCGCGGGATCATCCATCGAGACATCAAGCCGGACAACGTGCTCCTCTCCGGGCGCCACGCGATGGTCACCGATTTTGGCGTGGCCAAGGCGGCCACCGACGCGGCTGCGCGGGCCACGGTGACCGGGGCCGGCGTTCGCCTCGGTACGCCGGCGTACATGGCGCCCGAGCAGATCGCGGCCGACCCGCGCATGGATCATCGGGCCGATATCTATGCAGTCGGCGTGCTGGCCTATGAGCTCCTGGCGGGTTGGCCGCCATTCACCGGCGACGCGCCGCAGGACATTCTGTCGGCCCACTTGACGCAGGCGCCGGTTCCCATCAGGACGCACCGGGCCGACGTGCCCGAAGCCCTCGCCGAGCTGGTGATGAAGAGCCTGGAGAAGCGGCCGGCGGACCGGTGGCGGACCGCCG